>NZ_JAUNSF010000085.1:0-7470 GCF_030539355.1 Sutterella sp.
AAAAAGCGGCATCCCCGGACAGGCGGACGCCGAAAAGCGTGACAGAATTCGCCTTCCAATTATCCAACACGCGAGGCCAGCGACCCGAACATCCTTCGAGGGACCCGAATCCTTCACCGCCGCCGCCCCGCGGACAATGCGGAAGAAGTCCCTAATAATATGCTTGCCTCCATCGCTATCGTTCTTGGTTACCAGATCGTCGGCGAACTCATCAGCCGTCTCACCGGCATTCCCGTCCCGGGCCCCGTCATCGGCATGACGCTGCTCCTTCTCTCCTTCTTCGTGAAGGACGATCTCGTCGAGAAGGTGATCCCGTCGGCGAACGCGCTCCTCGCCAACCTCTCGCTCCTCTTCGTGCCCGCCGGCGTCGGCATCATCCGCCACGGCCAGCGCTTCATGAACGAGGGCGTGGGCATCATGATCGCGCTCATCGCCTCGACCATCATCGCGATGCTCGTCACGGGCTGGACGATCATGCTCGTCGAGAAACTCATGAAGATCGAGGAGGAGGACTGAAGATGGAAGCGCTTCTCCTCGACGCCTTTGAGCACCTCGAGACCAACCCGGCGTTCTGGCTCTGCCTCACGCTCGGCTTCTATGTCTTCGGCCAGTTCGTCTTCAAGGCGGCGAAGTTCAACCCCTTCGCGAGCCCGATCATCATCGCGGTGATCCTGCTCATCCTCACGCTCGTCGTCACGGGCGTGCCCTACGAGACGTACTTCGCCGGCGCGGGCTTCATCCACTTCCTGCTCGGGCCGGCGACGGTCGCGCTCGCCGTGCCGATCTACCGCCAGCGCGGCAAGCTCGTGCAGCTCTGGCTCCCGCTCTCGATCGGCCTCGTCGCGGGCTGCACGGCCGCGATGGTCTCTGTGATCCTCATCGGCGCGGCGTTCGGCGTCTCGGCCGACACCCTCCTCTCGCTCGTGCCGAAGTCCGTCACGACCCCGATCGCCATGGGCATTTCGGAGAGCATCGGCGGCATGCCCGACCTCACGGCCTGCTTCGTCGTGCTCACCGGCATGACGGGCTCGATCATCTGCCGCTCGGTCTTCCGCATCGCCCGCATCAAGCCCGACAGCGTCTGCGGCTGCGCGCTCGGCGTCGCCGCCCACGGCATGGGCACGGGCGCGGCCTTCCAGATCAGCCAGCGCGCGGGCGCCTTCTCCGGCCTCGCGATGGGCGTCTCGGGCATCATCTCGGCCTTCCTCGCCCCGCTGCTCGCCTTCCCGGTGATGAAGCTCCTCGGCTATTGATCCGATTCAGCTCCTCAGGATGACAGCGCCCGGTCGGAAAACGGCCGGGCGTTCTTCATTCAGGCTTCCTCAGACGAGGAGCGAGGCGATGCGCTTCACCGCCCCCGCGCAGTCGCGGTCGAGGCTCCGTCCGGCGGATTCGCCGAGCCGCACGGCCTCTAGCTCCTCGCGGCCCTGCCTTGCCGCGGCCTCCGTGAGGGGCCCCATCACCGCCTCGGGCGCGGGCCACGCGGGGAGCCCCGGCACGTAGTCGGCGAGCGCGTCGAGGAGCGGGGAGCGAAGCACGCGCTCGAGACGCCCCGAGTAGAGCCTTGTGAGCGTGAGGTTTCCCGCGCTCACCCAGGTGAGCGCCTGCTTTGCGTACGGGGTCGCGAGCGACTCCTTGGTGCCGAGGAGCGCCGTGCCGAGCATCACGCCCGAGGCGCCGGCGACGGCGAGCCCCAGCGCCTGCGCGGGATCGAAGACGCCGCCCGCGGCGATGACGGGAAGTCCCGTCGCGCGCGCGGCCTGCGGCACGAGGGCGGCGAGCCCGGTCATCACGTCGTCGGCGTCTTCAAAATTCGAGCGCGGTCCGCCCGCCTCCGAGCCCTGCAGCACGATCGCATCCACGCCCGCGGCGCGCAGAACCTTTGCCTCGCGCAACGTCGTCGCCGTGCCGAAATTGAGTATCCCCGCGGCCTCGAGCGCCTCGGCCTCGGGCTCGCGGAAGCCCCCGGCGGTCGAGAGCACCGCGGCCGGACGGGCCGCGACGATGGCGGCGAAGCGGGCCGCAAAGCTCTCGCCCTCGTTGGCGCAGGCGAAGTCATAGTGCCCGGCCGCATCGGGCGAGTCCGTGGCCGGGAGACCGAGATCCTCCATCACCGCGGAGACGCCCTCGGCGAGAACACGAAGATCCTCGGGCGAGTGCTTCACCTTCGGGGGAATGCGGATCGAGAGCGCGAAGGGCTTCTCCGTCAGGGCGCGGATCTGAGCGACTGCCTGAGTGATCTCGCCGGGTGTCATGCGCCCGACGGGGAGCACGCCGAGGCCGCCCGCCTCGCTCACGGCGGCCGCCATCGCGACGCCCGCCACGCCCGTCATCGGGGCATTCATCACGGGGAGCGCGATGCCGAGCCGGCCGCAGAAGTCGGCGATCCTCGCGTGTGCAGCAGTGAGCGCGGTCTGCGCGGCGCTGGTCTCGGTCATGTTTTCTCTCTCCAATCTAGAATGACGGCTTTCCTCAACGAAATTCCTCTCCGTCGGCCGCTCGGATTGTATTCGCGGCCGCGTCTCAGCAGAACAGAATGTCCAAGCAGAAAGTCGTCGTCGGCCTCTCCGGAGGCGTGGATTCCTCGGTGAGCGCCTGGCTCCTCAAGGAACAGGGCTATGAGGTCATCGGTCTCTTCATGAAGAACTGGGAGGACGACGATGACTCCGAGTACTGCTCCTCGCGCCAGGACTTCATCGACGCCACGGCCGTCGCCGACGTGGTCGGGATTGACATCGAGGCGGTGAACTTCGCGAAGGAATACAAGGAGCGCGTCTTCTCGGACTTCCTTCGCGAGTATTCCGCCGGCCGCACCCCCAACCCGGACATTCTCTGCAATTCCGAGATCAAGTTCCGCGCCTTCCTTGACCACGCCATGAGGATGGGCGCCGACTGGATCGCCACCGGGCACTACGCGCGCGTCAGCCGCGCGAACGGCGAGACGCAGCTCCTGCGCGGCGTTGACCCGGGCAAGGACCAGAGCTACTTCCTGCACCGGCTCTCCCAGGAGCAGATCGCCCGCGTGATCTTCCCCGTCGGAGGGATGCTGAAGACCGAGGTGCGCCGCATCGCCGACGAGATCGGGCTCCCCAACGCGAAGAAGAAGGACTCGACGGGCATCTGCTTCATCGGCGAGCGCCCCTTCCGTGAGTTCCTCTCGCGTTATCTGCCGACGAAGCCCGGCCCCATCCGCACGCCCGACGGCAAAGTGGTGGGCGAGCACGTGGGGCTCTCCTTCTACACGCTCGGCCAGCGCAAGGGCATCGGCGTGGGCGGCCAGCAGGACTCCACGGGCGAGCCCTGGTTCGTGGCGAGGAAGGACCTGAAGACCAACACGCTCTGGATCTGCCAGGGCCACTCGCACCCGTGGCTCGAGTCGCACGAGCTCACCGCCGTTCACCCGAGCTGGGTGAGCGGCCGCGCGCCCGATCCGTCGCAGCCCGTCACCGTCAAGACCCGCTACCGCCAGACGGACGGCGCCTGCGTGATCCGCTCGATCACGGACGACGCCTTCACGCTCGGGTTCGACGATCCGCAGTGGGCCGTCACGCCCGGCCAGAGCGCCGTGCTCTACCAGGGCGACGTGTGCCTCGGCGGCGGCTTCATCGACGTCGCGAAGCCCTGAGCGAGAAGACCTTCGCGCCCAGAGCGGGCAGACCCTCGAAAAAAATCGGCGCCGTTCCATCAGGGACGGCGCCGAATTTCATTCAGGGAGTCAGTGCTGAAGCCTTCGATCAGACCGCAGTGGGTTCCTTGGTCTCGGCCGGGGCGGCCTCGGCGGCACCCTCGGCAGGCTTCGAGATCTTGTGGAGCTTCAGGTTCTCCTCGTGCTCGAGGCGCTTCTTCCTCGCGATGAAGTGACCGACGACAACCACGATGGCGGCGCCGATCGCGCAGGCCGGGTAGTGGGCGGCGAAGCTGAACTCAGGCCAGTGCGTGGCGACGTAGCCGTCCGAGACCATCATGCCGCCGGCGATCCAGCCGAGGAGGCCGCCGCCGAAGTAGATGATGATCGGGAAGCGGTCGAGGAGCTTGAGCACGACCTGGCTGCCGAAGACGATGAAGGGCACGGAGACGAGCAGACCGAAGATGACGAGCATCGTCTGGTGATCGTCGTGCGCCTGCTGGGCGGCGCCGGCGATGGCGATGACGTTGTCAAAGGACATGACGAAGTCGGCGACGATGATCGTCTTGATCGCGCCGATGAGCTTCTTGGAGCCCTCGATCTTCTCGTGGGACTCGAACTCGGGGATGAGGAGCTTGACGCCGATCCAGAGCAGGAGCGCCGCGCCGACGACCTTCAGGAACGGGAGATCAAGCAGCATCACGGCGAAGGTGATCAGCACGACGCGCAGCGCGATGGCGCCGGCGGTGCCCCAGAAAATGCCCTTCGCGCGCTGCTCGTGGGGAAGATTTCGGCAGGCCATGGCGATGACGACAGCGTTGTCGCCGCCAAGCAGGATGTCGATCATGATGATCTGCCCGACCGCAGCCCAGTGCAGGTTACTAAGCAGGTCCCAGATATATTCCACGGTGAACTCCTCTTATGGGGTGAATGGGATTTCAGTCGGGTAATTCTAACTGTGCCCTTTACACTTCCGCCCCGATCCGTTCCAAAAATCCTGTTGTCTAAGCAGATCTACTCAGACAGATCCACCTCTCCCCGCAGCACCTTCTGGATCGCGGACATGCTGAAGCCCCGGGTGGCGAGATAGCGCACCATCTTCTCGCGCTCCTTCCAGTTCTCCGGAGGCTCGCTCCAGCGGCGGCGCCACATTCTGTAGGCGCGCAGCTCCTCGGGCTCCTCCACGGACGCCATCGCCGCGGCGATGGTCTCCTCGCTCACGCCGCTCATGCGCAGTTCCTGACGAAGCCGCATGTTCCCGAGGCGCCCGGCGGAGGCACGGACCTTCATCTCGGCGAAACGTTCGTCGGAGAGAAGCCCCATCTCCTCGAGGCGGTCAAGCGCGGCCTTCACATCCTCGCGCGTCTCGCCCTCGTTGAGCGAGGCGCAGAGCTTGCGCGTGAGATCGCGCCGGGAGTACTCGCGGCGCGAGAGCGCGTCCACCGCGCGCATCAGAACCGACCGGTGCTCCTTCGGCTTCCCTGCGGACCGTGCGCGCCGGTCCGCGGCGAAGACCTCCGGATCCGCGCAGGTGTCGCCGTCGACCTCCACGGTCGTGCCGTCCTCGCGCAGCTCGGCGAATGCGTTCACATCCTCGGACGAGCGGATGATCACCGCCCCGCCCGCGCTCTCCCTCGTGTGCGACGGAGTCTCCCCGCCCGAGGATCGCGGAGCCTCAGCGGGCTTCTTTCTCCGGCCTCGGCGCCTGCCGTCAGGGCCCTTCGGGCTGCTCTCTGAACTGCCGCGCGGCTTCACGGACCTCTCGTCCCCGCGCTTTTCCGAATCCGAGACGGGCACCCAGTTCAGAGCGGCCGGGACCGCTCCGAAGACGTCCGCCTGCGAGAGCGCGGCAGCGGGCTCGAACACCGGCTCAAGCCCCATCTCCGCCTCGAGGTCGCCGAAGAGCGAACCCTCCTCGGGGGGTTTTGCCGCGGTGCCTCTCTGAGCGCGCACTGACTTTGCGGCCGGCGCGGGCTTCTCTTTTTCCTTCTTCCCTGACCCGGGCGACTCAAGAGGCTCGAGCGGCTCGAGATCGTCCTCGCTGAAAAGTATTTCCATGGCGTATGCGCGAGAAGGCCTCCGCGCGTCGTTGCTGCACGAAGGCCTTCCCTGAAGGGGTTCAGTTATCGGTGAGACCGGTCAGATCACAGATCGTCATCGACCTCGCGTTCCGGCTCCTCGGCGGCTTCGACGGCCTCGGCGCCGTCAAGCGCATCGATGTCCTCGTCGTCGACCGCGGTGATGCTCGAGAGGTGAACGCCCTTCAGCTCGCGGATCTTCATCTCGATCTCCTTCTGCAGGGCCTCGTCCTCCTTGAGGAGCTCGCGGACCTTCTCCTTGCCCTGGCCGAGACGGCGGCCTTCGTAGGAGTACCAGGTGCCGGACTTCTCGAGCACGTTGAGCTCGGTGCCGATGTCGATGATCTCGCCGAGGCGCGAGATGCCCTGGCCGTAGAGGATGTCGAACTTGACCTGCTTGAACGGGGGCGCGACCTTGTTCTTGACGACCTTGACCTTCGTCTCGCTGCCGATCACCTCGTCGCCCTTCTTGATGGCGCCGACGCGGCGGATGTCGAGGCGGACCGAGCTGTAGAACTTCAGCGCGTTGCCGCCCGCGGTGGTCTCGGGGTTGCCGTAGCCGCCGATCTTCATGCGGATCTGGTTGATGAAGATGACGATGCACTTCGTGCGCGAGATGTTCGTCGTGAGCTTGCGCAGCGCCTGGGACATCAGGCGGGCCTGCAGGCCGGGGAGCGACTCGCCCATGAGGCCTTCGATCTCGCTCTTCGGCACGAGGGCGGCGACCGAGTCGACGACGATCAGGTCAACCGAGCCCGAGCGCACGAGGGCGTCGACGATCTCGAGGGCCTGCTCACCGCTGTCGGGCTGCGAGAGGAGGAGGTTCCCCATCTGCACGCCGAGGCGCTGGGCGTAGGTGATGTCGAGCGCGTGCTCGGCGTCGATGAAGGCGCAGGTGCCGTCGGTCTTCTGCATCTCGGCGATCACCTGGAGCGCGAGCGTCGTCTTGCCGGAGGACTCGGGACCGTAGATCTCGATGATGCGGCCCTTCGGGAGGCCGCCCACGCCGAGCGCGAGGTCGAGCGAGAGCGAGCCGGTCGAGCAGACCTCGATGTCCTGGGGCTCGGGGTTGTCGGCCATGCGCATGATCGCGCCCTTGCCGAACTGCTTCTCGATGTTGGCGAGAGCGATGGAGAGCGCCTTCGTGCGCTCATTGCCTTCCTTGCGGGCCACGGGCTGCGTGCGGGCGCTGTTCTTGGTAGCCATGGTGATGTCTCCTACCCCTTTCGCGGGGTGGTGCGCACCCTCCGGCCAGTGAAATTTCGGCCACTGTGCGGTGAGGTGCTGTAGAAGATCATTTTCAGAGATGTTTGCACGAAAATGATCTTCTACTCTGTTGATAATAGGGTAAAATTTCTTCACGCCATCCTTGGCGACAAGCGAACTGTAGCACCCTCGGATGCGATGCGCAATAGTCTGAAAGGTTAGTGGTTACCCTAACCTTTGATACCCGGCCCGTACTTCGGCCTGCGCTCGCCCGAGGGGAAGTTTTTCGACCGTCTTCAAGAAAACCCTTGACAGACAGATTTCTTTGATGCAGAATTCGCTTCCTCAATCGAACGCTCCTGTGCGGCTCGGCCCGGCACAATGGGTCGTTAGCTCAGTCGGTAGAGCAGCGGACTTTTAATCCGTTGGTCGTGGGTTCGAATCCCGCACGACCCACCAACAAAAGCAGGACGTCGAATTGATTGGGAACGTAGCTCAGCTGGTAGAGCAGCGGACTCTTAATCCGTCGGTCCAGGGTTCGAATCCCTGCGTTCCCACCAA
>NZ_JAUNSF010000085.1:7570-12459 GCF_030539355.1 Sutterella sp.
AGCAGCGGACTCTTAATCCGTCGGTCCAGGGTTCGAATCCCTGCGTTCCCACCAAATTTCCATGAAGTTCGGTGCGGAGAAAATCTGTATCGTGGCTTCGGGAACGTAGCTCAGCTGGTAGAGCAGCGGACTCTTAATCCGTCGGTCCAGGGTTCGAATCCCTGCGTTCCCACCAATTCGAAAAGCCCGTCGGAAACCCCGGCGGGCTTTTTATTTGCTCCGACAGCGTGAAAACAGCCCGGTAATACCTCAAGAAAACGCGGGATACCTCCCTCCGGAGGAGTCCGCGCGAGGGCCTGCGCCGATACACTCAGCAGTCAGACTTCCAGTTTTTTCCCTCCCGGAATCCCCCCGCCTTCCGGTCCTCCGGCACAAAAAATTCCATGATCAAACTAGAACACATCACTCAGACCTATGTGAGCCCGGACGGCAAGGTCTTTGAGGCCCTCAAGGATGTCTCCATCGACATCAAGCCCGGCCAGATATTCGGCATCATCGGCCGCTCGGGCGCCGGCAAGAGCACGCTCGTGCGCTGCATCAACCTGCTCAACCGCCCGACCAAGGGCCGCGTCGTCGTCAACGGTCAGGAGCTCACGAGCCTCCCCGAGGACAAGCTCCGTGAGGTCCGCCGCTCGATCGGCATGATCTTCCAGCACTTCAACCTGCTCTCCTCGCGCACGGTCTACGACAACGTCGCGCTGCCGCTCGAGCTCGTCGGCACGCCGAAGGCGAAGATCCGCGAGAAGATCATGCCCCTCATCCAGCTCGTGGGCCTTGAGGACCATGTCAACAAGTACCCCTCGCAGCTCTCGGGCGGCCAGAAGCAGCGCGTCGGCATCGCCCGCGCGCTCGCCAACGACCCGAAGGTGCTCCTCTCCGACGAGGCCACGAGCGCGCTCGATCCGGAGACGACCGTCGCCACGCTGCAGCTTCTGAAGCGAATCAATGAGAAGCTCGGCGTCACGATCGTCATGATCACGCACGAAATGAACGTCGTGAAGCAGATCTGCGGCCACGTCGTCGTGATGAACCTCGGCGAGATCGTCGAGGAAGGCGAGGTGATCGATGTCTTCGCCCACCCGAAGAGCGAGACCACCCGCGCCCTCATCGGTCAGGTGATGGACCGCGAGCTCCCGCCCTCGATCGTCGCCACGGTCAACCAGGCCCGCGAGACGAACGGCGCGGAGAACGTGCACGTGCTGCACCTCTCCTTCATCGGCGACGAGGTCACCGAGCCGCTCATCTCGGTCGCGTCGCGCAAGTTCGGCATCGACTTCAACATTCTCCGCGGCACGGTCGACGACCTGCAGGGCCGCTCCCTCGGCACGCTCACGCTGCTCGTGACCGCGCCCGCTGAAACCTACCGCGAAGCCGTGGACTACCTCCGTTCCCGCGGCGTCCTCGTCGAGGAGATAACCAATGTCTAGTACCCTGATTCAGATGATTTTCGACTCCTTCCTCGAGACGCTCGTCATGGTGGCGGTCTCGGGAGGCATCGGAAGCGCCCTCGGCATCCCGCTCGGCATCCTGCTCTTCATCTCGGACAAGAAGTCCTTCGTGCCGATGCCGAAGTTCAACCTGCTGCTCGCCACGGTGATCAACGCGTTCCGCTCGGTTCCGTTCATCATCCTGCTCGTCGCGATCATCCCGTTCACCCGCCTCGTGGTTGGCTCCTCGATCGGCACGGCGGCCGCCATCGTGCCGCTCACCATCGCGGTCGCCCCGTTCATCGCCCGCATCGTCGAGACGAGCCTGCGCGAGGTCGACAAGGGCCTCGTCGAGGCCGCCCAGGCCATGGGCGCGACGAACTTCCAGATCATCGTGAAGGTTCTCCTTCCCGAGGCCATGCCCGGCATCGTCGCCGGTCTGACGATCGCCACGGTCTCCTTGATCGGCTTCTCGGCCATGGCCGGCGTCGTGGGCGGCGGCGGCCTGGGCGACCTCGGCATCCGCTACGGCTACCAGCGCTTCATGCCCGAGGTGATGTGGCCCGTGGTGCTCGTGCTGATCATCCTCGTGCAGGGCATCCAGTCGCTCGGCGACCACCTCGTCCGTCGCCTCTCGCACAAGTGATCCCCTTGTGAGGGAGCCGTCCTGGCGACAGCATCCCTCCCGCTCCCCGAAAGGACGCGCAGGACAGTTCAGTCCACGCGTCCTTTCTGTTTTCCGGCGCCTCCCCGTTGACCCGCCCGCGCCCGGCGCAGGATAATCCCGCGCCCGTCCGATCTATCAGAGACTTTTACCGACCGAAATGGAAAAGAAGGAACTCACGCCCGAGGAGCTCGAGGAGCTCAAGAACCGCCACATCCGCAGCTTCGTCATGCGCCGCGGCCACATCTCGAACGCGCAGAAGCGCGCGCTCGAGGAGATCCTCCCCCGCTACGCCGTCGAGTACACCCCGGCGCCGCTCGCCGTCACCGAAATCTTCGGCCGCGAGGCGCCGCTCGTCCTTGAGATCGGCTGCGGCATGGGCGAGACGACCGCCGCGATCGCGGCGGCCCACCCCGAGATCAACTTCCTCGGCTGCGAGGTCTTCGCCGCCGGCGTGGGGGCGCTCGCGAAGCGCCTTGATGAGATGTCGCTCACCAACGTGCGCGTCATCCGCCACGACGCCGTCGAGGTCGTGCGCGACATGATCGCCCCGGACTCGCTCGCTGGCGTGCACATCTACTTCCCCGATCCCTGGAGGAAGGCCCGTCACCACAAGCGCCGCCTCGTCGCGCAGCCCTTCATCGGCATGCTCACGAGCCGCATCGCCCCGGGCGGGTACCTGCACTGCGCCACCGACTGGGAAAACTACGCCGAGCAGATGATGGAGGTTCTCTCCGCCGAGCCCGCGCTCAGGAATCTCCACGAGGGCTTCAGCCCCGTCATGGGCAACCCCCTCTGCGAGCGTCCGCAGACGAAGTTCCAGGCGCGCGGCGAGCGCCTCGGCCACGGAATCTGGGACCTCGTGTTCATTCGCAAGTAATTTGTGACCTGCCTGATGCCCGCCCCCGAGGCGGGCAATGAAAAGGGCGGCCTTCCCGTCGGGGAAGCCGCCCTTCTTTCATCCGGAGATGCCGGTCAGACTCAGACCGCGCGCCACTCGATCCAGCCGAAGCTCGTCGCGGCGAGCACGATGATGCCGAAGATGATGCGGTACCAGCCGAATCCCTTGAAGTCGTTCGAGGAGACGAAGCGCAGCAGCCAGTGCACGACGAGGAGCGCGCTCACAAACGAGACGATCGTGCCGACGGCGAGACCCGTGAGGTTGTCGAAGACGAGGTCCTCGCGGCCCTTCCAGAGGTCATAGACCGTGGCGCCGAAGATCGTCGGGATGGCGAGGAAGAACGAGAACTCGGTCGCGGCGCGGCGCGAGAGACCGAGCACCAGGCCGCCGATGATGGTGGCGCCCGAGCGGCTCGTGCCCGGGATCATGGCGAGGCACTGCATGAAGCCCACGGCGAGCGCGTCCTTCCAGGTCATGTCATCCATCGTCTTCACACGCGGCTCGATCGAGAGACGCGCCTGACGGTTCTCGATCCAGAGGATCAGGATGCCGCCCACGATGAGCGCGATGGCGACGGCCACCGGGTTGAAGAGGTAGTGCTTGATGTAGCTCGCGACGAGCACGCCGATGACGGCCGCCGGCAGGAACGCGACGATCGTGTTGATCGCGAGACGCTGCTCCTTCGGATCGCTGAAGAGCCTGCGCAGGATGCGCCAGATGCGGGCGCGGTAGTACCAGCAGACGGCGAAGATGGCGCCCGACTGGATGGCGACGACGAACTCGTCGGAGCCCGCGGTCTCGGCGAAGCCCACGATGTCGGAGGCGATGATGAGGTGCCCGGTCGAGCTGATCGGGAGGAATTCCGTGAGGCCCTCGACGATGCCGAGCACCGTGGCCTGCAGGATGTAGAGCCAGTCCACTTTGTAGTGTTCCTATGTGTTTGCGGTCGAAATACAGGGAGCAGGCAATTATCCAACAAGAGGAGACTCCTCGTCCGCGCGAAACGACCTCCGCGTTGGGAATCCGGCCGGCTGAGGCGCCCCTCTGCGCTATGATCACGCGCGACGGATCCGGGAGAGCCCGCATCCCGCACTTTTTTCCCCATTTTCCGGAACATCACCACCATGACCGAAGACGCCAAGCTCATTGACAGCGCTGAAATCGAGGAACTGCAGAACCGCATCGAGGCGCTCGAGAGCGATGACGCGATGGACGCGGGCGTGCTCGACGGCTACATCACCGCCTGCGCGCTCAATCCCGCCGCTCCCTCCGAGGAGGACGTGATCCCCTTCATCTTCAGCGCCTCCGGCGACCCCGAGGCCCTGCCCGACGACGAGCGCCTTCTCGAGCTCATCCGCATGCGCATGCGCGAGATCCGCGCCGCGCTCAACGCGGGCGGCGGACTTGACCCGGTGATCTTCCCGCTCGCCGACGACGAGGGCAACGAGATCCTCGACGAGGAAGGCATCGAAGCGATCGTGCCCTGGGCCGCGGGCTTCATGATGGGCACCGAGCAGTGGCCCGACGCCGTGATCGAGAGCGAGGATGTGAGGAGCGCGGTCATCCCGATCGCCGCCCGCATGGCCTCGAGCCCCGACGAGCTCGAGGACGAGGCCGCCCGCGCGGTCTACGCCGCCGCCGTCGAGGCCTGCCCGAAGGCGAAGGACCTCGCCGAGGCGCTCTACCAGGTGGTCGAGAGCGTCTTCACGTTGAAGAAGCTCCTCGTGCCGAACCGCCCGGTGCGCAACGCCGAGCCCCGCGTCGGCCGCAACGACCCCTGCCCCTGCGGCTCGGGCAAAAAGTACAAGCAGTGCTGCGGCAAGAAGGCCTGACACCCGTCCGGCTCCGCCGGTGAAAAAAAGCCTTCCGCGGAGACCTCTCCGTCGGAAGGCTTTTT
>NZ_JAUNSF010000189.1 GCF_030539355.1 Sutterella sp.
ATCGAGCGCATCTACTCGCCCGACCGCCTCAAGTACCCGATGAAGCGCGTGGGCAAGCGCGGCGAGGGGAAGTTCGAGCGCATCTCCTGGGAGGAGGCGATCAGGACGATCGCCACCGAGTGGAAACGCATCCGGGAGAAGTACGGCAACGAAGCCATTTACTGGCAGTACTGTTCGGGCCAGCAGTCGATCGTCAGCTCCCGCTGCGCCTGGCAGCGCCTGATGAATCTGATGGGCGGCTACCTCAAGTACTACGGCTCCTACTCGAACGCACAGGGCTCCGCGGCCTTCCCGCTCACATACGGCGGCCGTCCGTCGTCGCTCCCGACTGTCATCGCCGACGCCGAGCTCTACGTCCTCTTCGGCAACAACCCGTCGGTCACGCGTCCGTCGGGCGGCGGCAAGGGTTACCAGATTGACCTCGCGCTCTCGAAGAAGCGCCCGCGCATCATTGTGATCGACCCGTGCTTCACCGACACCGCGTCGACGCGCGCCGACGAGTGGGTGCCGATCCGCGTCGGCACCGATGCCGCGCTGATCGCCGCGCTCGCCTATGAGTTCATCACGAATGACTGGGTCGACCAGGAGTTCCTCGACAAGTACTGCGTGGGCTACGACGCGAAGACGCTTCCCGCCTCCGCGCCGAAGAACGGCGACTACAAGTCCTACATCCTCGGCGAAGGCCCCGACCACATTGCGAAGACCCCCGAGTGGGCCGCTCCGATCACCGGCATTCCCGCCGACGTGATCCGCCGTCTCGCGCGCGAGATGGCCACGACCAAGCCCCTCTTTGTCTCGCAGGGCTGGGGCCCGCAGCGCCAGGCCAACGGCGAGGACACCTGCCGCGCCATCGCGATGGTGCCGATCCTGCTCGGCCAGGTGGGCCTGCCCGGCACGAACACGGGCGCCCACGAGGGCAACACCCCGTTCCCCGCGAAGTACCTTCCCACCGGCAAGAACCCCGTGAAGGCCACGATCCCGGTCTACCTCTGGACCGACGCCATTCTGCGCGGCCACGAGATGACCCGCCGCACCGATGCTCTGAAGGGCGCCGAGGCGCTCACGCAGGACATCAAGATGATCATCAACTCGGGCGGCAACACGATGATCAACCAGCACGGCGACTGCAACTGGACGCACGGCGTGCTTGAGGACGAGACGAAGCTCGAGTTCCTCGTCGTCTGCGACAACATGATGACGCCGTCCGCACGCTACGCCGACATCCTGCTGCCCGACACGCTCGGTCCCGAGACCAACGACATGGCCTGCCAGGGCGGCAGCCACGGCGACGTCGCCGAGATGCTCGCGATCCAGAAGGCCTGCGAGCCCGAGTACGAGCAGAAGCCGTCCTACGAGATCTGCCGTCTGCTCGCCCGCGAGCTCGGCCTCGAGGCTGAGTTCACCGAGGGCCGCACCCAGGAGGAGTGGATCCGCTGGTGCTACGACGAGACGAGGAAGAAGGTTCCCGAACTGCCCGACTTCGACACCTTCTGGAAGGAGGGCATGGCGAAGGTCTGGCACTTCCGCAAGGACCCGATCGCGCTCGAGGCCTTCCGCAAGGACCCCGAGAAGCACCCGCTCAAGACCCCGAGCGGAAAGATCGAGATCTACTCGGAGAAGCTCGCCAAGGAAACCGCCGACTGGATCCTCCCCGAGGGCGACCAGATCACGCCGATTCCGCAGTACTGGCGCACCTGGGACATGCCGGGCGACGCCGCCCAGGCGAAGTATCCGCTCCAGTGCTTCGGCTTCCACGGTCACGGCCGCATCCACTCGACCTTCCACAATCTCCCGCGTCTGAGGAATCTCCATCCCGACGCCGTCTACATGAACCCGATGGACGCCGCGAAGCGCGGCATCGCTGACGGCGACACCGTGCGTGTCTTCAATGACCGCGGCATCGTCCAGCTCCCCGCGCGCGTGACGCCCCGCCTGATGCCGGGCGTGATCACGATCCCGCAGGGCGCCTGGTACAAGCCCGAGATCATCGACGGCAAGCGCGTCGACGTCGGCGGCTGCATCAACACGCTCGCCGCCCACCGTCCGAGCGCGTACGCCAAGGGCAACGCTCAGCACAACATCCTCGTCGAGGTTGAGAAGTACGCGGCTGCCAGGGCCTGAACAGCGGGAGAATAAAAAATGACACAGAAAGGTTTTTTCATTGACGTCTCGCGC
>NZ_JAUNSF010000190.1 GCF_030539355.1 Sutterella sp.
ATCATCAACGAAGCGAAGACCTACGTCGAGATGGCGAAGGAACTCCCCGTCATCACCCGCGACAACTGGGCCTACATCGTGATCGACTCGTCGGTGCTCGAGAACGACACCGTCGCCACGCGCCTTGACCGCTACCGCGCGAAGAAGGCCCCGATCTTCCAGGGCAACACCTTCGCCGAGCTCGCCCGTGCGATCGGCATGGACGAGAAGGTGCTCACGAAGACCCTCGAGGACTACAACAAGGCGGTCGAGAGCGGCAAGGCCGGCGACATGAACCCGCCCAACACGCTCAAGGCCCCGAGGCTCCTCTCGAAGGCGCCGTTCCTCGCGCTCCCGTTCCAGGGCGGCATGACCGCGACCTTCGGCGGCCCGAAGATCAACGCCAAGGGCCAGGTCCTCAACGCCGAGCAGCAGCCGATTCCCGGCCTCTACGCCGCGGGCAACGCGATCGGCGGCCTCTTCTACTACAACTACATCGTGGGCTCGCAGCTCACCGCCGCCGTGATCTTCGGCCGTCACGCCGCGCAGGACATGGCCGCGCGCGCGAAGAAGGCGAAGGCCTGATTCGTCTCAACGGTCTGATCTGAGAAGAGGCGGGAGGCGCTCCCCGGAGCCGCCCGGGTGCCTTCCGTTTCACTCGCTCAGATCCGCTCCTTCTCTCTAAAGCAGGGCGTTCCGGCCGGTTTCCCGAAGCCGCCGGGACGCTTGTTTTTCAAGTCCGCACCGGGTCGCTCAGCTCGACACCGCCCGCCGGATGTCGCGTTTCACGCCAAGCCACTCCGCCAGGATGCGGAGGAACATCCAGATGCCGAGGCCGCCCGAGAGCGCGCCGGGAATGTTGACGAGGAGCGGGATCTCGTGCACGCCCGTCTCGCGGCACCAGCCGAGCCCCGCGAGATGAATGAGCGCGAGGACGAGCACCGGCCAGAGCAGACGGACAATGCGGCTGCAGCGATGCCGGCGGCTCCGGATGTGACGGACGTCAAGCTGCCAGGCACGGAGCAGGGCCTCCTTGAGAGCCGTGATGGCAAACAGAAACGACGAGACAGCGAGCACCACGCCCGCCACACAGAGCACCGGTCCGCAGTTGCGGCGCAGTTCATCAAGGAAGATTGCCCAGTTCCAGTTCATCGCATTCCCTCTGGCGCCCGGGGAGACTGCATGTCCTTTCCCCCTCGGCTTCAAGGGAGGGCGGAAAATGCTTTGGGCGCGCTGTATACATCCTAGCAGTAACAGCGATGAAAAAGCAATATGTCCGATATAGACGACAAACGGAATTTGTCGCGCAGGCAGGACGGCCGCGGCATTGCTTCGGGCGGAGGAGAATGAACCCCACGGGCGTCCGAAAAGTCCGGCCCGGGATGACCCGGCCGGGCAGGGGAGGGAAGCTCAGAAACATACCGCCCGCGGCTCAGGGGAGACGCGGGCGGGGAAACTGCGCGCTCAGGGAAGGCGCGCCGGAGAGAAGGCGGCCGCTCCGTGCGGTCCGCCTCACATCCTCATGGCTCAGCGCTCAGACATCAAGCGCCTTGCGGCCATTCTTCCAGAGGAGCCTGAGCGCGATGAGGGCCGGGCCCTTGGCGACGCCCTGGCCCTGCTCCCACTTCGCGACGGTGCTCTCGGAGACGTCGAGGCGGATCGCGAGCGAGGCGCGCGAGACGCGCAGACGGCGCCTCAGTTCAACGACCTCCTTCGCCCCGAAGACCTCCGGCACGCCGGAAGTCTTCCTCTCCTTTTCCTCCGCCTTCGCCGGCTCCGCAGGCGCCTCCCGGATCAGTCCTCTCGCCTCGTCCATGCGGCGCGCCTCCTCCACCATCACCCGGAAGGCCTCCTCGCCGCAGACATCGATGAAGGCAAGCGCGACCGACACCTGAATCGAGATCGACGAGGGATCGTCGAGCCACCGATAGACGCTGCGGCGCGTCATGCCGATCAGTTCTCCGAGGGTGGAGAGAGGAATGCCGAGGTTCGCGGCGATGCGGCGGATGTCCTGCGCGTCAAGACGGCGCCAGCCGATCTGACCGTCCTGAAAGGCCTCGACGCCTTCCTCAAAGGAACGCAGGTCGCTCGGATCGAACGCCTCGGAAAATTCGGCGTCATTCGGAGAAATCAGAGGATTCATGAGAGAGAGGGGAGAGGGTGCCCGCCAGAGGCGGAGGATTAAAAATTTAT
>NZ_JAUNSF010000086.1 GCF_030539355.1 Sutterella sp.
ACTATATCTGGTCCCTGCTCAGAACTGTCAATGACGATTTCTTCGCGGTGGTGGACGGCAAGTACCCGCCGCCTCCTGAGGGCGTGGATGGTTCGCAGATTGAGAATCTGCGCGGCCTCTGCGGCGCGATCCGTCATGAGTTCAAGAAATGCTTCACCCCGGCGCCGGTTCTAAAGCAGAAGCGCTCGGCGTGGATCGATCGTGACTGCTGGACCTGGAAAACCATTGACGGCGTCACTTACATCCGTTTCACGACGCTTGAGAAGGGAGAGCGCATTGAACTGCGGCTGAAGGGCGTCCGTGCCTTTCCTCTCAGGAAGGGCCGTGTCCTTGACGGCAAGACAGGAAAGGCCTGGAACAAAGGTGCCGCTATGGGCATCCTTGTCTACACTCCGCAGGGTTTCTTCTTCGACGTCGGGACGCCGCTCAAGGTGGAGGAGCACGTCAACGCGCTGGGCGAGGACGCCGACAAGGCGGTCTGCAGAAGCTATGACCAGGGCGTGACCGAGACTCTCATGGATGACGGGGGCTACGCCTATGGTGAGGGCTTCCGGGAAGTGCTGAGCAGGAGTTCAGAGAGCTTCACCGCCAGGCATTCCGAGCGTCAGAAGTTCGAGGCTCTGGCCCGCAACACGGACGACCCGGAGAAGAAGGCGAACGTCATTGAGAACAATCTCGGCCGTGAACGGTATGAAGCGTTCCTCTTCCGCGTCAAGCAGAGCGCTGCGGATTTCGTCAACAGAGCGCTGAACGACGCCGTCAGGAAAGCGCTCAGCGACGGCGTGGACTGGCTGGTGCTCGAGAACCTCAGGCATGCCTTCCAGTTTGGCGAGGGTCTGCCCCTTGGAATCAAGCGCGTGTTCGTCTGGTGGCTCCATGGATTCATCATCAAGAGGCTCCTCTTCAAGGCCAGCAAGCACGGACTCAAGGTTGCGCTCGTCCCGAGCGCCTACAGTTCCCAAGGGTGCCCCTCGTGCTTTTATACCTACTATGGCAACCGCCGGGGGGATCACTTCAAATGCCAGGCCTGCAAATCCGAGTTCCACAGTGACCGGGTGGGGGCGGTGAATCTTCTTCACCGTCTGCATTCCAGTCACTGGTGGCCGGACATGACCGTTGACCAGTCCTGGAGAGCGGCCCGCCTCGACTACGAGGAGGAGTGCGCCAGACGAGGAACCACCCCGCTTCCCGAAAAGAGAAGACCGAGAAGCGGGGTGAAGCGAACAAAGTCAAGCGGAACGCCGTCTCAGAAAACGAACCGGAACGCATGACCGACCATACATTGCATAACTCTCAGAAGAGGAGGAAGACCATGCTGAAATAATCTAGCCCGAACCTTGCGGGTCGCGGGGTGTCCGGTTCCGGACACTCTGCAGTGATCTGTTCCGAGTGAACGCGTTTCGTGGTGTTCGCTGTAGCATCATATCTCGGTGACCCCGATCATCGGCTATGCGGTTCACGGAGGCGGTCGTTCCTGCGGGGAAAAGGCGCGTTTGGACTGGGCGGCGACCCCGCCCGACTGTTGTTGCGCCAGGCTTGGTCGGAGTGTCCGGTTACATTGCACGAATTTCCGGCCTCCTGATCTGAGTACGAACTGCTCAACCCAGGGTGTGAGAGGTACGGTTGAGTACCATCAACAGAAATCGTTTTGGCCTCAAGAGCACCGAAGCCCATCATGATGGACACGGTGTTTGAGAACGGTTTGAACAATTTCAGCGGCGCCTGAAACGCCGCAGTGAGCACCGACGACATCCTCGTCGCCGATGTGTTCGTCTTCCAGACCCGCCCGCGGTTCAGCTCCGCGGAGCGGGTTTCTTTCTGCCTTTTCTCCGGCAGGCTCGCTCCGGCGGGTTCTCACTGGTTCTGCACTCCCGGGCATCCCCTTTCCCTGCGATTCGTGCATCGGAGTCACTTCGAAAAAAGATAGTGAGACATGGGAACGTCCTCATTTTCCGTTTTGGAGCCGGTCCGTACCATTCCTCCCCATCTCAGGACCACCCGTGACCACGGGTGAAGCGGTGCCGCCCCGGAGGCATCCCGGTCCTGGGGACAAGAAGACTCTCTCCGGATCAACCCAAAGGACAAGAACCCATGAACAAGCACCTCCTCGCCGCGGCGCTCCTCTCCGCGCTCGCGACCTCCGCCTTCGCCGCCAACGTCACGCTCTACGGCGTCGTCGACACCGGCTTCTCCTTCAAGAACACCTCCGTTGACGGCGCGGATGACGTCCGCACCTTCCAGATGAAGACCAACCAGCAGGCCGGGAACCGCGTCGGGTTGAAGGGCACCGAGGATCTCGGCAACGGCTTCAAGGTGGGCTTCGTGCTTGAGAACGGCTTCAACGAGGACAGCGGCGAGCTCGCCCAGAACGGCCGCCTCTTCGGCCGCGAGGCCATCGTCTACCTCGACGGCGCCTTCGGTCAGGTGGCGTTCGGCCGCACCTCGCAGCTCGCTGCGGGCGTGGGCTCCTACGCCATCTCGGGCGGCGCCGTGAACGCCTTCTCGACGGGCTGGGGCGGCGTCGGCAACTGGGCCAACGTCACGAACGGCAACGCCGCGCGTTACGACAACACCATCACCTATCGCTCGCCCGCCTTCGCCGGCCTCCTGCTGTACGCACAGTACTCGATGAAGACCGACAGCAAGAGCGACACGACCGGCACCGAGAACAAGGCAAGCACGGACCGCTACTACGGCCTCGGCGCGACCTACAGGAACGGCGCCTTCAACGCCGTGGCGATCGTTGACTCGATCAACTACAAGTCGACCGAGGGCTCGGCCCGCGAGGACGACGCGGTCTCCGTCTTCGTGGGCGGCGGCTATGACTTCGGCTCCTTCAAGATCCTCGCCAACGGCCGCTGGTTTCAGGACGCCGCTTCCTTCAGCGCTCTCTCCTTCGCCTCGCCTGCCGCGAACACGACCACCGACGGGAAGCTCCGCGGCGTTGACGGCTACGGCTTCAACGTGGGCGTCAACGTCCCGGCCTTCGGCGGCATCGCCAAGGCGCAGATCGGCTGGGGCCACGGCGAGTACGAGGTCGAGGGTTCCCAGGACGCCGAGCTCGACATCCTCGCGCTTTCCGCGGGCTACATCTACAACTTCAGCAAGCGCACCGCCGTCTACTGCGCCGCGGACTTCAAGACCGGCGACTACAACGCCGCCGCGAAGACCGGCGACACGGACGTGACCGAAGTCATCGTCGGCCTCACGCACCGCTTCTGATGAAGTCTTCTGACAGCTTCTGAGAAGCCTGGCTCCGCCCCGGCGCTCCTCTTCCGCAACCAGCCCTGAGGAGCGCCGGGGGTCCGGGGCTTCAATGATCAAACCCGCCCGCGGTCATCAAGGCGCAGGCGGGTTCGCTTTTCTCACGGAGCGCAGTCAGGCGCCTTCCTTCTCCCTCGCTTCTTTCTTCTCCTCCCGGGCCGGGTTCTCCGGATGGTCTCGGAGCAGCATCTTGAGAACGCCGCGGAACCATTGGAAGTACGGATCAGCGTCCTTTCGCTCATGCCAGGCCAGGTTCATGGTGAGCGTAGGGGCATCGGGCGGCGTCGGCAGCAGCGAGAAGCGCTCCGGACTGGCCCCGAGCGCCGTGCGGGCGAGCGCGCGCGGCATCACGAGCACGAGGTCGCTTCCTTCGATGAAGCACGGGGCGGCGAGAAAGAACGGGATCTCGAGCGCCCGGTGACCGCCCCTGCGTGCATGGAACCACCCTTCCGCGGGGCCGTTCGGCGACCGGCGGCGGTCGGGCTGGGCGTTGGCGATCACCTGCGGGTAGAGCTCGGCGTCCTGCGGCGTCACGAACCCCTGTTTTTCCGCGATTTTCTCCAGGCGGTGGCCCTTCCGCACCACCCAGGTGTAGGGCGTGGTGAGGAGCGGCATCGAGCGGAACTCCCCTCCCAGGCCCTGTCGGGCGAAGATCACGAAGTCGATCGTGCCGTCGGCGAGCTCGAAGAACATGCGCTCGTCGCTCTGCAGGAATTCGAGCGTGAGCTTCGGCGCGCGGGCGATGAGCTTCGGGAAGATCGGCGCGAAGATCGACGTGCAGGCGTTGTCATAGGCGGCGATGCGCAGTTTCTCCTTCCTGAGGAAGAAGTCGCGGTCATTGTCGACCCCGAGGCGGTCGAGCGCGGCGAGCAAGGGCCGCAGCTGCCCCGCGATCCGCTCGGCCTTCGGGGTCGGGCGCATCGCGAATCCTTCGCGCGTGAAGAGCCTGTCGCCGCCGAAGTGCTCGCGCAGTTTCTCGAGCGTTCTCTGCGCGGTGGCGCTGCTCATGGCGAAGCGCTCGGCGGTCTCGGCGAGCGAGCGGCTCTCGAAGAGCGCAAGGAAGAAGGCGAGCGCGCGAGTTTCAATGGACGACGTTTTCTGCATGTCGGTCACTTCGAAAATTGATAGTGATTCGGGGGAATTTTCCCATTTTCCGAATTTCCCTGCACGCCTAAGATTTCCGCCATGTCCGGAAGACATCAACGAAAGATGTAGTCCGGATTAAGTCAGAAGGACCTGCCGCCCTCTCTCCGAAGAGGGCCGCACACATCATCTCAGTCAAAGAGAAGACACCACCATGCAGACGAAGACCATCACCATCCTTTCGCTCACGCTCCTCGCGACCGGCGTCGCGCAGGCCATGACCGCCGGCACCTTCACGGGCTCCGCGATGGCCCGCAACGGCGAACTCGCCGTCGAGGTCGACACGACCGCCGACGCGATCAAGGCCGTGCGCATCACGAAGTCGACCGAGACCCCGGGCATCGGCTCGCTCGCGACTGACGCCCTCCCCGCCGCGATCGTCGAGGCCGGGTCGCCCAACGTCGACAGCGTCTCGGGCGCCACGATCACCTCGAAGGCGATCGTCGCCGCGGTCTCGCAGGCCCTCGAGAAGGCCGGCGCCGATCCGAAGAGCATGAAGGCCAAGGCCGTGAAGAAGGCCGATGCCGCGGTTTCGTTCCCGACCGAGGGTGACGTGATCATCGTGGGCGGCGGCGGCGCCGGCATGGTGGCCGCGGCCACGGCCGTGGGCCAGGGCGCGAAGGTGATCGTGCTCGAGAAGATGGCGATGATCGGCGGCAACACCGCGCGCTCCGAAGGCAACATGTCGGCGATCGACCCCGAGCCCGAGAAGCTCGCCCCGATGACCCCGGCGCTCGACGCCATCGTCGTCAAGTACATCAACGCCCCGGTCCCGACCGCTGAGATCAAGGCGATCCAGGACACCGTGAAGCAGCAGTACGCCGACTACAAGAAGAGCGGCCGCACCACGATCTTCGACACGCCCGAGCTCTTCGCGCTGCAGACCCTCATCGGCGGCGACAACAAGGCCGATCCGAAGCTCGTCCTCGTGATGGCCCGCGAGGCCACCCGCGCCATGCAGTGGCTTGACGACCAGTCCGACATGACCTTCGAGCACATCGCCCGCAAGTACGTCGACATGGGCATCGGCGCCCTCTATCCGCGCGCCCAGTTCCCGCGCGCCAAGGACGGCGTGTCGCCCATCTCCACCTATGACGCCTACATCCGTCCGCTCGCCGAGAAGGTGAAGGCCGCGGGCTCGACGATCCTCACCAACATGAAGGTCGTTGACATCGTGAAGGAAAACGGCCGCGTCACCGGCGTCGTCGCCGAGGACAAGAACGGCACCAAGCACACCTTCCGCGCCTCGAAGGGCGTCGTGCTCGCCGCCGGCGGCTACGGCGCGAACCTCGACATGGTCCGCAAGTACAACAAGATCTCGGTCACCGCCACCTCGAACTCGCCCGGCACCACCGGCGAGGTGCTCGAGGAGGCCGTGAAGGACGGCGCCGCGCTCGAGGGCATGGCCTGGATCCAGATCCATCCGCACGGCAACCCGGTGAACGGCGACCTTGAGAGCAACATCGCCGGCCGTCCGCAGGACACGCCGTACGTCAACAAGCTCGGCCTGCGCTTCGCCGACGAGACGGGCCGCCGCGACGACATCTCGCACGGCATCCTCGCGCAGCCGGGCAAGGTCGCCTTCTCGATCTATGACCAGCGCACGGTCGACTCGAAGAAGGTCCGCGCCGAGCACATCGAGCGCGCCATCACGCACGGCTATGCCTACCGCGCCGACACGCTCGCCGATCTCGCGAAGATGGCCGGCATCGATGCCAGGGGTCTCGAGCAGTCGATCAAGACCATGAACGAGGCCGCGAAGCTGCAGAGCGACAAGTCGCTCTCCGTGCCGAAGGCTGTCATCGGCTGGACCGTCGAGCAGGCTCCGTTCTACTGCGTGCCCATCACGGTCACGATCCATCACACGATGGGCGGCCTCAAGATCGACGAGAAGACCCGCGTGCTCGACCAGAACGGCGCTCCGATCCCCGGCCTCTTCGCCGCGGGTGAGATCACGGGCGGCATCCACGGCGGCAACCGCCTCGGCCGCAACGCCCTCACGGATCTGCTCGTCTTCGGACACATCGCCGGCGAGGAAGTCCTGAAGTAAGCCTTCGTCAAAATAAGTTTGCTCTCTCCTCCGGGGGCCCGTCCGCAGTCGAAGCGGGCGGGCCCCCGGTCTTTTCAGAGGGCGGGAAACGGAGACATTTCCCGTCTTCCTGCGGCAACCGATGCGGGAGCCCGGGCGGACGCCGGAATCCCGGGATAAACGACAGCACGAAACCATGTGTCCCGGCATGATTATGTTTGTGAGGCATGCGCCGGCATGCCCGGAGCGATGCCCGTTGTCCGGTCCGGAATGCGCAGATCCCTGAAGCCGCGCCGTGTGCTTTCCGGGAAAGCAGGCACGGCCTCGTCCCGCCGGCGGGAGGGAGACATGATGGATGAACCTTCATCGAAAAGACAGCATTTTCAAATCGCGACATGCTTCCGAGGCATGGAAACGGATTCGGACAAAGTATTTGAAGGTGTCGTGACACATCCGTATAAAGCCGCTTGTCCACCGGAGAAACGAATGACGGGCCATTCGTTCGACGCATGGAACCCGTCAGCGCCGTCCGATCCGCGTGTCCGCTTCTGAGCCGTCAGTAACGTTCCTGCAGTCGCGAGGTGCACGCCCCTTCTTCCCTCGGGGCGCGGCGCGGCCGGGGAACGGGAATGCGGTCCGGGCCGCCGGGGCGATGCGCAGCAACGGTGCGGTATTCCTCTCCGGTGGACCTGCAGTCTGAGCAAACCGCTGATTCCCAGACGTCAGCCGTTTTCGCCGCCCGTTTGACGGACGACTCCGGGCGGGCGGCGCTCTCCCGCGGAGAAATACCGGCTCCGCGGGTTCTCACGGCCCCGGACGCTTCGACCCTGAAGCCCGGGGCTCTTTTTTTCGATTCCCCTCCCCTTCCTTTCCTGTTCCGGTGCCGCCGCAGCAGTCCGTTCGACACCAATTTTACTTGCATCCCTCCCTCCGGCCGATGTTTACCGCGGTCCCGCTGTGGTAGCCTAGGGGGGGTCTTACTTACGTCCGTTCTTCTCATGGGCGGGCGTTTCCCTCAGGCAAGAAGCAAGGTTTTCAATGTCCCACCTCAGAAACGCAGCCGCAGCAGCAGTCACTGCCGCCGCTGCGCTCTTCCTCTGCGGTCCTGGCGCGACTGTTCAGGCCGCCCCCGCCAGAGGCACCCTCTCCGTCTCCAATCTCTCCGAATTCACCGCTCGCGGCCACGACGCCACCCGCGCGGACCTCGCCGCCCTCCAGAGAAAGATCCAATGCACCTCGAGCCTCGAGGACCAGCCGGTCGGCAAGACCGGCGGCGTCTTCCGCAGGATCAGCTCTGACTGCTACAGGGACCGGCTCCCGGGAAAGCCCCTCTTCGAGGCGATCTTTCTCAAGACCTCGCCGCGCGCGGGCTGGGTGCCGATGACCGTCAACTTCCGCTACGAGCCTGACCAGAAGGCATACCGGAACTGGCAGCGGCTCCTCTCCTCGGGCGGTCTCAGAGCCCTCCCGTCGGGCAAGGACGCTTCGCCCGGCGAGAAGCGCTTCCGCGACCGCACCGTGCTTTTCCGCCTCTTCGAGCAGAAGGGCTCGGGCGAGGGCGTCGTGACCCTCATGCTGCTCGAGCGCTATGCGCAGGGCCTGAGGCACGGCGGCATGAGCGACGAGGAGATCCGGAAGGCGATCGGGCTCTGAGCGGCCCGGGGCGCAATCGTCACCAGCGGCGCCCGGGGAAGGCCTCACAAAGGTGTCACACGGCGGCGCCGGACGGTCCCGGCGCCCCGTTTCCGAGAGGTTCGGGCAAGAGAAGGATGGCTTCTCTCAGGCCGGGAAAAGGCGGGACTTCTACAATTGAGAATCTCGCTGAAACCGTCTCCTTAATCACCCCGGTGCCTGAAAAATGGCCAAGTCACGCAAACAGCTCGATCTATTGAACGGCTCCCTCTGGGACAAGATGATCGTCTTCGCCGTTCCCCTCGCCCTCACGGGCGTTCTCCAGCAGCTCTTCAACGCCGCCGACGTCGCGACCCTCGGTCACTTCGTCTCGCGCGACGCCATGGCCGCCGTCGGCAACAACGTGCCGGTGATCGGCCTCATCGTCAGCCTCTGCATGGGCCTCGCGCTCGGCGCCAACGTGATCGTCGCGCGCTACATCGGCATGCGCGAGGAGGCGCTCGTCGGCAAGGCCGTCCACACCGCCTTCGCCCTCGCCGTGATCTTCGGCGTCGTGATCGCCGTCTTCGGCGAGCTCTGCTCCGGGCTCATCACCGAGCTTCTCGAGGTCCCGGAGAGCGTGGCCGGGCACGCGGAGACGTACCTGCGGGTGTACCTCCTCGGCATGCCCTTCATCGCGATCTACAACTTCCTCGCCGCCGTGATGCGAAGCCGCGGCGACACGAAGACGCCGCTCTACGCGCTCGTGGCGGCGACGATCTTCAACATCGCGGGCAACCTCTTCTTCGTCCTCGTGCTCGGCATGGAGGCCGGGGGCGTCGCTCTGGCCACGGCGCTCGCGAACGGCCTCGCCGCGGCGATCCTCTTCGTGAACCTTCTGAAGTCCGACTCGATGCTGCGCCTCGAGGTGAAGAAGCTCACGCAGATCGACCCGGCGATCCTGCGCACGATGGTGCGCATCGGCTGGCCCGCGGGCCTGCAGGGCATGGTCTTCTCGCTCTCGAACCTCGTCATCCAGAACGCGATCAACAGCCTGGGACCGGACGCCATGGCCGGATCGGTCGCGGGCTTCACGATCGAGATCAACGTCTACTGCTTCATCAACGCCTTCGGCCTCGCGGCGACGACCTTTGTCTCCCAGAACTACGGCGCCGGGAACCTCGAGCGCTGCCGGCGCGCGACCTGGGTGTCGGCGGGCATCAACTTCGTCGCGACCCTGGTGCTCGTCGCCTTCGTCTGGTACTTCGCCCATGACCTGCTCGGCCTCTTCTCGGACACCGAGGAGGTGATCGCGCTCGGTGTCACGCGAATCATGTACGTCGTGCTCCCCGAGCCCGTGAACGTCATCATGGAGACGGTGTCGGACGCGATGCGCGGCTACGGCTATTCGCTCCCGCCCGCCATCATCACGCTCATCTCCATCTGCTCGATCCGCGTCGTGTGGGTGATGACCATGTTCGCGGCCACGCCCACCTACGAGACGCTGATGATGGTCTACCCGATCAGCTGGATCACCACGACCGTCTTCCTCTGCATCCTCTACTGGCGCCATCAGAAGTCGCTCGAGAAGAAGATGGCCGAGAAGATGGAGCGCCGCGCCGCGGCCGAGAAGGCCATGGCCGAGGGGGCGGCGGAGGCCTGATCCGCCCTCTTCCATTGAGACCGGTCTGAAATGAAGAAGCCGGGTTCCTTGCGCGATGCGGGGAATCCGGCTTCGGTGTCTTCGGAGGGGCGTGCTCCCCCGGGGCTTGAGGGTGGTCAGGCGGTTTTCCTCGCCCGGGGTTCAGCGGTCTCCCCGGCCGCCAGACGCTCGGCGCGCCGGCAGGCCGCGGCCGTGAAGAGCACGTCGGTCGAGCTGTTGAGCGCCGTCTCGCAGGAGTCCTGGATCACGCCGATGATGAAGCCGACGGCGACCACCTGCATCGCGGCGTTCTGGTCGACGCCGAAGAGACCGCAGGCGAGCGGGATGAGCATGAGCGACCCGCCGGGGACGCCCGCCGCGCCCGCGGCACAGACGGCCGTGGCGAAGGAGAGCAGCACCGCGGTGAAGAGATCGACGGGGATGCCGAGCGTCGTGACCCCGGCGAGCGTGAGCACCGTGATCGTGATCGCCGCGCCCTGGGCGTTGATAGTCGCGCCCACGGGAATCGAGATCGAGAAGGTGGACTCAGGCAAACCGAGGCGCCGGCAGATGCCGAGGTTCACCGGGATGTTGGCCGCCGACGAGCGCGTGAAGAACGCGGGGACGCCCGAGTCGCGCAGCGTCATGAGCGTGAGCGGATACGGGTTCTCGTGCGTGCAGAGCCAGACGAGGAAGGGATTCACGACGAGCGCGAGGAAGGCCATTGTGCCGACGAGCACGGCGAGCACCTTGACGTACCCGGCGAAGGCGTCGAAGCCCGTCTCGGCGATCGTCGAGGCGACGATGCCGAAGACGCCGAAGGGCGCGAAGCGGATGACGATCCTCACGATGAAGGAGACGGCCGAGGCCGCGTCACTCAGTACCTCGCGGGTTTCCTCCTTCGCGCTTCGGAGCACCACGCCCATCGCGACCGCCCAGACGAGGATGCCGATGTAGTTGGCGTTTCCGAGCGCATGGACGGGGTTGTCCACGGCCTGGAGGAGAAGATTGCGGACCACCTCGGCGATGCCGCCCGGGGCGGAGACGGCGGCGTCGGTCACCTGCAGCGCGAGCGTGCTCGGAAAGAGAAGGCTCGCCGCGACGGCGATCATGGAGGCGAGGAAGGTGCCGAAGAGGTAGAGCGCAATGATGGGCTTCATGTGGACGGCGCCCGCGACCTGCTGGTTCGCAATCGCGCTCATGACAAGCATGAAGACGAGGACGGGCGCCACGCCCTTCAGGGCCGAGACGAAGAGCGTCCCGAGGATTCCCGCGTCCGCCGCGGCATCCGGCCAGGTGAGCCCGAGCGCCGTGCCGAGCACCAGACCGATGACGATCTGCCGCACGAGCGACCCCTTCAGGAACGGCAGGGCAAATTTGAAGACACGCTGCATCTGCATCTGTTTCCCTATGACTGACGGGACGGCGCTCAAAAAGAAAAGCATACACGACCGCTCGCGAGCGGCCTGCGTCGTCCCGAATAATGAAATAATTCGTTCCGCTTTTCGGAATGAACGCGAAGATTACTCCTCGGACGGGGATGGTGCGCGTCAATGTGCTCCTGCCATATCCTGGATCAAAAAAAATCGGATGATTCGCTGATGAACGACATCCGGGGAGAGGCGGCATGTCGCCCGGGGACGGTGCGAAGCGTGAGCACGGCCGACCGCGGCTAACGGGATCGCGCTGCCGCCGGTCGAAAGTGAGGCGGTCTCGGGCGGGAGATCCGCCGGGTTCCGCCCTCTTCTCCCCCTGATGTGACTCTTTAGAATTGTGCGGATCCCTCTCCCCAGGAGCTCCGCGCATGCCCACGAAGAAGAAGACCCTCAGCCGCCGCCTGAACGGCAGAACCGTCGAGATCTCGTTCGAGTCCCGGGAGGAGCTTGTTGAAGGCCTCACGCCCGAGGAAAAGGCTGCGATCGACCGCTGGCTGAGCGAGCGCGGCGGCGAGAGCGATGACAGGGAGGAGCCGGCGGAACGGCCGGGGAAGCCGTCCGTCCGCGCCAGGACTGCAAAACCCAGGCGTCCGGGGCAGTCCGTCGCGGAAAGTTCGGTCGATCTCTTCACGGGCTCGCTCTTCGATGACCTCCCCGGTGAGTCCGTGCTCGCTTCCGCGGAGACTCCGCAGGAGCCGGCGGCAACGCCCCGGACGCCGGGAACCCC
Source organism: Sutterella sp. (assembly GCF_030539355.1). Classification (GTDB taxonomy): domain Bacteria; phylum Pseudomonadota; class Gammaproteobacteria; order Burkholderiales; family Burkholderiaceae_F; genus Sutterella. The sequence goes on from NZ_JAUNSF010000086.1 coordinate 11,853, forward strand.
GGCGGACGCGAAGTACGTGGGGCCGAACGGCGAGACCTGGACCGGCAGAGGCCGCAGACCCGCCTGGCTGAGGGAACTGCTCGCGGCCGGTCACGGCCTTGAGGAGTTCCTGAGGAAGGACGCCTGAGAGAAGCGCGTAAAGAAACGCCCCGGAAGAACTGAATTTGAAGAGACACTCTAGATGAGCGGCAGCAGAAAACTGAATCTTGAGGAACTGATGACCGGAACCATCCTCTCCAAGGGGACTGTCGTCGTGACGGAAGGAAATGTCAGGCGTCCCCGCGTCACCTTCACGCACCCCGACGGCGAGGAATGGGACGGCCACGGCGAGATGCCGGACTGGGTGCGCGAGGCGCTCGATGAGAAGTGGCTGCTTGAGCGCTACGAGGTGTCGGAGGCCGAGGACGATGAGGAGGAGTCTTTCGGCTGGGGCGACACGACGCCCTTTGACGATGACGCCGATGAGGATGACTGGGAGGACG
>NZ_JAUNSF010000087.1 GCF_030539355.1 Sutterella sp.
TCCTTGGCCCGCTCCTTCTGGCGGTCCTTCATGTCCTTGGCGCGCTCTTTCTCGGCCTTGCGGATGTCCTTCTCACGCTCCTTGGCGGCCTTCTTCGCGTCCTTGGAATCCTTCTGGACCATCGGCGGACGGTCGGGGTCGGGGGCGGCGAAGGCCGGGGCGGTGAAGGCGGCGCCGAGGGCGACGGTGACGGCGAATGCAAGCTGCTTGATCATGTTTCTTCTCCTTCCTGAAGATGACCCCGGGGGGAATCCGGTTTCTGTGAGTTTGAGTATAGGAGGCCGCGGCTTAGCCGATCCATAGAGAAGGATTTGGTCACATTTCGGCTCCCGTCGTCCATGTGGTGTCGTCTAAAAGTGATGGCCGCAGGGAGGATGCCATGCTGTTTCCGGTATGCCTTACGGGCATGATCATAGATTCGATATAGGTATTTGATATTGCTGAAATTCCAAGGTATAAATGGCTCAACGGGATAGCTCCCGGGCATGGAAACGGACAAACTCGAATAGAAAGGCATACATCATGAAGACGCGCAGGAATCTTCTCATCAGCACCGGGGCCGCTCTCGCCGCCAACGCCGTCGCCGCAGTCATCACGCCCGCGGCCGCCAAGGAGACCGTCATGAAGAAGGAAGTGCTCACGCTCGGCACCGCCTGGGACAAAGTGTTCCCGAGGAGCGAAAAGGTCGGTCACCGCAAGGTGACGTTCATGAACCGCTACGGCGTCACGCTCGCCGCGGACCTCTACACGCCGAAGGGCGCGACGGGCAGGCTCGCCGCCGTCGCCTGCGCGGGCCCGTTCGGCGCCGTCAAGGAGCAGAGCTCGGGCCTCTACGCCCAGGAGCTCGCGGAGCGCGGCTTCGTCGCCCTCGCCTTTGACCCCTCCTTCACGGGCGAGTCGGGCGGCGGCATCCGCAACGTCGCCTCTCCCGACATCAACACCGAGGACTTCTGCGCCGCGGTGGACTTTCTCACGACGCTCGAGAACGTCGACGCGAACCGCATCGGCGTCCTCGGCATCTGCGGCTTCGGCGGCATGGGCCTGAACGCCGCGGCGATGGACACGCGCATCAGGGCCACCGTCACCATGACGATGTACGACATGAGCCGTGTGAATGCCAACGGCTACTTCGACGCCATGGACGCCGACGCCCGCTATGCCCTCCGCGAGCAACTCTGCGCGCAGCGCACCGCGGACGCGAAGGCCGGCAAGGCCGCTCCCGCGCCCGGGCTCCCCGAGAAGCTCACCGGGGAGGAGCCGCAGTTCGTCAAGGACTACTGGGACTACTACAAGACGAAGCGCGGCTTCCACGCCCGCGGCATCAACTCGAACGGCAACTGGAACACGACCTCGTCGCTCTCCTTCATGACGATGCCGCTCCTCGCTTATTCGAGCGAGATCCGCAACGCCGTGCTGATCATCCACGGCGAGAAGGCGCACTCGCGCTACTTCTCCGAGGACGCCTTCAAGCGTCTCACGGGCGACAACAAGGAGCTCGTGATCATCCCGGGCGCGAACCACGTTGATCTCTACGACAGGAAGGACGTGATTCCGTTCGACAGGATCGAGGCGTTCCTTAAGCAATACCTCGCCTGAGAAATTTCACTTTTCCCCTCTTCCTTCCTCTCTCTCTCTCTCTCCTCTTCCTCCCTGGGGAGAGAGCGCCGAAGGAAGGCGAGGCACACTCCGCCGGCAGATGAGGTCATCGGCGGGGCGTGCCTCTTTTTGTTTTTCCTGTCGTTGACGTCAACCGGGCGGATAATTGGATTTCTCTCCGATGCTCAGGGACTCCCATGATGAGAACCGAACTGATCCGCGACCCGCTTCACCCGCTCTACGACACGGCGATGAGCCTTTACCGCGCGAGCTTCCCCTTCCACGAGCAGCGCGAGGGTGCCTCGCAGGCCGCGATCCTGCGCGACCCCGCCTATCAGTTCCGCCTGGTGTTCGAGGAGACTCCTCAGGGAGAGGCCCTCGCCGGCATTGCGCTTCTCTGGGAGACCGGCGGCTTCGTCTACGTCGAGCACCTCGCCGTGCAGCCGCTGATGCGCGGCCGCGGCACGGGCGCGCGGATCCTCGGGGCGCTGGCGGCCGGACAGAAGCCCGTCATCCTCGAGATCGACCCGCCCGTCGACGAGATCTCAAGGCGCAGGAAGGCCTTCTACGAGCGCTGCGGCTTCACCGCGAACGCCTTCGCCCACGTGCACCCGCCCTATCACCGGGGTCTTGAGGGGCACGCGCTCGTTGTCATGAGCGCCCCCGGCGCCCTCACGGAGGCGCAGTACGCGGACTTCGGCGCGTTCCTGCGCATGCGCGTGATGGCCGGCGCCTTTGCCTGACCTTCCGCGCAGCCTCCGCGAGACCGTTCCGGGAGCGTTCGCCCCGGGCGGAACCGTCCGCAGAATCTGCCCCGTTGCGGTGCACGGAAATCTCCGGATCGCCTGCGGCTCAGGGGATCTGCGACTTTTTGCTCATTGCGGCGACGGACTTTCTGCAATATGTTCGTTTGTTTTTGTGCAACTCAATGAAAACATTGGGGAAATCCCCTGCGACTCCGTGGGGAATGCGGTGTTTCATGGTCTGCGGGAGCGCTTGTTTTGCAGAAATTCACGGTTTTTCTAGGCAGAATCCCTGAGGGCTGAATCTACCTCTCAGGGATAACGCTACCGTACATATTGCCCGTCTCCGGGCGTGAACACTTGCAATATGTTCTATCCGGGTGCATGATGCTCCTCACGCCGGACGCAAACCGCAGAAAACGCGGAGCTGATCCGGAAATTTCAGACAAGTCAACAGACTTCCAGTTTCCTTTCGGAGTTTCTGCAAATGCGCGCCTACATCGACACGATCGCTCGCCGTCCCCTCGGGACCCCGGCCGCGCGCATTTCGCTCATAGACCTTCGCGTAGTACGAGTACTTCGCCTTAGGGTGGAGAGCGGCAGACTCGGCCGGGAAGCCTGATCCCCGGCCACCCCCGAAAGAGCAGCCGTTCTCCCGCCTCCGCCTCGAAGCAGGGCCGATGGAAACGGCATGAAGCGGGTCACACCCGCACACCGGCTCACACCACCCTGCTCCTCCTCGCACAAGTTCCCCGCCACAGGTCAAGGGGAACGAACGAGGGGAAAGAACCGGCCGCACGCGCGGTCTCGAAGAAAAAGCTTCTTTCAGGGTCAGTCATGAGCCGCAGCCAGCAGAACACGAACACGATGAGCCGCCGGGACCATCCGCCCGGCAGGCCGGGAGCAGCCCCTGTCAGGGTACGCCTCCTGAGCTGAAACCTTTTCCAGAGGGTCCGCAATCCCCCGCCTCTTCCGACCGGTGAGCAGCCGGCGGCGGAGAGAAGACGCGGCCCGCATGTCTCCCAAGATCAATTTCCCGTCCCCCGCAAAAAAATGACCTCGAAACACACAGAATTCTCGCCCGCCGGATCAATGACAGGCTCCCAGATCATGATGGAGGCCCTGCATGCCGAGGGCGTCCGCCACGTGTTCGGCTATCCCGGCGGCGCCGTGCTCCCGATCTACGACGAGATCTATCACCAGAAGTACTTCACCCACGTGCTCGTGCGCCATGAGCAGGCCGCGATCCATGCGGCGGACGCCTACGCCCGCTCGACCGGTGAAGTCGGCGTGGCGCTCGTGACCTCGGGCCCCGGCGCGACGAATGCCGTGACCGGTATTGCGACCGCCTACGCCGACAGCGTGCCGCTCGTGGTCTTCACGGGCCAGGTGTCGACGAGCCTCATCGGCAGCGACGCCTTCCAGGAATGCGACACCGTGGGCATCACCCGCCCCTGCGTCAAGCACAACTACCTTGTCAAGGACGTGCGCGATCTCGCCAAGACCATCCGCAAGGCCTTCCACATCGCCAAGAGCGGCCGTCCCGGCCCCGTGCTGATCGATCTGCCGAAGGACGTGCAGACGGGACGCTGCGACTTCTTCTACCCCGAGACCGTCGAGATCCCGAGCTACCGTCCCACCACGAAGGGACACCCGGGCCAGATCCGCCGCGCCGTCGAGGCACTCATCGCCGCTGAGCGGCCTCTGATTTATTCAGGCGGCGGTGTCATCGCCTCCGGCGCGTCGGACCTGCTGAAGGAAACCGCCGAACTCCTCGGCTTCCCCGTGGTGACCTCGCTCATGGGCATCGGCGGCTTTGACGGCACGGATCGCAAGAGCCTCGGCTTGGTCGGCATGCACGGCTCGTTCGAGGCCAACATGGCGATGCACGAGTGCGACGTGCTTCTCACCGTCGGCGCCCGCTTCTCCGACCGCGTGATCGGCAACCCCGACGACTGGCAGAGCCGCGAGCGCACCGTGATCCAGATCGACATCGATCCGAGCTCTATCTCGAAGAACGTGCACACCGACGTGCCGATAGTGGGCGACGTGAGCGAAGTGCTCACCGAGATGAACGCCATCCTGCGCGAGACGCCCGCCGCGGCGGACCGCACCCGGTTCCTCGCGTGGATCGAGAGAATCGAGGCCTGGCGCAGCCACGAGCATCATCGCTACTCCACGATGCGCGACGGTCCGATCCGACCGCAGGCCGTGATCGAGATGGTGGGCAAACGTGCCGGTCCCGAGGCCTACTACTCGACCGACGTGGGTCAGCACCAGATCTGGGCCGCGCAGTACCTGAAGTTCAAGGGACCGCGCCACTGGATGAGCTCGGGCGGCCTCGGCACGATGGGCTACGGTCTCCCCTCCGCGCTCGGCGTCGAGTTCGCGCACCCGGGATGCACCTCGGTGCTCTTCACGGGCGACGGCTCGATCCAGATGAACATCCAGGAGCTTGGCACGGCGAAGCAGTACGGCTGCCACCCGAAGATCTTCCTTCTCAACAACAGCTACCTCGGCATGGTGGCCCTGTGGCAGCGCTCGTTCTACGACGGCAAGTGCTCGGAGTCCGTGATGGAGGTGCAGCCCGACTTCGTGAAGCTCGCCGAGAGCTACGGACACGTGGGTCTGCGCGCCACGAACTACGAGGAGCTCGAGCAGGCCATTGAGGACGCCTTCGGGAAGTACGCCGACCAGCTCGTCTTCGTCGACGTCCACATCGCCCGCGAGGAACCCGTCCTGCCGATGGTCGCGCCCGGAGCCGGCCTCACTGAAATGACCCTGCCCGCCGGAGCCAACAGCCATGAATGACCGTCACATCCTCTCGATCCTCCTTGAAAACGCCCCCGGCGCGCTCTCGCGCGTGGTCTCGCTCTTCGCGGCGCGCGGCTACAACATCGAGAGCATCACGGTGGCCCCGACCGAGAACCGCACGGTCTCGCGCATGACGATCGCGAGCATCGGCGACGCGGCCGACATCGAGCAGATCACGAAGCAGCTCAACCGCCTGATCGAGGTTGTGAAGGTCGTCGATCTCGTCGAGAGCGACCACGTCGAGCGCGAGCTCATGCTCGTCAAGGTCCGCGCCGTCGGCCGCGACCGCGACGAGATGATGCGGATCGTCGACATCTTCCGCGCCCGCGTCGTTGACGTCACCGACAAGAGCTTCACGATCGAGGTGACCGGCGACACGCGAAAGAACGATGCGTTCCTCCGCGCGGTCGACAAGACGGCCATTCTCGAGACGGTCCGCACCGGCGCCTGCGGCATCGGCCGCGGCGAGAAGATGCTCCAGGCGTAACGAATACCCCGAAACATCCCCATAAACCATCCCCCAACAAACAGTTTTTCAATCCATCCGCCTCCCCCGGGAAATTTCACTTCCACCCCTCGGGGGGAGCAAAACCTAAAGGAACACTTGAAATGAAGGTCTACTACGATTCCGACGCCGATCTGTCGATCATCCAGAGCAAGAAGGTCGCCATCATCGGCTACGGCTCGCAGGGTCACGCCCACGCGCTGAACCTCCACGACTCCGGCGTCGACGTGACGGTCGGCGTCCGCAAGGATGGCGCCTCCTGGAAGAAGGCCGAGGCCGCCGGCCTCAAGGTCGCGACGGTCGAGGAAGCCACCGCCGGCGCCGATCTCGTGATGATGCTGATCCCGGACGAGACGATCGCCAAGGTCTACCGCGAGCAGGTCGCCCCGAACCTCAAGCAGGGCGCCACGCTGGCCTTCGCCCACGGCTTCAACATCCACTTCGGCCAGGTCGAGCCGCGCGCCGACCTTGACGTGATCATGATCGCCCCGAAGGCCCCGGGCCACACGGTCCGCTCCACCTTCACGCACGGCTCGGGCATCCCGCAGCTCGTCGCCGTCCACCAGGACGTCTCGGGCACCGCGCACCAGACCGCCATCTCCTACGCCTCCGCGAACGGCGGCGGCCGCGCCGGCATCATCGAGACGACGTTCCGCGCCGAGACCGAGACCGACCTCTTCGGCGAGCAGGCCGTGCTCTGCGGCGGCTTGGTCGAGATGATCAAGATGGGCTACGAGACACTTACGGAAGCTGGATATGCCCCGGAAATGGCGTACTTCGAGGTCTGCCATGAGATGAAACTCATCATCGATCTCATCTACGAGGGCGGCATTGAGACCATGGACTACTCGATCTCGAACAACGCCGAGTTCGGCCAGTACTACACCGGCCCGAAGGTGGTGAACGAGGAGAGCCGCAAGGCCATGCGCGAGTGCCTGAAGAACATCCAGAACGGCAAGTACGCGAACGACTTCCTCACGGAGTGCGCCAACGGCTACCCGCAGCTGCGCAGCCAGCGCCGCCTCACCGCCGAGCACGGCATCGAGGTGACCGGTGCGAAGCTCCGCGCCATGATGCCCTTCATGCGCGACCGCCGCATCGTCGACAAGTCGAAGAACTGATCGGGGGATCGGTTCGGACCGGGCGGGGAAGGATCGGTGTGTGTGTGATCCTTCCCGGCCCGGAAAACGGGCGGCCCCCTGGGGAGGGGCTGCCAAGGGCACGGAGCGCGGGCCGAACCGCCTCCGGGCCCGCTCTCTCTCAGGCCCGGCCGGGATCCATCAGTGGTTCCGGTCGGGCTTCTCGTTCTCTGAGGCGGAGGATACTGATCAGGCGATCAGTACTCGTCGAACATTCGCTGGATTTCCTTCGGGTCGGAGGTCTTCGTGAGCGCGAGCTGCAGCAGGATCCTGGCCTTCTGCGGGTTGAGCGTGCCGGCCTTCAGGAGCCCCGCCTCCTCGAAGTACGCGACCGAGCGGATCGTCGGGCCGTTGGGCACGCGGGCGCCGCGCACGACGGTGATGCCCTGCTCGACGGCTCCCTTCAGAACCTTGAAGACATCGTCGGGCACCGAGCCGTTGCCCGTGCCGGCGTGGACGATGCCCTTCACGCCCGCGGCGACGGCGGCCTTTGCGAGCGTGCCGTCATCGGCGACGTGGCTGTAGAGGATGACGACGGGCGGGAGGTCCTTGAGCCCCGTCACGTCAAACTCGGTCTGGGAGGTGTGCTTTCTCGTGCTCGCGCGGTAGAAGACGGGGTTTCCCGCCTCGAAGTAGCCGAGGTAGCCGAGCTCGGGTGACTGGAAAGTGTCGACACGCAGCGTGTTTGTCTTCTGCACGTCGCGGGCGCCGTTGATCACGTCGTTCATGGCGATCATCACGCCGCGCCCCTTCGCCTCGGGGGTGCTTGCGAGCTTGACGGCATTGAGCAGATTCACCGGGCCGTCGGCGGAGATGGCCGTGGCCGGGCGCATGGCGCCGACGATCACGACGGGCTTGTCGCTCCTGACGACGAGGTTGAGGAACCAGGCGGTCTCCTCGAGCGTGTCCGTGCCGTGCGTGATGACGACGCCGTTCACCTCCGGCTTCGCGAGGAGCTCGTTGATGCGGCCGGCGAGCTTCAGCCACGTGTCGACCTTGATGTTGGGCGAGGCGACGTTCGCGATCTGCTCGCCCCTGCAGTCGGCGATGTCATGGATCTGCGGGACGGCCGCGAGCAGTGTGTCGATGCCGAGGCTGCCGGCCTTGTAGCCGGTCATCTCGGTGGCGGACGCGGCGACGCCGGCGATCGTGCCGCCGGTGGCGAGAATCCAGACGGTCGGCTTCCCGGCCTTCACGGTCTGCGCGGCCGGCGCGGCGACGGGAGCCTCGGCCGCCTGCAGCACGGGAGCGGCGGTGAGCGCGGCGGCTGTGACGGCGAGCGCGATGAACGTCTGACGAATCTTCATGATGCTTTCCCCTTGGTGGCAGTTCTGTTCTGTGCCGGCGCATCTTTCTCCAGGGAAGCGCCCGCACCGGCGCGGTGCATCTTCTCATGCAATCCGAGTGCCCGACAGCCCGGGGAAAACCCTCGCGGGCGGGACGGAAGATTCATCCGGGGTGCGTCGCCGACGCACTCAGGCAGAGAAGGCGTGGCCTGACCGGAAGACGCGCCTTCCGCGGCGCTGTTGCACTGCCCCGTCCTGCGGCCACGGGTCCGTCTCCCCGGATCTCCTCCGCGGCAGGGGATTTCGGCTGTTGCACCGGCATGACGTTGCACTGCCGGGACACTTCGCCCGGTGAAATTTCCTTGACGGCGCATCGGCATGCCTAGGCATGCACCGGCGGGAGACTTCATCCGCGGCCGGGAGGAACCCCCCTTTCCCGGCCGGGAAGATCCCCTAGATAAAAAAGGAGAAGAGAAAAAAATGTCGAGCAACCTGAGCCGCCGCAGCCTCCTGAAGGGCTCCGGCCTTGCCGTCGCCGCCTCGGTCGCGGGCACTCCCGCCGCCGCCTGGGCCGCCATCCCCGATCCGGATCAGCAGCATCCGATCCGCAACATCGAGAAGATCCGCGCCTTCTACGCGGAGTATCCGAAGCGCATCGCCGCCGTGAGGAAGGCGATCAGCCGCCCGCTCACGCAGAGCGAGAAGATCCTCTACGCGCACCTCTTTGACATGGCCGCGGTGCATGACTTCAAGCGCGGCGGCGAGTACGCGACGTTCCGCCCCGACCACCTGATCATGCAGGACCTGCTCGCGCAGTCCGCCATGCAGCAGTTCCTCGTCGCCGACTTCCCGTCGGTGACGCTGCCGACCTCGATCCACTGCGACCACCTCACGCTCGCCGACAAGGGCGCGAAGCATGACCTCGCGATCTCGAACGAGACCAACAAGGTCGTCTACAAGTTCCTGCGCGACGTGAGCGACAAGCTCGGCATCGACTTCTGGGAGCCGGGCGCCGGCATCATCCATCAGGAGACGCTCGAGAACTACGCCTACCCGGGCTGCCTCATCGTCGGCTGCGACTCGCACACGCCGAACGGCTCGGGCCTCGCCGGCATGGCGATCGGCATCGGCGGCGCGGACGCCGTCGACTGCATGTCCGGCATGCCCTGGGAACTCCCCGTGCCGAAGGTGATCGGCGTGAAGCTCGAGGGCGAGCTGAAGGGCTGGACCACCCCGAAGGACATCATCCTCAAGGTCCTCGGCATGCTCACCGTCAAGGGCGGCACGAACGCCGTGATCGAGTACTTCGGCCCGGGCGTCGACACGCTCTCCGCCACCGGCAAGGCCACGATCGCCAACATGGGCGCCGAGCTCGGCGCCACGAGCTCGGTCTTCCCGTACGACAGCCACATCGTTGACTACCTCCGCAAGACCGGCCGCGCCGAGATCGTCGAGATGGCCAACAAGGTCGCCGGCGACCTGCGCGCCGACCAGGCCGTGTACGACAACCCGGAGAAGTACTACGACAAGGTGATCACGATCGACCTCGCGAAGCTCGAGCCCCAGGTCTCCGGTCCCTTCACGCCCGACGCCGCGATGGATCTCTCGTCGATGAAGAAGAACGTCGTCGAGCGCGACCTCTCCGACCCCGTCGAGGCGGTGCTGATCGGCTCGTGCACGAACTCCTCCTACGAGGACATCACGCGCTCGGCGGACCTCGCGAAGCAGGCCCTCGAGGCCGGCATCGACCTCAAGTGCCCCGTCTACCTCTCGCCCGGCTCGAACCTCGTCAAGGCGACGATGGACCGTGACGGCCTCACCGCGATCTTCGAGAAGCTCGGCGTGACGGTGCTCGCCAACGCCTGCGGCGCGTGCGTCGGCATGTGGAAGCGTCCGAACAACCCGGACCGCAAGAACACGATCGTCGCGGCCTTCAACCGCAACTTCAGGAAGCGCAACGACCTGAACCCGAAGACCGAGTCCTTCCTCGTCTCGCCCGACATGGCCGTCGCCTACGCGCTCTCGGGCAGGCTCTCCTTCAACCCGCTCACCGACCCGGTCGTGACGAAGGACGGGAAGTCCGTGATGCTGCGCACCGCGAAGGGTATCGAGCTCCCCGAGCAGGGCTACGCCCGCGCCGAGACCGGCTGCCACATCGCGACCTTCAAGACCAAGGAGATCAAGGTCGATCCGACCTACGAGCGCCTGCAGCTGCTCGATCCCTTCCCCGCCTGGGACGGCAAGGACCTCACCGGGCTCCCGCTCCTCATGAAGGTGAAGGGCAAGTGCACGACCGACCACATCACGCCGTCGGGCAAGTGGATCAACTTCGTCGGCAACATCCGCCGCATCTCCGACAACACCCTGTCGGTCGCGCAGAACGCGTTCGTGCCGGGCGAGCTCGACCACGTCTGGAACCAGAACACGAAGGCCTACGACAAGGTGAGCTCGGTGGCGAAGAGCTACAAGGCTCAGAACCGCTTCTCGATCGTCGTCGGCGACGAGAACTACGGCGAGGGGTCCTCGCGCGAGCAGGCCGCCATGCAGCCGCGCTACCTCAACGTCCAGGTGATCCTCGTGAAGAGCTTCGCGCGCATCCACGAGTCGAACCTCAAGAAGCAGGGCATCCTCGCGCTCACGTTCGCGAACCCCGCCGACTATGACCGCATCCAGGAGAAGGACACGCTGTCGGTGATCGGCATGAAGGACTTCGCGCCCGGCAAGCCCCTCACGGTCGTCATCCGCCATGAGAACGGCACCGAGGAGCGCATCGAGGCGAGGCACTCCTACAACGAGAACCAGATCCCGTGGTTCCGCTACGGCTCCGCCCTCAACATGCTCCGCGAGGAGAGGAAGGCGAAGGCCTGATTCTCTCCCGGGAAGGAAGGCGCGCCCGGGACGTCCTCCCTCCCCTTGCCCTCCGGGCTTCCCCGTGCCTTCCAGGAGCATCGGGCAGGCTCGTGAGGCGGGCGGCGCCGGTCACGCCGCCCGCAATCCCGGGACTCTTCATGTGAGTTTTCTCCTTCTTCCAGGGGACTGTCGTTTTGCTCTGCACGGCACGACAGTCCCCCTTTTTTTCAGAGCGCTCGCTTCCCGGAGGCGTTTGAAGGAAAACCGCCCGGGGAAAGGGCGGAGGACGCTTCGTGCGTGTAGCATTGACGCAGCTTTTCCAAGGAGTCACGGATATCGCACGATGCTCCCCGCTGTCACTGAGGTCACGGCCGACCTCCCTCTCCTTTCCTCGTCCATGCCCGTGGGCCGGCTCACGATTGAAACCGTGCGCGGCACGGATTCGCCCGCCTTTGAGTTTGACGACGCGTGGCTCGGACGTTTCCCCCGTCTCCGTCTCTCCGCGGATCTGCAGCCGGTGCCGGGCAGGCAGTTCGCCTCCGGCGGACTCTTCGGGTGCCTGCGCGACCAGATCCCGGACCGCTGGGGGCGGCGGGTGCTGCGGGCGCGGAAGGCTTCCGTGACGGGCGTGATATCCCCGGCGCTCCCCGGCGACCTTGAGTGCCTGTTCGCCGGCGACGACTTCACGAGGCTCGGTGCCCTGCGGCTCACGGCCGACGGCGCGCCCGTCGGCGCGGGGGCGGTGAGTGACCTCCCCTCCGTGGAGACGGTGCCGCGGATCGCGCGCGCCGTGCGGGCCTTCGAGGAGGCCGACGCGGCGGGAAAGGTGCCGCCGGCAGAGGCACTTGAACTGCTCGACGGCTCCGGCGCCTTCATGGGCGGCGCAAGGCCGAAGCGCTGCGTGCGGGGTTCGGAGGGTGAAATTTTGCTGGCGAAGTTCCCGTCCGTCACTGACGACGGGTTCGACGTGAGCCTCTGGGAGCTCTGGGCGCACCGCATGGCGGCGCGCTGCGGCATTCTCACGGCACCCTCCTCGGCCGTCCGGTGCGACGGCGGGCATGTCTTTCTCATGCGCCGCTTCGACCGCACGGCCACGGGCGGCCGCATCCACTTCGCCTCGGCGATGACGCTCCTCGGCCTCGCGGACGGCGACGGCGCGGCGACCGGTCACGGCTACGGCGAGATCGCGGACTTCATTGCGGAGCACTCCCCCGCAGCGGAGGAGAACCTGCGCGAGCTCGTGAGGCGCGTGGCGTTCAGCATCCTCATCGGCAACGCCGACGACCACTTCCGCAACCACGGGTTCCTGCTCGGCGGCTTCGATGGCGTCCCCGGCTGGACGCTCTCGCCCGTCTATGACATCAACCCCACCC
>NZ_JAUNSF010000088.1 GCF_030539355.1 Sutterella sp.
ATCGCGAAGATGATCTTGTCGTTGTTCGAGACGAAGCGGTTGGCGATGTTGTGGAGGTTCGACTGGTCGCCCTGGGCGTTCTGGATGTCGAGCTTGATGTTCTCGCCGTCCTTGTAGCCGCGCTCGGCGAGGGCGTCGACGATGCCGCGGGTGGCGGCGTCAAGGGCCGCGTGCTCGACGAGCTGCACGATGCCGATCGGCGTGAGCTCGGCCTTCGCGGCGGCGGCCGGGGCCTTGTCCTTGTCGCCGCAGCCCGTCAGGGCGAGGACGACGGCGGCGCTGACGGCGAGCATGCCGCGGCGCGAGAGTGTGTTGAGCTTCATTGGATAAAACCTCTTCCTTTTTACGAATCCGGGGCGCAGCCGCGCCTCGCGGGAGGCAGGCGGCGGGCCGATTCTTCTCATTATCCGTTTTCGCCCGCCCGGCCGCCTCAGCATCATCCTTGCCTCTCTAGATAGGAACCCCTAGCCGAACCCCGGAAAGCGCAAACGATTGCAGGAACACTTGAGAGCCGTGTCGCAGTAAACCAGGTCGCGGCGGGATTCACCGGACGACCGAACGAGATGTTCGGTCCGGCCGAACAGACTCCCGATGACCGTCAGGCCGGAGAGACGCTGTCAAATACGTCCCTCCTCCGGCGGCTATGATGGCGCGCATCAGGAATTTCATTGGACACACGAGACATGACAATTCTCACCGCGCTCATCCTCATCTACCTCGCCGCGCTCCTCTGGTTCGGCATCCGCGGCAACACGCATGACCACACCATCCGCAGCCTTCTCACGGCGGGCGGTGCGACGGGCGCGGTGCTCTGCGCGCTCTCGCTCGTGAGCACCATCATCGGCGGCTCGGCCACGCTCGGCATCGGCTCGCTCGCGCAGAAGACCGGCGCGGGTGCCTTCTGGTGGCTCGGCGTCGGCACGGCGGGCCTCTTCCTCCACGGTCTCTTCGTCGCGCCGGCGATCCGCGCCTCCGGCGCGATCACCCTTCCCGACGTGATCAGGAAGCTCGTGGGGCCGCTCGCCGAGAAGTGGGCCGCGCTCATCATCGCGGTCTCCTGGGTCGCCGTCACCGCGGCGCAGTTCGCGGCGCTCCTCGCGCTCCTGCGCGCCGTGTCCGGGGGCGCCCTCGCCGAGTGGCTCTACGCGGCGCTCGCCGGCGCGATCGTGCTCCACACGGCCCTTGGCGGCCAGCGGGGCGTGATCCGCACGGACGCGATCCAGGCGGTGCTGCTGCTCGGCGGCTTCGCCGCCGCGGCGGTCTGGTGCGTCGTGAACCGCCCCGACGAAGTGGCGGCGCTGCCGCGCATTCCCTTCTCGGACACCTTCGGCGCGGTCGACCTCGTGAAGATGCTGCTTCTGGTCGGCATCACCTACGTGATCGGCCCGGACATGTTCTCGCGCACGTTCGCCGCGAAGGACGGCGCCACGGCGAGGATCGCCGCCTGTACGGCCGCGCCCCTCCTCTCGGTCTTCGGCGTCTTCGTCACGATGCTCGCGCTTCTCAACATCGAGGCGGCCCAGCCCGTGGCGGACTGGCTCTCGGCCGCGTCGCCGCTCCCCGAGGTGATCGCCGCGTTCCTCGCGCTCGGCCTCGTGAGCGCGCTCTCGGGCTCCGCCGACACGGTGCTCCTCTCTGCGGCGGGCATCGTGGAGAAGGATCTGATCGGCGGCGAGCGCGTGCGCGCCGTGCGCCTCTGGACCGCGGCCCTCGGCGGCCTCGCCGCTCTCTCGGCCTGGTTCTCGGGCGACATCATCGGCTACCTGCTGATGGCCTACTCGTTCTTCGTCCCGGGCGTGGCCGTGCCGCTCCTCTTCCTCGTCTTCGGCCGCACGCGCCGGGCACATCCGGCGCTCTGGCTCACGGGCGCGGTGCTCGGAGGCCTCGGCGGACTCGCCGGGAATCTCACCGGCGAGTCGCTCTGGACCTATGCGGGCATGGCCGTCGCCTCCGTGATGACGCTTGCCGCGATCGCGGCGGCCCGCAGCGGGTCCGCCGTCCGCGGCGTCTCTCAGGACGTCGCCTGAGGCGCGCCCTTGATCATCACCGGCCCGGGGGCCGGCTCATTTTCCACGGGCCCGCGGGCGTTCTCGTTCGCGGGCTCGGTGCCTGAGAGCGCGACCTTCTCGGCCTGCTCGGCCGCGCGCGCCTCGATGTGCTCGGTCGTGGCCTTGAGGTCACGCCAGTAGCGGCGCTTCTCCTCGTTGCGCTTGATCTCCTCGCGCCAGAGGCGGATGGCCACGAGCGCAGCAAGGAAGATGAGGTAGATGATCATCGCGCCGAAGAGAATGAAGGTCTCCTGACCCGTGATGCCCCTCAGGCCCTGGTCGCGCCAGAAGTTGAAGAGCCACACGAGCGGCACGCCGAAGGAGAGGTCGTGCGCCCAGGCGTGCGGGAAGCCGATCGCCATCGTCGCGCCGCCGAGGATGAAGCCGGGCGGAACGAGCCAGATCATGCGGCCCGCGCCCTGGCCGGGGTTCGTCGTGCCCCAGGCGATGAGGTACGCGACCCAGGTGTTCGCCGTGGCGCAGAGGAAGATGGCCGGCATGAAGAAGAGGATGTTGCCGGCGAACCTCAGCTGTCCGACGAGCGACAGGATCGCGATCGCCACCGTGATCACGACCATGTAGACGAAGGCGTAGGGGAAGGCGCGCGAGAGGAGCCCGAAGAGAGAGCCCGAGAGCACCTCGCCCTCCCAGTCATGCGTGACGCGCAGCCGGCCGATGATCATCAGGCTCGCGAGACCGTGGTACATCATGCCGAAGAAGAGGAGGAAGCTCACGACCGTCGCGGTCGTGGCCTGCCCCGTCGGGTTCGTGAGGTACCGGAAGCCCACGCGGATCGGCGAAAGCAGCGCCTGCGTCTCGGTCGAGTTCTTGCCCAGACTCGACGCGCCGTCCGGGCGACTCACGGCCACCTCGGCTCCGAGCTCGGCGAAGATCTCATTGAGGGTCGTGTAGACCTCGGCGTTCTGCGCCGTGTTCGTGTCGTCGGCGTAGTAGCCGATCGTGAGCGAACGCGCGCCCTTCAAGAGCGTCTCCTGGGCGTTCTTCGGGATGAAGACGACGCCCACGTACGCGTCGCCCCTCGTCATCGTTCTCGGATCCGAGGGCGAGTGCGTCACGCGCTTCACCGACATGTAGGGCGAGGCGTTGAGCTTTTCGATCACGGTCGCCGACCACCGCGACTGGTCAAGGTCGATCACCGCGACCGGGGCCTCGAACACCACGTCGTGGCTCATCGCGATCGAGAACGCAAAGCTCGTGATCACCGCGACGAGGATGGCGAGCTTCTGGTAGGGCACGAAGTGCCCGCCCGTCATCGCCACCCATTCGGAGATCCAGTTCGACTTGACCTCCTTCCAGAGACTGCGGCTCATAGCTTCACCTCAAGCGTCATGCCGGGCAGGAGCGAGGGATCGGGCTTCACGTCGATGCGCACGCGGAAGAGCGTCGTGTCGGCCTGGCCGCGCTCGCGCACAGCGCGCAGCGTGGCAAAGTCGGGAGCGGCGTCGGTGGTCTGCACCACGCCCTCGTAGGAGCGGTGCAGCGCGGGCGAGGCGCACTCGACCTTGGTGCCGCTCGAGAAGCGCGCGGCCTGGGCCTCGGGCACGTAGATGTCGAAGTAGAGGCGCTCGCTCTCGAGGAGCACCGCGGGCGTGCCCGGGCTCACAAGCTCGCCCTTCTCGAAGAGCACCTCGAGGACCTTCGCGCGCTCGGGACTCGAGATCACGAGGCGCGACTCGTTCACCTTGAGCTGGTCAAGCGTGGCGACCAACTGCGCACGCGTGGCGGCGAGGTTCTCAAGATTGAAGCGGCGGTTGTCGGCGGCCTTTCGGGCATTGGCGATCGTCTCGAGATGCATGCCCTCGGCCGAGCCCGTCTTGCGAAGGTTGTCGAGCTCCTCCTTCGTCGCGCCGATCGAGAGGCGCGAGACCGCGCGCTCGGAGACGGCGAGCGACTCGCGCGCCGAGACCCAGGCGGCCTTGGCCGAGTCGTAGTCGGCCTGGGCCATCGCGCCCTGCGGATAGAGCTTCTGGGCGCGGGTCCAGCCGGCGCGGGCGTTCTCGAGGTTCGCCGCGGCCGCCTTGCGGTTGGCCTCGGCCTCCTCGATCGAGCGCCAGGAGCAGCGCTCGTCGGTGTCCGCCTCGGTGAGAGCGAGCGCGATGCTCTCGCGCTCGAGCGCCGTCTGCGCGTCGATCTGGGCGATGCCGGCGGTCGTGCTGGCGATGGAGAGACGCACGTCCGTGCCGTCGATGCCGAGGAGCTTCTCGCCCGCCTCGACGATCCTGCCCTCCTCGATCGGGCGGTCAATGAGGCGGCCGCTCACGCTCTCGAAGGCCACGCGGACCTCATGGGCGGTGAGCACGCCCGACTTCAGACTTTCAGCCTCCGTCACGGCATCGTTGCGGTTGCCGAGATAGATGAGACCGGCTGCCGCGACGCCGGCGATGACAAAGCCGCCGATCGTGCGCGTGATGTCCTTCTTCTGCTTCTGTGAGAGAGCCATTTTTGTTTAGTCAGCTAAATAAATGGAAAAGAAAAATGCACCTCCCCTCACCTCCGCCGGAGGGCCCTTCACCCTCGGAAAACGGAGACCACGGGAGACTTCAGTACGGGATTCGGTTCGGGACTGTTTTATCTGTCGGCTCAGTCCTGCGGATCCGCCTCGGGACGGCGGACGAGTTTCCGGATGAGCGCGATCAGCTGCTCGCGCTCGTCCTGATTGACGCCCTCGGTGAACTCGGCGATGCGCCGGTAGTGCGCAGGGAGCGACTTGTCGAGAAGGCGCTTCCCGGCGGGCGAGAGCCGCACGAGGGTCGAGCGGGCGTCCCTGTCGGAGGTGCTCGTCGAGATGAGCGGACGGTCCTCCCGGAGCATCCTGCCCACCATCACGGAGATGGTCGCCGGGGCGACGCCGAGCTGCGCGGAGATCGTGCCGATCGAGAGCGGCCTGTTGGCGTCGCGCAGCGCCATCATCAGAGTGAACTTTCCCTCCGAGAGTCCGGTCTCCTTCCTCAGGGACTCGTAGATCGTCGCGCGGATGATGTCCACGGCGTTGATGAGGTGAAGCATCATGTCGATGCCCGACACATCAAGGTCCGTGGCGCCCGCGCCGTGGACGCGGCGCAGGTTCTCGCGCGCAGGAAGAAGTCTCATCTCGGGGTTCATTGCCTTATTCCACCCTGGTCTTTTGTGTTTGGTGTTCATCTGCAGGAAAGGGACGGATCAGGCGTCCGTCCGATTAATTAGCCGGCTAATTATATGCACAACGCGGTTGGATTTCCAATCGACCGGTCATGTGCCGCAGGCACAACAGGCCCCGTTGCCGGCAGAGCCGGCTGATAAAATTATTTGATTTCACACCTCATGCCGGCCTCAGGGGCGCCCCTCG
Source organism: Sutterella sp. (assembly GCF_030539355.1). Classification (GTDB taxonomy): domain Bacteria; phylum Pseudomonadota; class Gammaproteobacteria; order Burkholderiales; family Burkholderiaceae_F; genus Sutterella. The sequence continues at coordinate 5,395 of NZ_JAUNSF010000088.1, forward strand.
TGCGGGAGCCCGGCCGCATCTCAAACGAACCATGCAGAAAGTTCTACTGATGATTCTCGACGGCTGGGGAATCGGCGGCGGCGCCGCCGACCCGGCCGATGCCATCCACGCCGCGCATCCCGAGTACCTCTCCGAGCTGATGGCGAAGTACCCGAACGCCGAGCTCCTCACGTTCGGCGAGAACGTGGGCCTGCCCGACGGCCAGATGGGCAACTCCGAGGTCGGCCACCTCAACATCGGCGCCGGCCGCGTGGTCTACCAGGACCTCGTGCGCATCAACCGCGCAGCCCGCGCGGGCAAGCTCGCCGAAGAGCCCGAGATCGCCGCAATGCTTGAGCACCTCAAGGCCTCCGGCCGCCCGCTTCACCTGATGGGGCTCTTCTCCGACGGCGGCGTGCACGCGAGCTACGAGCACCTCGTCGCCTTCATCGACCTTGCGAAGGCCCACGGGGTGAAGCAGGTCTACGTCCACGCCTTCATGGACGGCCGCGACACGGATCCGAAGAGCGGCCTCGGCTTCGTCAAGGCCCTCGAGGAGAAGCTCGCGCAGCCGGGCGAAACCGCGCGGCTCGTCAGCATGATCGGTCGCTTCTACGCGATGGACCGCGACAAGCGCTGGGAGCGCGTCGAGGAGGCCTGGAAGCTCCTCGTGAAGGGCACGGGCACCCCGAGCACCGACTTCGTGAAGACGCTCGAAGCGTCCTACGCCGAGGGCGTCACCGACGAGTTCGTGCGCCCCGTCGTTCGCGTGAATGAATCGGGCGAGCCCGTCGGCCGTATCGAAGCGGGCGACACCGTCGTCTTCCTCAACTTCCGCAACGACCGCGCACGCGAGCTCACCACGGTGCTCACGCAGCGCGCCGAGGGCGGCATGACGCCGCTCCCGCTCTGGTTCGCGACCATGACCCCGTACGACGCCACCTTCGAGGGGCTCCACGTGCTCTTCAGCAAGGAGAACGTGGTGAACCCGATCGGCGAGTACATCTCGACGAAGGGCCTCAGGCAGCTGCGCATCGCCGAGACCGAGAAGTACGCCCACGTGACGTTCTTCCTCAACGGCGGCCGCGAGGAGCCCTTCGAGGGCGAGGACCGCATTCTCGTGCCCTCCCCCAAGGTCGCGACCTATGACCTTGCGCCCGAGATGAGCGCGCCCGAGGTCTCGAGGAAGCTCTGCGAGGCGCTCGCGGAGGAGAAGCACGACTTCATCTGCCTCAACTTCGCCAACGGCGACATGGTGGGCCACACCGGCGTCTGGGAGGCGATCGAGAAAGCCGTGAAGGCCGTCGACGGCTGCGTGAAGGACGTGATCGAGACTGCCCGCGCCCACGGCTACGAGGTCGTGCAGATTGCCGACCACGGCAACGCCGACCACGCGAAGAACGAGGACGGCTCGCCCAACACGGCCCACTCGCTCAACCCGGTGCCGATCCTCGTGGTCTCGGACCGCGTCGCGAAGGTCTCGCCGGGCGTGCTCGCCGACGTCGCCCCGACCGTGCTCACGCTGATGGGTCTTCCTGTTCCCCAGGAGATGACGGGCAGGAACCTGGTCGAGTTCAAGTGATCCCTCGGATCACCCGGCTCTGACACCGAGGCCGGCTTCCCCATGCGGGAGGCCGGCCTCATTCTTTTCCCGGAATGATCAGGAAACTGCGGTCTGTTCCTCAGCCGGGGAGCAGCCGGTGCTGACGGAGCAGGGAGCGCAGGAGAGCGTGCCCTCCTGCGGGTTCTTCAACGCCTCGGCGGTCTGCGCCTCGGGCTCGTACCCCGCCTCGATGAAGAGCCGCGCGTCGTCGAGCGGACTCGCGCCGCAGGTGGTGAGGAAGTCGCCGCTGATCGCGGCGTTGATGCCGATGCGCGCGGCCTCGCGGACGGTCTCGGCCGAGAGCTGCAGACGCCCTCCGGCGAACCTCAGGTAGGCCGTGGGGTTGATGAGGCGGAAGAGCGCGGCGGTGACGAGGAAGTCCTCGTCGGGAAGCAGCGCCGAGCCCCCGAGCGGCGTTCCCGCCACCGGGTGAAGCACATTGATCGGAATCGAGGGGACGTCGAGCGCGCGCAGTTCAAGCGCGAGCTCGATGCGGTCGCGGAGCGTCTCGCCCATGCCGATGAGGCCGCCCGAGCAGATGTCGAGCCCGGCCTCGCGGGAGTCCCTCAGCGTTCTGATCTTCTCGTCGTAGGCGTGCGAGGTGCACACCTCGGGAAAGAAGTTCCTCGAGGTCTCGAGGTTGCAGTGAATGCGCACGACGCCCGCGTCGCGCAGCGCCTCGAGGTCGCGCTTCGAGAGGAGCCCGAGCGAGACGCAGACCTCGAGCTCGGGATGCGCGGCCTTGAGCGTCCTCACGCGGTCGCAGAGCTCGCGGATCTCGCGGGCCGAGGGCTTGCGGCCGCTCGTGACAAGCGAATAGCGCGTCACGCCCATGCTCAAGGCCCGCTTCGCGCCCGTCTCGACGGGGTCGTCCCCCACGATCGGATAGACCGCGACGCCCGGCACATCCCAGTGGCGCGACTGCGCGCACCAGCGGCAGTTCTCCGAGCAGCGGCCGCTCTTGGCGTTGATGATCCCGCAGAGGTTGAAGGTGCGCGAAGCCATGCGCCTCGTGACGGCCTCCGCGGTGTCGAAGAGGTCCTCGCGGGGACCGGCTGCGAGCTCGAGCGCACGCTCGAGCGTTATCACCCCGCCTGAGGTGATGAAGCTGACGACATCGGTGAGTACGGACATTCGGGGTCTCTTTGTGGTCTGGTGGTGTGGAGTCCGGAACTTCAAAGTCTACTGAAAGCTTCCGCCCGTTTCCTCGGCTCTTCGTCCTACCGCCGGAGGCTGTTCGGCTGCGACAGCAAACGGTTCACCGCATGAAAAAATGGTCAGACAGCCTGAATCAATCTGAAAGGTACAGCATGCCGGTCTCCCCGAATGAAATTCTCAAACCCTGCCCCACTTCGGACGCCACCAGCGTCCATGTAATCTGCGTCGGAGCGCAAAGGACGCTCGAGAAATACATCAAGTCCTGCCAGATTCTCCTCGAGCTTCCGCCCGGCAGGATAACCGCCGAAACGATAAGGGACCCGGGGACGCCGGGCGAACTCGTCAGCCGCGCGATCGAGGCGCTGCGCTACGGCGCCTTCCGCTCACAGCACGGCATCCCCGGCAACGCCGGCACCACCGAGGTCTGGATTGCCTTTGACGCGCCCGACGACCGCATGCTGCGCAAAATGATCGCCGCCATGCGGAACTTTCCGGACATTCATCTGCTGCCCTCGAGCCCCTGCGCTGAACTCTGGTTCCTGCTCCACTGGACGGCGGCGGATGCGTTTGAGTCGCTCAGGACGGAACTCGACGGAAAGCCCGATCCCGCAGCGATCATCGCCGGCCTGTTCGCCCAACGTTGGGAGGCACTGAACGGCGGACACAGGAACCTCGCGACCGATCTCGGAAAAGAAGCGATTCTTCCGGCGATGCGCGGTTTCTGGCCTGTCGCCGCCCGTCAGCCCGACCCTCGGCTGCGCACCTACATTCCGGAGCTGATTTTCCGGCTGCTGCTTCTGAAGCACAGCCGGGAGGAAGCCTGCCGCGCGCTGCGCATTCCGCCCGAATGTCTCTGCGACGCATCCAATGCCGAAACCGCTTCTGCGGCAGGCGAGCCCTCCGAGCCCGCGCTCTTCGAGACTCAGGGCGCCCGAGCGTTGCTTCCCCGCTCGGCGGCGGCCGCCGCCCGGAAGCACAGACGCCCGAAGAGGCCTGCGCCCCGATGGCGGAAGCGCAGCGAGAGGCAGCTGCGCCTCTCGGACCTCGTCCGGTGCAGCAACACCGGGGACGACGACAGGCTCCTCATACTCTCCGAAGGCTCGAAGACCGAGCTCAATTACATCGACGGACTGATCGATGCCTTCGGTCTCCCGCGCGAGCGCGTCCGGATGCTTCACCCGAAGCTCTTCAACCCGCTCCACCAGGTGCGGGAGGCGGCCCGCATGCTCATCTATCAGGACTGCTTCGAAAAGGACCTCCCCCGTCGGTTCAGCGAAATCTGGCTGGTCTTCGACCGCGACGAGCACGGCACCTTCGAGGAAGCGCTCGCATACGCTCTGCAGTATCCGGCCATTCACCTCGCCGCCTCCGACCCCTGCGTGGAACTCTGGTTCCTTCACCACCGCACCGACCGAAGGAAGCGCTACGCCGTGCTGGGAAAACAAATCGGTGCTGCGAAGACTGAGATGAACGATCTGCCCGACGGCACGATCGAAGTCATCACCCGGTCCGTCCACCGGCGCGGCGGAGAGCAGAAAGCTTGTATAGGAGAACTGAAATCCCACCTTCCCGGATACCAGAAGAACTGCGAGAACATCTACGAGCGGCTCGGCACGGACGGCCTCATTGACGCCATGCGGCGCGACTGGCCCGTGGTGCAGAAGCAGAACAACACCCGGTGCGAGCCGTGGACGCTGATGCCCGGTCTCGTCGTGCGGCTGATGCTCCTCAGGTACTCGCCCGAGGAAGTCGCGCGGCTCCTCATGCTCCCGGAGGCTCCTCCGCTGAGAGCCACCGCTCACGGAGAGCCCGCCGAGACGAGCCTCTTCGGTCCGGATGCGGAAACCCCGGAGGACGCAGCCCGAAAAGAAAGGGGCGGGAAGAAAGGCGCCGCGATTGATGAGGAGGATCTTCTCTCCCCGAACAGACCGATCTTTTCTCATATCGGCTTCAAGGGCTGAAAGGTCCGGAACTGCGGCTAGGACGGCGTCCAGCCCCTTGCCTCCGCATGACCCGCCGCGGTGACAGAATATGACTGCTTACCAAGTCATTTCGTCTGCCACGGGACGTTGTCATGCAGAAGCTTCCTGCCGAACTCATCAGGCCGTACGGGACCACGAGCGAATCACGTGTGCTCGTTCTCGTCCCCGGCGCGCGCAGGGCGGCGGTCAGCTACATCCAGCGCCTCTGCGGCATCACCGGCATCCCAGGCGACCGGCTCCTCACCGTGAGGATCGTTGAGCGCGGCTCTCCCGCCGAACTCGTGAGCCGCGCCGCCGAGGAGCTCGCCTACGGAGCCTTCAAACGCCGCCGGGGCGAGCAGGGCTGCACCGAGGTCTGGATCGCCTTCGACTGCGGGAGCCGCAAGTACCTCAACGCGGCGATCCGGGCGGCGAAACCCTTCCCGGACATTCACCTGGTGCCCTCCGCGCCCTGCTTCGAATACTGGCTCCTCGCCCACTACGAAGCCGGCGACGTCCCGGTGACGGACGCGGGAAGCGCGATCAGGGCGCTCGGGAAACTCGTGCCCGGTCTCACCGAGGAGACAGGCTTCAATCCCCAGGAGATGGGGCTCCCGGCCGTCCGCCGCGCGATGCGGCGTCACTGGCCCGTGACCGCGAGCGGCGGCAGCACGGGTACCTTCACGCTCATGCCCGAGCTCCTCGTGCGCCTCGCTCAGCTCCAGGCCGGAAAGACCCGCAGGGATGCGCTCGAGCGCTTCAGGATCCTTGACCTCGAGACCCTGAACTGCGCCCCGGACGCTCCGGACGCCCAGGGCTCGCTCTTTGACGGTGAGCCGCCCGCCGTCCTCATGCCGGGCGGCAGGAAGAAGAAAAAGAAGAAGAAATCCGCTGCAGCGGCTTCAGCGACCGCCGCCGGCGCCCCGGCCCCCGACTCTTCCTCCTCCACCTGAAACGCGCCAGATGTCCGCCACGCTCAAAGAACTCGTCAAGCCCTACACGGTCTCGTCCGAGGACATGATCCTCATCCTCTGCGAGGGCGAGAAGACCGAGGTCAACTACCTCGAGGGCTTGATCGAGATGTTCGACCTGCCGCGCGAGCGGATCGTGATCTACCACCCGGTGAAGTTCACGCCGCTGAGCCAGGTGAGGCAGGCCGCGAGAATCCTGCTGCTCAGCAAGATGGAGGAGCGCGCCGGCGGGCCGAAGTTCACCGAGGCGTGGCTCGTCTTCGACCGCGACAACCACCACGACTTCGAGGAGGCGCTCGACTATTCGCTCTGCTACCCCGACATCTACATCGCGAGCTCAGACCCCTGCGTCGAGCTCTGGTTCCTCCATCATCTGCGCGACCAGAAGGAGCCCTTTGACCCGCGCGGAGCACCGATCAGGACATGGACGGACCAGGAGACGCTCGACGACGGCCGCATCAAGGAGACCGTGACCACGCTCTACGAGCGCGGCAATCCGCAGCAGCGGTGCATCGAGACCTTCAGGACGGAGTTCCCGGGCGGCTACCGCAAACGCGATGAGAACATCACGCACCGGCTCGGGAAGGGGCGGCTCCAGGAGGCGATGAAGCGCGACTGGCCCGTGCTCGCAAAGCAGAAGAGCGACCGCTCCGAATGCTGGACGCTCATGCCCGAGCTCGTGCTGCGCCTCCTGCTCCTCAAGTACCCGCTCGAAATGGCGCTCGAGCTCCTCGGGCTCCCGATGCCGGAGGACAGGAGCGGCATCGTCGCACGGTTCGGCAAGGAGTCCCCGAAGCGCGCCGACGAGCTCTTCGAGATGCCGAAGGAAATCACCAACTTGAAGGAGCTCGAGAAGAAACGCCGCGCGCAGCGGCTGCGCGAGCCGCACATGCCGTACCTCACGAGCGGGCCGGTCTTCTACGACCTCCTCAGCAGGATGCTCAGCACCATCAGCAGTCACAGGCGACCGGCCGAGGAGAGCGCCGCGGACGACAAAGAGAACGACGACCTCTTCCTTCCCGAGCCCTTCCGGGACCAGAAGAACTGAGCACCCGCGGCGCGAGGCGGGCGGTCGGATTTAGCCGCGCACCAAAGCGAAAACCCCTGCAAACGTCTGTCTGCAGGGGTCTTCATGTAGGGAGCCTGGCGATGACC
>NZ_JAUNSF010000191.1 GCF_030539355.1 Sutterella sp.
TTACAAGCCGTTAGGGGAGTCTCCTCGCTTCCCTAACGGCCATAGAGTTACAGATTGATGCCGACGGCGATGAGGCGCTCGATCGTGTCGGTGAGCTGCGCGCCGGTCCTCGCCGCGTCCGCGCGCAGGGTCTCCGTGTAGCGCGCGCTCACCGTGTGGAGCGCCGACGCGCCGTTGCCGAGCATCACGGCAAGGAAGATGCCGATGCAGACGACGCGGGCCCTGTGGCTGAAATCGAGCGCGCTCTTCGTGCCCTCGCTCATGCGGCGCGAGAAGGCGAAGGCGGCGACAAGGAGCAGAAAACCCGCGACGGCGGAGGCAAGCTGAATCGCGCCCTGGCGAAGGAATTCGAGGGTGAGCGCCTCATGCACCGCGGTGCCGTCGATCCAGGCGCCGATCCAGCCCGCGTTAGCCTTGCCCGTTCCGGCGACCGGCACGAAGATCGTGCGGCCGGCACCGTTCTCGCGCATCACGAGGTCGTCCCTGCTCGTGATGACCTCCCCCTCGCTGAAGGCAAGCGGCGGGAAGTCCTCCGTGGATTCAATCACCCGGCCGGCGGGCGAGAGCACGGCAAGCGGGATGCCTGCGTTGTCGGCCGCGCGCGCGACCGCTCTGTCAAGCCCGCGGTAGGTGTCGAGGTTCTTGCCAAGCCGCACGCTCGACGAGACATTGAGATTGAGACTGTCCGCGGCGACGCGCGCCGAGGCCTCGCGCTGGGCCCAGATCTCGCGCTCGAAGGAGCTGAAGAGAAGCGCGTCGTAGACCGCGAGGCTCACGACGAGGATCATGAGCCAGCCTAGGAGCGCAGGAAGTTTCGCACGCAGCCGGGCGGCGGCGGTTCGGGCGTTCTGATTCATCGTCGGTTTCAGTTGCGGAAGAACTCGTCAACGGCGACGAGAATCTCAAGCGGCGGGTTCCAGCCGATGCGCTTCACGGTGGTGAGATTCATGGCGAGTGTCACCGAGCTCTCGTACTTCTGCACGAGCGTCCCCGGGGCGGCACCGAGGATCACGCTGCCCACCTGACGGGCGGTGAACACGCCCTCCTCCTCGGTGCTCGACTCGGAGATCGAGAGGAGCGCGCCCTTTCTCACATCGAGCGCTCCCGCCTGGGAGAAGGTCGGGATCTTCGCAGCGATGAGGGGTTCAAGCACGCCCTCGGGATCCGCCTGCATGCCGAGAGTGGCGGTGAGATAGACAGCATTGACGCCCGCGGCGACGAATTTTTCGTGGCAGGCCTTGAGGCGCTGCGCGGAAAGACGGGCGTCAGCGATGTCGAACGCATCCGTGCAGCGCACGAGCTCGATGCCGAGACGCCGGGACGCCGCCTCGATCTCGCCGAGCGCGACGCTGCTCCTGCCGGAGGGCGTGTCCTCGTAAGCGATGCCGAGCTTCTTGAAGGGGAAGATCGAATGGAAGAGGCGGACCTGCTCGCTGAAGCGGTCCGGCTCGATCATCGCGGCGACGTTGTCGCGCCCCGAGCGCTCGGGACTCTCGATGATGCCGCTCTCGACGGCGTTGGTCACCGAGGCGACAATCACGGGAACGTCAATGTCAGCATGGGCGAAGTCCTGCCCGGCCCAGGTGCCGAAGGCGAGAATGAGGTCAATGTCGCCCTTCTCGCGGATGCGCCTGAGGAGCGCCTCGCGGTTCTCCACGCGCTTTTCAGTATCCCAGCCCGCCGAGTACCAGGCGTCGGCGAGGAAGACGGCCTGTCCGCCGGCGTTTTCCGAGAGCCAGCGCCACATCGGCTCGGTCGACTCCGTGTCGACCGGGACGGCCACGTCACCCTTGTCGATGAAGCCGAGCTGCTTGAGGCCGACGGCCACGCCCCTCAGCGTCCTCTGGTAGTCGGAGAACTCGCCGCCCTCCACGTAGGCGATGCGCCAGACGTGCTGCCCGGGAGCCTCGGCGGCGGCGGGCTGCAGGCCGAGCATGACAAGAAGGAGGGCCGCTGAAAGAATGCTGAAAAGACGGTGAACGAGGGATGTCATCGGAGGGAAACGATGTTCGAGACGAAGGAATTTCCGCATTCTAATTCCCGGTCACAGGTTCCGACCCACCCTCCTTCGCAATTATGTTTCGGACGAAAATTTAAAAATCCCTGCCCGCATCTGGCGCGCGGACAGGGATTTATTCGCAAATGCCT
>NZ_JAUNSF010000089.1 GCF_030539355.1 Sutterella sp.
TCCACAACATCGCCAACCGCTTCGTCTCGAACAACGACAAGATCATCTTCGCGATCGCGACCCCGGCCGCCCAGGCTGTCGCCACCGTTGCGAAGAACACCCCGATCGTCGCCACGGCCGTCACCGACTTCGTCGCGGGCCGCCTCGTCAAGTCTGACGCGGCTCCCGGCGGCAACGTCACGGGCGTCTCCGACCTCGGCCCCGTTGAAGCGCAGTTTGACCTCCTGATGAAGCTTGTCCCGGCCGGCACGAAGACGATCGGCACGATCTACAACTCGAGCGAGATTAACTCGGCCTACCAGGTCGAGATTCTCAAGAAGGCCGCCGCCGCCCGCGGCGTCGAGGTCCTTGAGGCCACGGTCAGCAACGTCAACGACATCCAGCAGGCCGTCGCGAGCCTGAAGGACAAGGTCCAGGGCCTGTGGCTCCCGACCGACAACGTGATCGCGAGCGCCATTCCCGCGCTTGCCAAGGTCGTCAACCCCGCCAAGCTCCCGGCCGTCGCCGGTGAGATGGGCATGGTCGGCGCCGGCTGCCTCGGCTCGATCTCGGTCGACTACTACGAGCTCGGCAAGATGACCGGCCAGATGGGCGCGGACATTCTCGAGGGCAAGAAGCAGCCCGCCACCACCCCGGTCGAGCACGTCAAGACCGGCGTCCCGGTCTTCAACCTGCAGACCGCCAAGGCGATCGGCATCACGATCCCCGAGGAACTCCTCAAGGGCGCCAAGCTGTTTGAATAGCGCCTCCGCCTGAGGGGCGCCGCGCCTGAAATAGAGCGGAGCGTTTCAGCGGATCCTTCCGAAGGGTCCGCGGAGCGCTCCGTTTCTTTTTTTCGGGGTCCCGGGTCGCCCCGGCGGGACATCCCCTTTAGAATCTCTGAGTTTTTTCACCCACCTTTCCACCTAGAAAACAAATCGGAACAGGGTCTCTCACAAGTCCGGGAGCCTGACTCCGGTGCGTACCTAAAAAGGAAGCTTCGATGCTCGATCTCATCATCTCAACCGTCGGCCAGGGCCTTGAGTGGTCCGTACTGGCGCTCGGCGTTTTTCTCACCTTCCGCATCCTTGACATTGCGGATCTTTCCGTCGAGGGCACCTTCCCGCTCGGGGCCGCGGTCGCAGCGACCTGCATCACGACCGGCATGGGGCTTCCCATGGCGTTCCTCCTCGCCCTCATCGCCGGCGCGCTCGCAGGCGCCGTCACGGGCTTTCTCACGACGCAGCTCAAGATCCCGGCGCTGCTCGCCGGCATTCTCACGATGATCGGCCTCTACTCGGTCAATCTGCACGTGATGGGCAAGTCGAACATCGGCCTGCTGCAGGACGAGACGGTCTTCACGATTCTTGAGACGGGCTTCGGCCTTCCGGTCTCGATCTCGGCGCTCATCGTCGGCCTCGTCTTCGCCGTGATCGTCGCCGTCATCATCTACTGGTTCTTCGGCACCGAACTCGGCACGGCGATCCGCGCCACCGGCTTCAACCAGCAGATGGCCCGCGCCCAGGGCATCAACACGAACACCATGATCGTGCTCGGCCTCGTCATCTCGAACGCCCTCGTCGCCCTCTCGGGCGCCACGGTCGCGCAGGCCAACGGCTTCGCGGACGTCGGCATGGGCGTCGGCACCATCGTGATCGGCCTCGCCTCGGTGATCATCGGCGAGGTGCTCTTCGCGCCGAAGTCCTTCAAGACCTGCCTCGTCGCCGTGATCCTCGGCTCGATCGTCTACCGTCTCGTCATCGCCTTCGTGCTTGAGATGGGCATGCCGCCGAACGACCTGAAGCTCTTCACCGCGGTGCTCGTCGCCTTCGCGCTCGCGCTTCCGCTCATCAAGGCCAAGCTCGCGGGCCTCACCCGCCGCGCCTGATAAAAAGCGACACGAAGGAGTAACAGCAATGCTTGAAATCAAGAACGTTCACAAGACCTTCTTCGCCGGCACGGCCAACGAGAAGAAGGCGCTCCGCGGCGTCGAATTCACGCTCGAGGACGGCGACTTCTGCACCGTCATCGGCTCGAACGGCGCGGGCAAGTCCACGATCCTCAATGCGATCGCCGGCGTCTTCCCGATCGACAAGGGCGAGATCGTCATCGACGGCATCAACATCACGAAGATGCCCGAGCACAAGCGCGCCGCCTTCATCGGCCGCGTCTTCCAGGACCCGATGCGCGGCACGGCCGCCGGCATGATGATCGAGGAGAACCTCGCCATCGCCGACCGCCGCGGCCAGAGGCCGACGCTCCGGTGGAGCGAGCGCGCCGACCGCACGGAGTACTTCACGAAGCTCGTCGCCTCGCTCGGCCTCGGCCTCGAGGAGCGCATGACCGCCCACGTGGGCCTGCTCTCGGGCGGCCAGCGCCAGGCGCTCACGCTGCTCATGGCGACGCTCGTCCGCCCGAAGCTCCTGCTCCTTGACGAGCACACCGCCGCGCTCGATCCGAAGACCGCCGAGAAGGTGCTCACGATCACGAACCGCATCGTGACCGAGCAGAAGCTCACGACGCTGATGATCACGCACAACATGCGCGACGCGCTGCGCTTCGGCAACCGCCTGATCATGATGCACGACGGCCGCCCCATCCTCGACGTGAGGGGCGAGGAGAAGGCGAAGCTCACCGCCGTTGACCTGCTGCAGTTCTTCGAGAAGGCGGGCGACGGCGTCTCCGACAAGATGATGCTCGCCAAGTAATCAGCTGCAAGAGCCTCACGGAAGAAGCGCGGATCGCCTCACGGGCCCGCGCTTTTTCCATCTCTCATGTGCCTCGGGACATGTCTGCGTCACGGTCTTTGACGCCGCCTTGACGCCGTTGCGCGAGAATGACGGGCGAACGTTTTCAAACTGCCCGCCCGCGTCTCCCATGTCCGCCGAAACCGAAAAACCGAGCCGCCCCCTCATCCCCCGCACCGTCTGGGCGCTCGGGTTCGTGAGCCTGCTGATGGATGTCTCCTCCGAGATGATCCATGCGCTGCTCCCCATCTTCATGGCGGGCACGCTCGGCGCGAGCGCGATGATGATCGGCCTCGTCGAGGGCCTCGGCGAATCCGCGGCGCTCATCGCCAAGGTCTTCTCAGGTGTTCTCGCCGACCGCTTCGGGCACCGCAAGCTCCTCGTTCTCATCGGCTACGGCCTCGGCGTCCTCTCGAAGCCCGTCTTCGCGCTCGCGGACCAGATCGGCGTCGTGCTCGCCGCGCGGTTCTTCGACCGCATCGGCAAGGGCGTGCGCGGCGCGCCGCGCGACGCGATCGTCGCCTCCGTGACCCCGAAGGAGATCTGGGGCGCGGCCTACGGACTCAGGCAGTCGCTCGACGCCGCGGGCGCCTTCGCCGGGCCCGCGCTCGCCACGCTCTGCCTGCTTTTCTTCACCGACGACCTGCGCACGATCTTCTGGCTCGCGCTCATCCCGGGCGCGCTCTGCATCCTCACGATCATCCTCGGCGTCGAGAACGCCGACGGGCCGACGGGAAAGCCCGCGAAGGCCGCGCCCTCGGGATTCATGGACTTTCTCAGGATCTCGTCGCCCGCCTTCAGGCAGGTGGTGATCCTCGGGGCCCTCTTCTCGCTCGCGCGCTTCTCGAACGCCTTCCTCGTGCTGCGCGCCGCCGACTCGGGGATCCCGACCGCGGCGGTGCCGATGCTCGTGGTCGGCATGAACGTCGTCTACTCGCTCTCGTGCTATCCGATCGGGAAGCTCGCCGACCGCATGGAGCCGGTGCACCTGCTTGGGATCGGCCTCGTCGCGCTAGCCGCGGCCGACGCGGTGCTCGCGCTCTTCGCAACGCCCGCCGGGGTGCTCGCCGGCATGGCGCTCTGGGGGCTCCACCTCGGCGCCACGCAGGGCGTCTTCTCGCTCCTCATCGCGGAGAGCGCCCCGGAGGAGAAGCGCGCCACGGCCTTCGGCATCTTCAACTTCGCCTCCGGTGCCGCGATCCTGCTCGCGGGCCTCTGCGCCGGGTTCCTCTGGGACCGCATCGGTGCCGAGGCGACCTTCTGGGGCGGCGCGGTCTTCGCCCTCGCGGCGCTCCTCTTCACGCTGAGGCTGCGCCGGAGTGAATCTCTCTGATCAGGCGCGGTCCTTCAGGAGCCCGTGGATGCGCCTGAGGCCCTCCTCGAGCATCGAGCGCGGGCAGGCGAGATTGAGCCGGATGAAGCCGTCGGAGTTGCTCACGAACATGTCGCCGCCCTCGAGCAGCACGCCCGCGTGGTCGGCGAAGAGGCGCGGGATGTCCCCGACGCCCTTCAGGTATGCACTCGCATCCACCCAGGCGAGGTAGGTGGCCTCCGGGATGCGGAATTTCGCCTTCGGGAGCTTCTCGGCGAGGAAGTCCGCGGTGAAGCGGAAATTGCCGTCGAGGTAGGCCTTGAGCGCCTCGAGCCATTCGTCCCCCTCCTCGTAGGCGGCCTGCGTCGCGGCGAGCGAGATTGGGTTGTCGAAGTTGTAGTGGCGGGCGTTCCAGACGGCGCGGAGCTCCTCGTTCGGAATGACGATGTTCGAGAGCATGAGGCCGGCGAGATTGAAGGTCTTCGAGGCCGCCATGCAGGTGATGATGCGGTCGTTATCGGGAAAAAGCTTCGCCATCGGCGTGTGGCGGAGTCCGGACCGGAGCAGGTCGCAGTGGATCTCGTCGGAGATGATCCAGAGGCCGTGGCGCCCGCAGATTTCGGCGACGCGCCTCAATTCCTCCCCGGTCCAGACGCGGCCGGTCGGATTGTGCGGGTTGCAGAAGATCATGAGCTTCACAAGCGGATCGGCGGCCTTCTTCTCGAGGTCCTCGAAGTCGATCGTGAACCGCCCCTCGGCGTCGCGCACGAGCGGGCTTGCGACGCACCCGCGGCCGTGGAAGTCGGCGGCGTACTTGAAGTACGGGTACGAGGGCGTGAGGATCAGCACCTTTTCGCCCGGCTTCGTGATGTAGCCCGTGAGTTCGTAGAGCGTCGGCACGACGCCGTTCGAGGTGACGAGGTGCGACTTCTCGCAGTGCCAGCCGTAGCGGCGGTCGCACCAGCCGGCGAAGGCCTCGTAGTAGGCCGGGTCGAAGGCGCGCGAGTAGCCGAAGATGCGGCGGTCGAGACGGCGGCGCATCGCGTTGATCACCACCTCGGGCGCGGCGAACTCCTGGTCCGCCACCCACATTCTCACGAACTCCTCGTCCCTGTACGGGAACTTCATCGTTCCGTCGTCGTGGAAGATGTACTGGCGGAAGCCGTCTGTGTTGAGGCTGTTGGAGTTCCGGCGGTCGATGATCTCGTCGAAGTCGTAGGTCATGGCTTTCTCATCGGGAAGGAGGTGGAAGGAGGCGGCGGGCTCGGGTGCCGAGCCGGACCGTGCTGCTGAAGGTTATCCGACCTTCCGTGAGAAAGCGAGGCGGAGCGTCTTGAGAGAGGCTCCTCGGAGCGCTTCGGGAACTGAGTTTCCGGGCGTTCCGCTCAGGCGCGTTCCCTGAGCGCCTCGTGGATGCGGCGGAGAGCCTTCTCGAGCATCGACCGCGGGCAGGCGATGTTGAGACGGATGAAGCCCGCCGCGCTGTCGGTGAACATGCCGCCGCCCTCGAGAAGCACGCCCGCGTGCTCGGCGAAGAAGCGCGTGACGTCCGCGACGCCCTTGAGGTAGGCGCTTGCGTCCACCCAGGCGAGGTAGGTCGCCTCCGGGATGCGGAACTTCGCCAGCGGGAGATTCTCGGCGAGGAAGTCCGCCGTGAAGCGAAAGTTCCGGTCGAGATAGTCCTTGAGGGCCTCGAGCCACTCGTCGCCCTTCTCGTAGGCGGCCTGCGTGCCGGCGAGCGAGATCGGATTGTCGAAGCTGTAGTGACGGGCGTTCCAGACGGCGCGCAGTTCCTCGTTCGGGATCACGATGTTCGCGATCATGAGGCCGGCGAGATTGAAGGTCTTCGAGGGCGCCGTGCAGGTGATGATGCGGTCGTTCCCGGGGAAAAGCTTCGCGAGCGGCGTGTGCCGGCCCCCTTTTCGCAGCAGGTCGCAGTGAATCTCGTCGGAGATGATCCAGAGGCCGTGGCGCTCGCAGATTTCGGCGACGCGCCTCAGTTCCGCCTCGGTCCAGTCGCGGCCCGTCGGGTTGTGCGGGTGGCAGAGGATCATGAGCTTCACGAGCGGATCGGCGGCCTTCCTCTCGAGGTCATCGAAGTCGATGGAGAAGCGCCCCTCGGCGTCGCGCACGAGCGGGCTCGTCACGAACCCGCGGCCGTTGAGGTCCGCGGCGACCTTGAAGTCAGGATAGGAGGGGGCGAGCGAGAGCACCTTCTGACCGGGTTTAGTGATGTATCCGGTGAGTTCGCAGATCGCCGGCACGACGCCGTTCGCGGTGACGAGATGCCTGCGCTCCGCGTGCCAGCCGTAGTGACGGTCGCACCAGCCTGCGAAGGCTTCGTAGTAGCCCGGGTCGAAAGGGCGGGAGTAGCCGAAGATGCGGCGGTCGAGGCACCGTCTCATCGCGTCGATCACCGCCTCGGGCGCGGCGAACTCCTGATCGGCCACCCACATCCGCACGAGCTCATCGTCCCCGCACGGGAACTGCATCGTCCCGTCGTCATGAAGCACGTACTGGCGGAAGCCCTCGTGCTTGAGGCTGTTGGTGTTCCTGCGGTCGATGATCTCGTCGAAGTTGTACGGCATGGTGCTCTCAGTTCCGATTCGAGGGAATCCCCGGGAGGCCCGGCCGCCGCGGCCGGACCTCACGGGAAAGATCGGTTTTTTCAGAGATCACGCCTGCGTGAGCGGCCGGGAGCTTCCAGCCGTCCGGGCGTCATTCTCTCTGAGGCTGAGGATCATACTCGCGGACGTTCCTCCTGAACTGTCCGTCAGGCGCGATGCCATCCCGTGTTTGAGCGAATGCCGTGATGTCGCTCGGTCCGGGCACATTCCGCGCCGCCGGTCCGTGCGGCCGCCGGGGCGCGGTTTACAGACTGATGCCGTCGAGAAGCTCCGTGAACTGTTTCAGGTTATGCACGCGCAGCTTGTGATAGATGTTGTTGCGATGGCCCTGGACGGTGCGCTCGGCGAGCGACAGGTGCTCGGCGATGTCGCGGTTGCTGAGGCCCTTCGCGAGCAGACACGTGATCTCGCGCTCCCGCGGGCTCATCTCGTCGATCACGGCGATGATGGCGTCCCCGGAGAGGCTCCCCGAGGCCTCGGCGACGCTGATCGAGACCGCGGCCTCGATCGCGGTGGTGAGGGCCGCGGCGTCGACGGGCTTCTCGAGGAAGTCGAAGGCGCCCATCTTGAGCGTCCTCACGGCCGTGGGCACGTCGGCGTGGCCCGTGACGAAGATGATCGGGAGCGTGAGCTTCATCTCCTTCATGCGGGCCTGCAGCTCGAGCCCGGACATGCCGGGCATGCGGATGTCGAGGAGCACGCAGCCGGGCGGCACCGAGCTGTAGCCCTTCAGGAAGTCCTCGGCCGTGGCGTAGGCGACGGTCTTCCAGCCCTTGCATCCGAGCATGAAGGAGAGCGCGTCGCGCACCTCCTCGTCGTCGTCGACGATGCGGATCAGCGTGCCGTCGGTGAGTTTCTGAGTCATTTTTATATGTTTTTCTGAGGGTTGTGAGAGGCGCGCTCACGCGAGGGGAAGCGTGACGCGTGCGATGACGCCGCCCTTCGGGCGCTGCTCGAAGGTGAGGTGGCCGCCCGAGGCCTCGGCGATCGCCGTTGCGATCGGGATGCCCAGGCCCTGGCCGGCGCTCTTGCTTGTGATGAGCGGTGTGGTGAGTTCGCTGAACTCCTTGTCGCTCAGCACCCGGCCCGTGTTCGCCACCGAGATCACGATGTTGGCGAGCGTGTCCGGGGCCGGGGAGGCCGTGATGCGCACGGCGGGCTTCTCAGGGCTCTCCTTCGCATGCGTCGAGGCCGCGTCGAAGGCGTTCTTCAAGAGGTTGCTGAAGAGAAGTTCGAGCTCGAGCGCGTCGCCCTTGGCCTGGACGTCCACGAGGCCGGCGATCGAGAAGTCGACGCCGTCCGTCACGTCGGTCGAGATGCTCGAGAAGACGCGCTCGATGGTGTCGACGAGCATCACGGTGTCGTCGCGCTTCGTCTGGTTCTTCGAGTACCCGCGCACGCGCTCGACGATGCTGCGGGTGCGCGCAAGTCCCTTGACGATGCCCGCGCGGCTCATCTCGAGGAGCTTGAGGTCGGGGTGGTCGGTCGAGAGGATGTCCTTCATGCCCTCGGCGTAGTACTGCACGGCGGCGAGCGGCTGCGCGAGCTCGTGGGCGATGAGGTTCGAGAGCTGCCCGACGATCGTCGCCTTCTGCATGCGCTCCATGCGGCCGCGCAGCTCATTGATGCGGACCTGCGCGGCGCGTTCCTCGGCGATCGAGGCGCGCAGCTCCGCCGTGCGCTTCCTCACGAGGTACCCGACGCGCCAGCTGTGGAAGACGAGGCCGAGGAGCAGAAGCGCGGAGAGCACGCAGATCTCGGGGTTGTCCTTCATCCACTGCTTGATCGTGGGCTCGCGCAGGTAGGCGTAGTTCTCGATCTTGAGCTCACGGTAGAGACGGTTGACGGGCCTCAGGTCGGTGGCGACGCCCCACTTGTGGCCCGGGGCGATCTCGGGCATTGAGAGGAGGGTCTTCGCGATGATGTGCGCCGCGCCCGGCGCCGAGCCCTCGAGCACCGAGACCATGATGTTGGGGTAGGTGCGCGAGGTGTGCTCGCAGTGCAGCGTCGGGTCCTCGCGGGGCTCGATCACGCGGTAGCGGGCCCGCACCTCCGGGGGCTGGCCCTCAAGCCAGCAGGCGCGCACCATCGCGACGTCGGCCTCCTTGCGGTCAAGGAGCGCGGCGATCGACTCGTTCTCGCTGTCGCCCGTGTAGTGGATGCTGCCGAAGAAGTGCTCGGGGTCGAAGCCGCGCACGGCGATCTCGCCGAGCCCCGTGCGGTAGCTCATGAAGGCCGTGACATAGCTCGCCGAGAGGCGCGTGCCTTTGAGTTCCGCGATCGTATGGAACCGGTCGTCGTCGCTTCGCACGAGAAAGGCCGTGGCGACGCCCGTGTTGGGGTTGGGCTGCAGCTTCGTGATGAGCGTGGCGAGCTGCACGACGCCGTGCTTCTGCATGCGCATCGAGAAGCCCGAGCTCGCGATGAAGACGTCGATCTCGCCCTCTTCGATCTGCCGCTGCAGCTCCTTCCAGGCGATGCGCGGGTAGATCTCGACGGGGTAGGGCGCGAAGGCCTGCCGGATCACCTCGAGCGTGCGGTGAAGCGCCTTTGTGGTCTCCGGTGTCTCCCAGAGCGAGATGATGCCGACACGCAATGGCTTTGACTGATAGACCTTCTCTGTCGCACCGGAGATGCCGTCGAGCACCGCCTCGCGCGGCGAGACCGGCCCGGTGAATGTGAGGAGCGCGAGGGAGACGAGGGCGGCGGCAAGGGCGGTGCCCGTGCGCCGCGGGCTTCGTGACGGCATGGGAAAAGCGGTTTTCGGTTGTGCTGGAATAGCGGTCAGAGTCATTGACCCATTTGTATTCTAGGGATTTTTATTGGATTCTGAACAGTTTTCAGTATCAGAGGAGGAGAACGGCCGGGGAGTGTCTCGCGCCTTTTTGATGACTGTCAGGTTACTCGAGTAATCCGGGTGAAAAGATGCAAATCAGTTCGAAGGGACCGATTCGTGACATGTGGTGACCAGCAAAAGGTGAACGGATCCCACCCGTTTCACCGGTCACAGGCACGGCGGCCCCGCAAGGACTGACAGAGAACGAAGGCGTCCGACAGGAAAAAACACATGCGAGACGCCTCGCACCAA
Source organism: Sutterella sp. (assembly GCF_030539355.1). Classification (GTDB taxonomy): domain Bacteria; phylum Pseudomonadota; class Gammaproteobacteria; order Burkholderiales; family Burkholderiaceae_F; genus Sutterella. The sequence continues at coordinate 9,754 of NZ_JAUNSF010000089.1, forward strand.
AGACAAAAACGGAGAAAAGTACCATGGCAACCAATCTTTCGCGCCGTTCCTTCATCGCGGGTTCGGCCGCCGTCGGCGGCATGATGTTCGGCATGTCCGGCAAGGCCGCCGCGTCGAACATCCCCTCGAAGTGGAATTTCGAAGCTGACGTGATCGTCGTCGGCGCCGGCGCCTCCGGCATCCCGGCCGCCATCCGCGCCGCCGAGGCCGGTCACTCGGTCCTCGTCGTTGACGCCAACTACGACATCGGCGGTCACGCCATCATCTCCCAGGGCAACACGGCTCTGGGCGGCGGCAACGCCCACCAGAAGAAGTACGGCATCAAGGACGATCCCGAGACCGTCTTCAAGGACCTCACCGACTGGTCCGTGACGCTCCCGAACGGCTTCGCCGACTATCGCTTCAACGACCGCGACATGCAGCGCATGCTCGCCGACGAGATGGTCCCGACGTATGACTGGCTCGTGAAGATCGGTGTGCCGTTCCTCGACAAGGCCCCGGACAACGCCGGCGCCTACGCCACCGGCTGCTCCGCCCCGCGCGAGCTGCACTTCAACTGGACGAAGGGCGCCTCGCTTGAGGCTCCTGCCGGCACGAAGGGCACCGTCCTGATGCGCGCTCTCGAGGATGCCGCCCGCAAGGCCGGCGTGAAGTTCCTCATGAACTTCTACATGGACGAGATCGTCGCCGACGAGAAGGGCCGCGCGATCGGTATCCGCGCCCACCGCACCCCGAAGATCCTCCCGGACGGCACTGAGCTCAAGGGCTTCCGCGCCTCCGAGGACGTCGTCTGCACCGAGAAGGAAATCGCCGTCAGCGCCAAGAAGGCCCTCGTCATCGCGACCGCCGGCTACACCGACAACGTGGCCTTCCGCCGCATGGTCGACCCGCGCCTCACGGCCGAGTTCGCCTCCGCCGCCTGCGAGTACTCGCCGCAGGATGCCTCCGGCACCCTCGCCGCGATGAAGCTCGGCGCCGGCCTCTGGGGCCTCACCAACGCCTACACGGAGCGTCCGATCTCCCTCACCCGCGGCGCCGTGATCGGTGTGCGCGACACGTACCTCCGCTGGGCTCCGGAATCCCCGATCTTCCCGCTCGTCAAGCACACGGGTGTGTCGCTGCGTGACTGGCAGAACGCGATCGTCGTCAACTGGTGCGGCAAGCGCTTCTTCGAGGAGACGTCGTCCGCCGGCCTCACCGCCGACAGCCTGAAGAACACCTCCTACGGCTCCGCGAACTCCACCCGCGGCCTGATGGACGGCACCAACGGCAACTTCTTCAAGGACAAGGCCGAGAATCCGTACGTCCAGGGCGACTACAAGAACATCGCGCGCACGAAGTACAACCCGATCAACTTCATCGCCGCTGCTCTGCAGATCAACGAGGGCTCGCATGCGCCTGACTGGTCGGCCGGCCCGCAGTGGGCGATCTTCGACTCCGAGGCTGTGAAGCGCGAGCGTATGCACACCGACGAGAAGTCCGTCGATCCGCAGTACTTCTTCAAGGCCGACTCGATCGAGGAACTCGCCGAGAAGATCAACACGAATCCCTGGATGTCCCACAAGATGGACCCGAAGGCGCTCGCCGAGACCGTCGCGAAGTACAACTCGTACGTCGACCAGGGCAAGGATCCGGACTTCGACAAGCCCACGCCGAAGCACAAGATCGAGAAGGGCCCGTTCTACGCCGCCTGGACGTCCGTGACGCTGCACGACTGCTACTGCGGTCTGCATGTCACGAACCACTGCGAAGTCCTCACGTGGGAAGGCGAGAAGATCCCGGGTCTGTACGCCACCGGTGAAGTCACGGGCGGCTCGTCGATGCACGGCCTCTCGCGCGGCCTCGTCCAGTCGTACGTCCTCGGCAAGGCTCTCGCCGCGCTGAAGTAATCAACCAGGAAACAGGAGACCAAGAGCCATGATCAGGAAGGCCCCTCTCATCGCCATCGCTGCGATGACTGCTCTCATGGCTCTCTATCCGGTGCCCGAAGCCGCCGCCGCTGACCCTCAGCAGTGCCTGATGTGCCACGGCGGCAACTTTGACGCCCTTAGAGAGCAGACCAAGAACTGGAAAGACGAATTCGGCGACCAGATCCAGCCTCATCAGTACCTCGACCCGAACGCCGCGAACCCGCATGCGGGGGAGAAGGTCGTGCCGGACTGCGAAGGCTGCCACCAGGCCCATCCGTTCCCCATTCCGAAGGACTACAAGCGCGAGCCCGCGTCCTTCTCGATGTGCTACGGCTGCCATCACATGGAAAACTTCCAGAAGTGCTCGGACGCCGGTTGCCATGAGAAGTGATTGTTCCTCGAGCTAGGAACCCCCGGTCCTCCCCCGAAGGACATTCATATAATTCTCTCCTTTGTGCTTCCCGGAACCTGTCAGAAACGATGGGTTCCGGGATTTTTT
>NZ_JAUNSF010000192.1 GCF_030539355.1 Sutterella sp.
CTCTCGTTGACTTCGGCGGAGCTCGGAACAAGGACTGGCTGCCTCAGAACATCTATTTCAACGCTGACTCCCTCACCGTCACTGTCACGGATTCCTCGGACGAGGGCAAGGTGCTCCTCTCGGGCACCGATGGCAACCTGAAGACGAGCACTGACAACATCAAGGTCATCGCCACGGCTGAAAACAACACGGGCGACGCCGCCGCCGACCTTGCCAAGATTGCCGGTGTGGTTCAGCTCAATGTCAAGGACTCGGACGATACCTCCATCGCCCAGAACGTCTCCACTCCGCACACCGGCTACACAGTCACCCAGGAAGCCGACGACATCAATGACGCCGCCTCGGGCATCGTGACGCTCGCCGATGACGGCTCCGCCACGGTCACGAACATCACCAAGGTGGCGAACGTCAACGTCACGGGCATCGCCGAGACGTCCGCGATCGGCCTCCAGATCTGGCGCAACGAAATCAACGACATGAACAAGCGCATGGGCGAGCTCCGCGACAGCATGGGCGAGGCCAACGGCGTCTGGGCCCGTGTCTACAACGGCAAGGCCCGCTCGGGTTCGCTCTCGATCACGAACAAGTACACCACCTTCCAGTTCGGCTATGACCACCAGGTCTCGCACGGCGTGTGGCTCGGCGGCGCGGTTCACTACACCGACGGCGACCAGGACTTCGCGCAGGGCGGCGGCGAGAACTCGACCTACGGCTTCACGGCGTACGGGTCCTGGCTCGCCGACAACGGCTTCTTCCTCGACGTGACCGGCAAGGTCGGCCGCATCAAGAACTCGTTCGACATCACCACCTCGAGCGTCCACTCCACCGGCAGCTATCACACCAACGCCGTCTCGGTCTCGGCCGAGGCCGGCTGGCGCGTCTATCCCTTTGAGAACCCGTTCTTCATCGAGCCCCAGGTCGAGCTCATGTACGGCCATGTCTTCGGCGAGGACTACAGGACCTCGACCGGCATGACGGTCAGCCAGTCCTCCGCCGACACGATCATCGGCCGCGCAGGCTTCGCCCTCGGCATCAAGTGCCCGGGCAACCGCGGCAACGCCTACATCCGCGCCTCGGTGCTCCACGACTGGGACGGCGACGCCGACTACGCCTACACGAGCGCCTCGGGCGTCTCGAGGAAGCTCACCGAGGAACTCGGCGGCACCTGGTACGAGTACGGCATCGGCGCGAACTTCAACGCCACGAAGCAGCTTCACATCTACGCGGATGCGGAACGCTCCTCCTCCGGGGTCATGGACACCGACTACCGCATCAACGTGGGCGTCCGCTACGCCTGGTGATGGTACAATCCCTAATCGATGAGCGGTGAATAACCGCTGAAATCGGCCGGGGCGGACTTTCGCATTCTCTCGCCTCGGTTTCCCTCTACCGCCGGCCTCCAAAAGAGCCGGCGGTTTTTTCTTGTCTGTGCTCAGCAAAAAGCCGCCGCCCCAGCGCGGAGCAACGGCTCGTCTTCATTCGGAACGCAAAGATCAGGCCCGGTCCGGCCCGTCCCCGGCCTTCTCCTCCGCGGCGGCGCCGCAGCAGGACGAGGACTGACTTGAACTGCAGCAGGAGACGGGCTCCGCGGAACCGCAGCACGACGGGGCTCCCGACGAGCAGCACGACGAGCATCCGTCGCTCGTGTCGGGCACCCTGATGCCGTGCGCCTTCGCGTAGATCTTGGAGAAGTCACAGAGGTCGGAGACGGCGCTCACGAGGAGCTCCTGCCCGGGCGCGAAGGCGTACTCGATGTGAAGGGGCTTCGCGGACACTACGGTGCGCGTGAGGATGCCGTTCGCCTCGAGGTCATTGAGCTGGGTCGCAAGCATCTTCTCGGTGATGTCGGGCATGGTGCGCTTCAAGGAAGAGAAGCGCGTCGCGCCGTCGAGGATGTGCCAGAGGATGCGCAGCTTCCACTTGCCGCCGATCAGATCCATCGCGAGCAGAAGCGAGCAGGAGTATTCGTCTTTGAGCTGAGGCATCCGGGGAGTCCCATGCGACGGAGAGACACCCGCCCCGAGGAACTTTATCCAACGGGCACTGTCATTTTCGACAGTGGCTGTCCTTTCCGTAAGTTATTGATATTTCGTTTGATTATATCTAATCTTCGCGCACTGCACGTCCCCGGAAC
>NZ_JAUNSF010000090.1:0-8597 GCF_030539355.1 Sutterella sp.
CAAAAATCCTTTTCTTCCGGGGGGAATTTGATCCTCTGATGCACCTATTCTCAGGCCGCGCCCGCGATTTTCAGATGGCCCGATGCGACAAAGGCCGGGCATTTGATGCCAGGCCTTTGAGAAATGGACCGACTTTGAGCGGCAGCCGCCGGCTGTCGCGTGAGGGCTTTACGCCGGGTGTCCGCAGGTGAAGCAGAAGATCGGCGCGAAGGTGGCCGGGAGCTTCATGCGGGCGCCGAGGTCGGCGCAGGGCACCGAGCCGCGGGCGACGCCGCCGAAGCCCATCGCGGTCGCGGCGATGTAGGCGTTCTGCACCATGGCGCCGGCGTCGAGGTAGACCCAGGAGGGACGGGCCATCTTCGTGCGGGGCGTCTCCTCGGCGACGAAGACGAGCGTGACGGGGGCGGTGTCGACGAACTGATGCTGGCCCATCGTCGAGAGCGCGCGCAGGTCCTCGGGCGTCGTCTGCTCGAGCGCGTTCTTCTCGGCGTCAAAGCGCCACGAGCCGTCCGCGCGCAGCACGAACACCGTCACGGCGCGCAGGTTGAGGCACGAGGGCGCGGTGCGCTTGCCGTCGGGCGAGGTGATGCCGGCCGCGGCCCAGAGAAGGTTCGCGAGTTCCTGGTCAGAGAGGGGCTGCGTGCTGAAGCTCCTCAGCGACCGGCGCTTCGCGAGCGCGTCGGTGACGGTCATGGCGAGGGGCTTCGGCGCGGGCAGGGTGATGGTCTTCGGCATGGGTTTCTCCTTCTTGCAGAACTTTGCCGGGGTCCCGTGTTCTGCACGGGTGACCCGGAGGCTTTTGACTCAATCATAGGCCCTGAAAATGAAACGGCTCCGTCAGGAGTTCCTTCCCGGCGGAGCCATTCGTAAGGCGCTGTTTCAGTCTGAATCAGCGGTTGGTGTCGACCTTCGGATCGAGCGCGTCGCGCAGGCCGTCACCGAGCAGGTTGAAGGCGAGCACGGTGAGGAAGATCGCGATCACGGGGAAGATCGCCGCGTGCGGGGCCGTGAGCAGGTCCGCGCGGGCTTCGTTGAGCATCGCGCCCCACTCGGGCATCGGGGGCTGTGCGCCGAGGCCGAGGAAGGAGAGCGACGCGGCCGTGATGATCGACGTGCCGATGCGCATCGAGAGGTAGACGAGAATCACCGAGATCGTGCCCGGGAGGATGTGGCGGAAGAGCAGCATCGAGTCGCTGATGCCGAGGCTTCGCGCCGCCTCGACGTAGGTCTGGGTCTTCAGCGACAGGACGTTGGCGCGCACGAGGCGGGCGAACGCCGGGATCGAGAAGATCGCCACGGCCGCGACGACGTTGAACATGCCGCCGCCCAAGATCGCCACAATGCCGATCGCGAGCAGGATGCCCGGGAAGGCGAAGAGGACGTCCGAGATGCGCATGATCACGCGGTCGGACCAGCCTTCGTAGAAGCCCGCGATCAGGCCGAGGATCGTGCCGATCACGGCGCCGGCGAAGACCGACGTGAAGCCGCAGACGAGCGAGATGCGGGTGCCCGCGACGATTCGGCTGAAGATGTCGCGGCCGAGGGCGTCGACGCCGAACCAGTGGGCCGCCGAGGGGCCCTCGTTCAGCATGTCGTAGTCGAAGTAGTTCTCCGGATCAAACGGGGTGATCACGGGGCCGAGGATCGCGACGATGATGAGGAAGATCACGAATCCGCCTGCGGCCATGGCCACGGGCTGCTTCTTGAACTTTCTCCAGAACTCGCCCATCGGGGTGCGCAGCGCGTCGTTCGAGCGTGCGATGCGGGGATCAACTTGCGTAGTGGTGCTCATTTTTTCCTTTCTCCTGAATTCCCCGGGGGATTACTTGTAGCGGATCGACGGATTGATCCAGCCGTAGAGCACGTCCACGACGAGATTGATGACGATGAATTCGAGTGAGAAGAGCAGGACGCTCGCCTGGATGACGGGGTAGTCGCGCATGTCGACCGCGTCAACGAGCAGGCGCCCCATGCCCGGCCAGTTGAAGACCTTCTCGACGACGATGGAGCCGCCGAGGAGGAAGCCGAACTGCAGACCCATCATGGTGACGACCGGGATGAGGGCGTTCCTCAGCGCGTGCTTGACGACGATCTTCGTTTCCGTCACGCCCTTCGCGCGGGCCGTGCGGATGTAGTCATCGTGGAGCACCTCGACGAAGGAGGCTCGGGTGAATCGGGCCATGACGGCCGCGACCGCGGCGCCGAGCGTGATCGACGGGAGGATGTAGTGCTTCCAGGACGAGGCGCCGACGGTGGGGAGCCAGCCGAGCTCGACCGAGAAGATCTCCATCAGCAGAATACCGAGGGCGAACGCCGGGAACGAGATGCCCGAGACGGCGAGCGTCATACCGAAGCGGTCCGGCCACTTGTTGCGGTAGACCGCGGAGATGACGCCGATCACCAGGCCGAAGACCACCGACCAGAACATCGAGGTCATGGTGAGGTAGAGCGTCGGCCCGAAGCGCTCGCCGATCTCGGTGATCACGGGGCGCTGGGAGCGGATCGAGGTGCCGAAGTCACCCTGGAGGGCGCCGACGACGAAGTGGTAGAACTGCTCGGGCAGCGACTTGTCGAGGCCCAGGCTGTGACGGATCATCTCAACGGTGGCTTCGTCGGCTTCCGGTCCGGCCGCGAGACGGGCGGGATCGCCCGGCAGCAGATGGATGAAGAAGAAGACGCAGATCGCCACGATGATGAGCGTTGGGATCATGCCCAGGAGTCTTTTAATGAAATATCTCAGCATGGACGCGCCTGCACTGGTGGAACGGTTGGGGGTTGTCTGGGACTGACGTTGTTTATTGGTTTCCACAATCGGAGCAAGAAGCGCGCCAGCTGCCGCTTCCTGCTCCGCGCCGGGGACTCCGAGGGGTTCGTCCCCGGCGGATTCCGGGCTTACTTCAGCTCAATCTCGGAGAAGTTGAAGCTCGCGTCGGGCTGGATGTAGAAGCCCGTGAGATTGGGCGAGCTGCCCGCGATGTTCTTCTCGGTGACGAGGAAGATCCACGGGGCGTCGTTCCAGATCTGCTTCTGGATCGAGCTGTAGAGCTCGGCCTTCTTCGCGCGGTCCGTGGTAGCGAGCGCCTCCATGAGCTTCGTGTCAACGTCGGCGTTCGAGTAGTAGGACTCGTTCGAATCGTTCGGCGTGAAGCTCGAGGTGGCGAGGAGCGGCCTGATCGCGTAGTCCATCTCGCCCGTGGAGGACGACCAGCCGATGTAGTAGAGCTGGTGCTCGCTCTTCTCGGGCGGGACCGCCTCGACGAGCGCCGTGCGCTGGCCGGCCTCAAGGGCGCGGACGGTGGTCTTGATGCCGACCTGGCGGAGCTGCTGCTGCATGAACTGGATGATCTTCATCGCAGTCGTGTGGTTGTAGCCCGACCAGAGCGTGGTTTCGAACCCGTTCGGGTAGCCGGCTTCCTTCAGCAGTTCACGGGCCTTCTTCGGGTCATAGGGCCAGGGACCGAGCTTCTCGGCGTAGTCCACATCCATCGGGGCGACGCCCGTCGCCGGGTCCGCGTAGCCCGCGAAGGCGACCTTGACGAGCGCCTCCTTGTTGATGGCGTAGTTGAGCGCCTGGCGGACGCGGACGTCCTGGAACTGCTTCTTCGTGAGGTTCATCTCGACGTAGCGCATGATGATCGACGGCGTGATGTCAAGGCGGACGTTGCCCTTGCCCTCGATCTGTTTGACCTGCTCGGCCGGGATCGGGAAGGCGTACTGCGCCTCGCCCGTGAGCATCATCGCGACGCGGGTGGAGTTCTCGACGACCGGGCGCCAGGTGATGGAGTCAACCTTCGGGTAGCCGGCGCGCCAGTAGTTCGGGTTCTTCTCGACGCGCAGAACCTCGCTCGGGTTGTAGTCCTTCATGACGAAGGGGCCCGTGCCGCAGGGATTGAAGGCGATCTTGGAGGCGTCGCCCTTGAGCGTGCTCGGGCAGATCATCACGCCGCTCGGGTGGGCGAGCTGGTTGATGAAGGCCGAGAAGGGTTTCTTCAGGGTGAACTTCACCGTGTACGGGTCAACCACGTCGATGTGGTCGATGTTCGAGAAGAGGACGAAGCGCTTCAGGCCGTTCTTCTTGTCCATCACGCGCTCGTAGTTCATCTTGACGGCCTCGGCGTTGAAGTCCGAGCCGTCGTGGAACTTGACGCCCTGGCGGAGCTTCACGACGTAGGTGAGGCCGTCGGCGGAGGGCTCGTAGCTCTCGGCGAGCACGTTGACGATCTTCATGTTCTTGTCGAACGTGAAGAGGCCCTCGTAGAAGGACTTCGCGACGGCCTGGCTCAACGTGTCGCTCGCGTTGTACGGATCCATCGTCGTGAAGGTGCTCGCGACGGCGACCGTCACGTCCTTCGTGGCAGCCTGGGCGCCGGCGGCGAGGAGCGCGCCGGAGAGAAGAATCGGAAGAAGAGCTTTTGCTTTCATTTCGGGTGTTCGCCCCTTGTTAGGGGGCAGTGGCAGTTGAACCAATCGGGGAAGGGTTTCTCGCGCACGCCTCGAAGGCGTGCGCTTCTTAGGAATGTTGTCCGGGGAATCAGGCGCCGGCCATGCCGCCCACCTCGTGCTTGGCGACGAAGTGCTCGGGCTCGACCTCGACCAGAGGATCGATCACCGGGTCGTCGCCCACCTTGCGCACCGGGCTCGGCAGGTCGGAGAGGTTGAGGAGCTTGAGCAGATTCCTCTCGTTCGGGTCGGCGATCGGCACGGCCGAGAGCAGCTTCTGCGTGTACGGGTGGAGCGGATTGGTGAGCACCTTCTGGCGCGGGCCCATCTCGACGATCTGGCCGAGGTACATCACCGCGACGCGGTGGCTGATGCGCTCGACGACGCCCATGTCGTGGGAGATGAAGATGTAGGAAAGTCCCATCTCCTCCTGGAGCTCCATCATGAGGTTCACGACCTGCGCGCGGATCGAGACGTCAAGGGCCGCGACGCATTCGTCGGCGATGATCACCTCGGGCTTCAGGGAAAGCGCACGCGCGATGCAGATGCGCTGGCGCTGGCCGCCCGAGAACTCGTGCGGATAGCGGTTCGCCATGTCGGGCGAGAGGCCGACGCGCTTCAGGAGCATCGCCACGCGGTCCCACATCTCCTTCTTCGAGCAGATGTTGTGGATCATCAGCGGCTCGGCGATCGAGTAGCCCACGGTCTGGCGCGGGTCGAGCGAGGCGTACGGATCCTGGAAGATCATCTGCAGGTGACGGCGCTGGACCTGCAGGTCGCGGCGGGTCATGTTCACGAGCGAGCGGTCGCGGTAGATGATGTCGCCGCTGTCGACGTCAAGGAGGCGCAGCACGGCGCGGCCGGTCGTGGACTTGCCGCAGCCCGACTCGCCCACGATCGAGAGCGTCTCGCCCTTCCTCAGGCGGAAGCTCACGTGGTCGCAGGCGCGCACGACGTGCGTGGGGTTGCCCCAGAAGTCGGTGCGCACCGGGAAGGTCTTGACGATGTCGTTCACCTCGAGGACCGTATCGCCCGGGGCCGGGAGCTTGTCCGAGGGAGGCTCGATCACCTGGCCGTTGTCCGGGTCGATGAGGCGGAAGAAGCAGGGGTGCGGGACGTCCTTCAAGGCGCCGAGGCGCGGCACCGCGGAAAGCAGCGCCTGCGTGTAGGGGTGCGTCGGATGCGCGAAGATCGTCTTCGCGTCGCCGTGCTCGACGATCTCGCCGTAGCGCATCACGGCCACGCGGTCGGCGATCTGGGCGACGACGCCCATGTCGTGCGTGATGAAGAGCACGGCCATGCCGATGTCCTTCTGCAGCTTCGCGATCAGCGCGAGGATCTGCGCCTGCACGGTCACGTCGAGGGCCGTGGTCGGTTCGTCGGCGATGAGGAGCTGGGGCTTGCAGGCGAGCGCGATGGCGATCATCACGCGCTGGCGCATGCCGCCCGAGAGCTGGTGCGGGAAGCGGAGCGCCACGCGCTCCGCGTCGGGAATGCGGACGAGCTTGAGGAGCCTCACGGCCTCGGCCGCGGCCTCCTGCTCGTTCATGCCGCGGTGCAGCGTCAGGCTTTCGGCGATCTGCGCGCCCACGGTGAAGACCGGGTTGAGCGAGGTCATCGGCTCCTGGAAGATCATCGCCACTTCGGAGCCGCGCAGCTTCTGCAGTTCCGTGCGGTTCGCCTTCGTGAGGTCGACCACGCGGCCGTCGCGGCAGCGCAGCTTGATCGAGCCGCGGACGATCCTGCCGCCGCCGTGCTCGACGAGACGCATCACGGAGAGCGAGGTGACCGACTTGCCCGAGCCGGATTCGCCCACGAGCGCGAGGGTCTCGCCCGGGCGGATGACGAAGGACTCGTCGACGACGGCAGTGGTGACGCCGGAGTCAGATTTGAACTGAACGCAGAGGTTTTCAACCTCAAGGACCGGCAGGGCTTCCTCGGCGGTTTGGGGCTTGCTGTCTGCTCTTTCCATCATCTTGGTCTTCTTCGGGTAGTTGTTGTTCGCTAACGGGCCGGAGCCGGGGCTCACGGTCTGCCGGGGGCGGGGATCCGCGGCCCGTTTTTCACTTCGAGGGGCGGTTCAGCGCTTGAACTGCAATATGAGCAAGCCCCGTGCCATTCCCCGGAAGCGCCGGACGCGTGAGCACGCCGTCCGGGCGGAGAGTCGGAAAATCGTCAATCCGTTACGTTACGCCGTCGGATTCCGAACCCGCCTCAGCCCCATCCCCTAGTTGAGTGCACGGATGCCGTTCCGCACTGATCTGTTTCAGTGCGGATTGGATATTGTCCTTACCGTATAGATGGTATTTCCGGAAAGTGACGCCGAACGACATTCCCTGCGGCGTTCGGGGAAGCGGCATCAATGCACTTTTATGGTGCTATTTCCCTTGACGTGCCTGGGATCGGTGCGCCTCGGAATAGGTCAGAGGCCTCATGCGCGGGCCCGGGGTTAGGCCCATAATGCACGGAATCACTTTTCAGCCGCCCGAGGGCCGGACCCCGCATGTGACACGTTCGAGGCCCGTCGGCGGCCTCTACCCGGAGACAAAGCAAGATGGATTACGTTCTGAAGGACCGTGTGTTCCCCGAGATCGGCGCCTGGGCCGACGAGCTCGCCCGTATCCGCCGCGACATTCATGCGCACCCGGAACTCGGGTTCGAGACGCCCCGCACGGTGGCGCTCCTCAAGGAGACGCTCGCGGGCTGGGGCATCACGGAGCTCGATGACACGATCGTGAAGGGCGGCCTCATCGCCGTGATCGAGGGCGGCCGCCCGGGCCCGACGGTGGCGCTGCGCGCCGACATCGACGCGCTGCCGATGCCGGACAATTCCGAGAACGCCTGGAAGAGCACGACCGAGATGCGCTGCCACGCCTGCGGTCACGACGGCCATGCGACGTGGCTCTTGGGCGCCCTGCGCTATCTCAACGAGAAGCGCGCCGGGTTCGCCGGCCGCGTGGTCGGCCTCTTCCAGCCCGCCGAGGAGATCGGCCGCGGCGCGCTCGCCGTGGTCGAGGCCGGCGTCCTCGAGAAGTACGGCGTGAAGGAAATCTACGGCGCGCATGACGAGCCGACGATCGAGAAGGGGCGCTTCGGGCTCCTGGGCGGCCCGGCCCAGGCCTCGACGGACTTCTTCTATATCACGGTGCGCGGCCGCGGCGTGCATGCGGCCCGTCCGCACCTCGGCATTGACCCGATCCCCGCCGCGGGCCTTCTCATCGGGGCGCTGCAGACCATCGTCTCCCGCAAGGTGATGCCGATCCAGCCCGCCGTGGTCTCCATCTCGTCGGTGAACGGCGGCCGCTTCGGCACGCCGAACGTGATCCCCGAGGAGGTGACGCTCTCAGGAACGGTGCGCACCTTCAACGAGGACGTGCGCAATCAGATCGAGCGCGAGATGGGCCGCATGGTCGAGACCGTCGCCGCGAGCGAGGGGTGCACGGGCGAACTGCGCTATGACCGGCTCGTCCCCGCCCTCATCAACCCGCCCGAGAGCATCGAGCATGTCCGCGCCTTCATCACGCGTCAGTTCGGCGCCGAGGCCGCCGGCCCGATCGACGTCTCGATGGGCGGCGAGGACTTCTCCGAGTACGTCAACCGCATCCCGGGCGCCATGATCCGCGTCGGCATCCGTGACGAGGCGCACAAGGCGGCGCTCCACCACCCGACCTTCGACTTCAACGACGAGGTGATCCCGGCCGCCGCGACGATGCTCGCCGGCGTCGCGCTCGACCGCCTCGCCGCGCTCGGCCGGTAACCGCCGCCGGCATCAGGGGCCGGGCAACCGGCCCCCGATGCTCCCGACAACAGAAAACAACACATCACGCACCCATGCCCTTCGGTATCCTCGCCACCTTCCTCGCCTACGTGCTCTGGGGACTCTTCCCCTTCTACTTCCACGTCCTCAATGACATCGGGGCGCTCGAGATCCTCTCGCACCGCATCGTCTGGTCGCTCATCTTCATCTCGATCGTCATCGTGCTGATGCGGAAGACCGCCTGGCTGGGCGAAGCGCTGAGGAACCGCCGCGTGATGATGATCTTCACGGCCTCGGCGCTCCTCGTGGGCGCGAACTGGGGCATCTACGTCTACTCGATCGTCACCGACCGCACGATCGAGGCCTCGCTCGGGTACTTCATCAACCCGCTCGTCTCGAT
>NZ_JAUNSF010000090.1:8697-12056 GCF_030539355.1 Sutterella sp.
CCGACCGCACGATCGAGGCCTCGCTCGGGTACTTCATCAACCCGCTCGTCTCGATTCTTCTCTCGGCGGTCTTCCTCAAGGAACGGCTCCGTGCGCTGCAGAAGCTCGCCGTGCTCCTCGCCTTCATCGGCGTGGCGTGGATCACGTGGGTGAAGGGCGTGCCGCCGGTGCTCGGCCTCGGGCTCGCGCTCACCTTCGGCTTCTACGGGCTCATCCGCAAGACCGCGCCCCTCGGGAGCCTCGAGGGCCTGACGCTCGAGAGCCTGCTTCTCACGCCGCTCGCGCTCGCCTGGCTCGGCTGGCTCTTCTCGCAGGGCGAGCTCGCCTTCATTCAGGTCCCGGTCTCGAAGGAGCTCCTGCTGATGGCCGCGGGCCCGATCACGGCGATCCCGCTTCTGCTCTTCGCCTCGGGCGTGCGCAGGATCCCGTACTCGACCTCGGCGATCATCCAGTACGTCAGCCCCTCGATGGTCTTCCTGATCGGCGTCTTCGCCTTCAACGAGCCCTTCACGCTTGAGATGCTCATCGGCTTCCTCTTCATCTGGTCGGCCGTGATCATCTTCCTCTTCGAGACCTGGAACGCCTCGAGGCGCGTGCGCAACCTCGCCCGGGAGAGGGCCGCGAAACACTGACGGGCCTTTCCCCGTTTCCGAAGAAGCATGAAGCCGGCTGCAGCGGACTGCACCGGCTTCATTGTCATTGAGGAGCGGAGCTCCTCAGGGACGGTTCACACGAGGCATCAGGCCACGGTGAGCTTCACGTCCTCAGTGATGGCACCCGTGTAGCGGGCGACGTACTCGCCCTTCTCAAGGTGCGGCGGCACGAAGAAGGTGCCCGTCGAGACGACCTGGCCCTTGGTGAGCTTGCGGCCGCGCTTGGCGAGGGCCTCGACGAGCCACTTGAGCGCGTGGATCGGGTTGTCGAGCACCTCGGTCGAGTCACCGGACTTGACGATCTCGCCGTTGCGGAAGAGGTCGACGTGGATCTGGTTGAGCTGCTCGACGGCGAGCTCCGTGCCGTCCACGGGCGTGCCGTGGATGATGTAGCCGCCGACGGCGCAGTCAGCGACGACGAGGAAGCGGTTGAGCGCAGGGAACCACTCCTTGAAGCGCGCGTCGGGCACCTCGATGCCGCCCGCCACGGTAACGCTGCGCAGAAGCTCCTCGTCGGTCATGCCGGGCTCGAGATCCACCTTCGGGATCATCGCGAGCTCGACCTCGATCAGGGGCTCGTTCATCTCCTCGAGCACGAGACGGGCCGGGGCGCTGATGATGCGCGACGGAACCTGCTCGCCGAAGAGCGGCTCGTTGGTCTTGAACATGTCCTGGGTGGTCTTGCTCGTGAGCGAGATCTTGTAGCCGCCGGTGGGCTCGCCCTTGAGCTCGGCGACGGCGCGCTGGACGGCGTAGGCGGTCTCGAAGTCGAGCAGGATGCCTTCGCAGTCCTTCATCTCGAGCGGCGTGTTGGTGCGCAGCGCTTCGTAAAGCGCCTTCGGGAGGGTATGTACGTTCATGCAGGTGTTCCTTCGAGTTTTTCGCCTGCCGGGGGATACCGCGGCAGGCGTTCGACTTTGGGTTTCTGGCTGCGCCTCTGAAGTGCGGACTGTGGAGCCGGGAACCTCGTCCGCCGGGCGCATCCGATGATTGTACGCATTGGAGACGCTTTCGGGAGTAGCGGTTTACGCCAATTTGCACGAAAAATTCGACGGATTTGACAGGATTCGAGGCATAAAAAAACGGCTTCCGCAAGGAAGCCGTCGTGTCGGATCGCTTTTTTGAAGGCGCTCAAAACATCTGGATCTGGGGCCTGCCGCTCTCAAGGAACGTGATGCAGCCGCTCTTGCCCGCGCCTTCGGCGCCGTCGAGCTTCCAGTCGGGAACGACCCAGCGCTCGTAGCTGTCGAAGATGTGGGCCGCCGGGCGGTGCGTGTGGCCGTGGATAACGAGGTCCGCGCCCGCGGCCTTCGCCGCGTCGGCGACGGCGGCCTCGACCACGTCCATGTCGGCCATCGTCTTCTGCGTCTTCTCGGTCGCGGACTGCGACTTGATCTCCTGGGCGAGCTCAAGGCGCTCGGCCACGGTCTTCGAGAGCATCATGCGCTGCCAGTCCGGGTCGTGCGAGAGCGAGCGGAACTTCTGGTAGCCCGCGTCGCGCAGGCACCAGATGTCGCCGTGGGCGAGCAGAACCTTCCTGCCCTTGATATCGACCGTGATCGGGTCGCGCAGGAGCTCCGCGCCGATCATCTGCGCGAAGCCTTCGCCAAGCGCAAAGTCACGGTTGCCGGGCATCACGAGGACGCGCCGGCCCGTGGCGGCGTGGAGCTTGAGGAGCGCCGTCACCGGCTGCGCCTCGGGGTGGGCATCGTCGCCGAGCCAGTAGTCGAAGAGATCTCCGAGGATCACGAGCTCGGGGTAGCGGGGCGCCACCGTCTTCATGAAGCGCACGAAGGCCATGATGGTCTTCGGCTTCGTGGCCGAGAGGTGAAGGTCGGAGATGATGACCGGGTTGGTGAGCGGCTCAACCTGAGTGCGCCCTGCAAGCGCGGGCGGAGGAAACTGCGAGAGATCCATGGGACTCCTGACGAAGAGTTTGAGTATGGAGCTGATGCCGAGATAAACACGCAGACCGAGACGCGCTTTCCAGCTGAGCCGCGACGATGCCATGCGGGGCCTTATTCAGCGATGATCTCGGCCTTCTCGATGACGATGTCCTCGAGCGGAACGTCACCGTAGTACATCACCGAGCCCGTGCGGACGCTGCCGATCGCGTCGACCACGTCCTGGCCGGCGACGACCTTGCCGAAGACCGCGTAGCCCCAGCCCTGGGCGGTCGGAGCGGTGTGGTTGAGGAAGTCGTTGTCGACCGAGTTGATGAAGAACTGGGAGGTCGCCGAGTGCGGATCCGACGTGCGGGCCATGGCGATCGTGTAGCGCTTGTTCTTCAGGCCGTTGGCGGCCTCGTTCTGGATCGGCTCGCCCGCTTCCTTGTGGCGCATGCCCTTGCGGAAGCCGCCGCCCTGGATCATGAAGCCCTTGATGACGCGGTGGAAGATCGTGCCGTCATAGAACCCGGACTTGACGTAGTTCTCGAAGTTCTCGCAGGTGACGGGGGCGTGCTCGTGGTCAAGCTCGATGTCGATGATGCCCTTGTTCGTGGTTAAGCGGATCATTGCTTTTTCTTTAATGAAGGTATTGGTCTTGTCCGGTCGGGGGTGCCCCCGGCCGGATAGAGGAGGGCCCCGGCGTCATTTGTGGCCGGAGCCCGGGGGAATTTCTTATTTTCGCACAGGAGAGGGGAGGGCGGTGATCTCCCCCTCAAAGGGCGCCCTTACGGGAGGACCTTCGCCGAGAGGATCTTCA
>NZ_JAUNSF010000008.1 GCF_030539355.1 Sutterella sp.
TTGTCTAAGGTGTCTCAAGAAAGAGAGAAATCGATGTAGTTTGCGTTCGCCGTGCGGTAACCCTGAGGCTCCGTTTGACGAATCCACAGTGTCATCTGGCATTAACGTCTTAGGATCGTCAGACATCCGTTCCTCCATGCCTGATGATATCAAGAAGCTTTGCAAAGAAAAGCCTTATTTCGCGATCATCAAGTGCAGCCAAAGCATCTGCCTTATCCCAAGGCGAACCTGCTCGATGAGACCAACTAGAAAGTTGAGATGCAGTATACCTTCCGAATACAGTAATTGTTTGATTAATCAGTTGCAACGATTCAGGAGGGCAGTCCCTTTCAAACTGCTGAGCCATCTCAACAGTAAGGCGTCCCTTCTTGATATCGTTAAATGTACGCGGAAAGACGGGACCGTAAGGCCACTTTCTCGGATGTTCGTCCGTCAGACGTTCGTCCGTAGCCGCCAATACTGCGCCATAGCAGCAGTACAGTAGCTTCTGAGCCTTGGTGTTGTTGACCTCAATAGGGGAGTCCCTCTGCACAATCTTGCAGAAGTACAGAACGTAGGCCATCACAACAGAACTGCGAAATTCCATGCTGACCTCCGATTCAGGGTTTCACAATTTGAGATGATCTCTCACTTCATCATAGCTGAGAAGGAAGGAATCGCGACACTGTTGCTCATGATTTCGTCCTAATTCGCGACGTTTGAGCAACAGGTTCCAGACCACTTGCTCATCAACAACGTGATCGAACAACTGCAGCTTCATACAAGAGTGGCGCAACTAGAATTCGTTATCAACGCCCGATCTATGCAAGACAAAAAAAGCCAAGTTGCTCCGGTAATTCACGAACGACACTTATGCAACGGTAGCAATCTCCTCACCCCGGAGCACTACCCACTCGGTTGATCGAAACTGGCAAGACTATGCAACTTTAGGATGAGGCGGACCGCGTTTTCCGCTGTTATGATTTTTTGACAAAACTTCATAACGACCCCAGCCCCCTTCCCATCCATGTCCTGCCACATCCAGTTCCGCAGAGCCGAGTTCGCGCACGCCGCCGTGACGGGCGTGCTCGCGCTCCTCACCGCTGCGCTCGTCCTCGCGGACCTCGCGACTGGCACCTCCGGCATCCCGGCGAGCGAACTCGTCTCCGCCATCCTCGCCGGCCCCTCGGGCGAATCGTCCGAGGCGATCATTCTCTGGTCGCTCCGCCTGCCGATGACGCTCACCGCTCTCTTCGTGGGCGGCTCGCTCGCTCTCGCGGGCCTCGGCATCCAGACCATCACCGCCAACGCTCTGGCGAGCCCCTCCACGCTCGGCATCACCTCCGGGGCGAGCTTCGGCGCAGCGCTCTCCATTTCCGCAGGACTCACCATCATGGGAGAGCTCTGGGCCGGCACGATCGCCTCGGCCTTCGTGGCCGCGCTTCTGATCAGCGCGCTCATCCTGATGCTCGGCCGCATGCGCGGCATGACTCCGGCGACGCTGATCCTCGCGGGCATCATCATGAACTTCTTCTTCATGGCCCTCGAGCAGCTCCTCATTTACCTCGCGTCGCCTGAGACGGCGCAGCTCATCAACGGCTGGACCTTCGGCAACCTCGAGCGCGCGGGGTGGCTGTCCGCGGCAGTGGCTGGCGGTGCGCTCGCAGTCGGTCTCTTCCTTCTCATCCCCGTCGCCTGGCACCTCACCACGCTCTCGATCGGTGAGGAGCGTGCGAAGAGCCTCGGCGTCCCCGTCGAGCGCCTGCGGCTGATCGTCTTCTCGGTCTCGTCGGTGCTCATCGCCGCCGCGGTGAGCTTCATCGGCACGATCGCCTTCGTCGGTCTCGTCGCCCCGCACTGCGCGAAGCTGATGCTCGGCGACGACCAGCGCTTCCTCATACCGGGGAGCGTCCTCGCGGGCGGCTTCATCATGCTGCTCTCCTCGATGCTCGCCAAGGCACTCTCCGCGGGGGCCCTCATGCCGATCGGCATCGTCACCTCGATCGCCGGCGTTCCCTTTCTCTTCATCCTGCTCCTGCGCAGCCGGAGGGACTTCTGATGCTCACGCTTGATGTTCGCGACCTCTCGGTCGACTACGGCTCCCGCAGGGTGCTCTCCGACATTTCCTTCTCCGTGAACGCGGGCGAGCTCGTCTGCGCGGTCGGTCAGAACGCCGCCGGCAAGACCACGCTCTTCAAGGCGATCGCCGGTCTCACGGCCCACGGCGGGTCGGTCGAGCTCAATGAGGACGGCAAGCGCCTCCCGCAGTCCTCGATCGCGTACCTTCCGCAGCTCACCCAGGTGAAGAGCCGCCTCTCCGTCTTCGAGATGGTGATGCTGGGCCTCGGCCGCAGCCTCTCCTGGCGGGTCACGCCCGACATCATCGACCGCGTCGACGAGACGCTCCACGCGATGGAGATCGCGCACCTCTCCGCCCAGCCCGTCGCCGCACTCTCGGGCGGCCAGAAGCAGCTCGTCTTCATGGCCCAGGCCTTCGTCTCCCGCCCGCGGGTGCTGCTCCTTGACGAACCGACGTCCGCCCTTGACCTCCGCCACCAGCTGATCGTCATGGAGGCCGCGAGGGCCTACGCGCAGAGGACCGGGTCGATCGCCATCGCGATCGTTCACGACCTGATGCTCGCCGCGCGCTTCTCGACGCGCCTCCTCATGCTCGCGAACGGGACGCTGCGCCGTTATGCCTCGCCGGCGGAAGTGCTCACCCCCGAGGAGATCTCCGCGGTCTACCGGGTCGAAGCCTCGGTCGAGCGTTCGACCGCGGGCGTGCTCACCGTGATCCCCGAGCGCGCGCTCGACACCGGCCTCGGCCACGGTCACGGCCATGATCATGACCACGACCACGATCATGCCCACGGACACTTCCACGCGCATGACCACGCTCATCCGCACGTCCACTCCCACGCGCATCCGCACACGCATTCCGAGGCGGCCGCCGCCTGAGGCCCGCCGACACCGAACAACATTTCCCTTTCTTTTCAGAAGTCTTCCATGACCGACGCCGCACAAGAGAACGCCACCCGGAACCCCAATGCCACCGCCCTGCTGCAGCAGGTCTCCGACTACTGGGACACCCGCGCCGAGGGCTACAGCATCCGCACGATCGACGAGCTTCAGGGCCCGAGGGGCGAAGCCTGGAGCCGGAAGCTCTTCCCCGCGCTGGCTCTCCCCGAGGGAGCCAGGGTCGCCGACATCGGCTGCGGCCCGGGTCTCTTCGCGCTTCTCGCCGCCAAGGCCGGTTACAAGGCCACGGGCTGCGACGCCTCGCCCGGCATGCTCGCCCGTGCGAAGGCCAACGCCGAGGCCGCGGGCCTCGAGTGCGACTTCATCGAGGCCGATGCCACGAAGCTCCCCTTCGAGGACGCTTCGCTCGACGCGGTGATCTCGCGCTACCTGGTCTGGAACCTCCCCGACCCGAAGGCCGCCTTCCGCGAGTGGCTCCGGGTGCTCAAACCCGGCGGAGCGATCCTCTATGCCGACGGCAACCACTACCGCTACCTCACGGACGCGGACTACGCCCGCGTGCATGCCGAGGAGGCCACGCCCTACGGTCACGCGGGGAAGTTCGTC
Organism: Sutterella sp.; assembly: GCF_030539355.1. Lineage (GTDB taxonomy): Bacteria > Pseudomonadota > Gammaproteobacteria > Burkholderiales > Burkholderiaceae_F > Sutterella. Next base: position 3,565 of record NZ_JAUNSF010000008.1, read on the forward strand.
CTCGGCGTCGACACCTCGCCGATGGAGCGGCTCGCGAGGTCGCTGCCGCTCACAGGCACTGACCGCCCGGGCTGGGACATCGAGACGCTCCTCGAGCTCGGCTGCACCGATGCCTGCGTGCTCGAGCCCGAGCTCGCCCGCACCCGCGATCCGCGCACCGGCACCGAGAAGGCCGTCATCACGAACTTCATGGTGCTCGCCCACAAGGCTGCCTGACCGCACTGCCCGGACCCACACGGGAGCCGCTCAAGTGACCTTTGTGACCTTCGTGACCTGACATCTCATCGGCCCCGGCTCCCGTCACACACCCTGTTTCCTAAGATGCATTGAGGAGGACATCCCCCATGCCCAGCCGTCGTTCGCTCATCGGTTTCGCCACCGCGCTCGCTGCGCTCCACTGCCTGCCCGCCTTTGCGGCCGGATCCTCCCCGGAGGAACTCCCCTCACTGCCGCCCGTAGGCATCTGGCCCGTGAGCTTCACGGATGCCGCCGGCCGGAAGGTGACCCTCGCGAAGGCCCCCTCGCGCATCATCGTCGGCAACTACATCGCGAACTACCTCCTCGTCGGCGGGGCCGGGTCGCTCGACCTCGTGGTCGGCATGACGAAGGACCACTGGGAGAGCGTCCGCACGGGCGAGTGCCGTGTCTTTTCCAAGGCATATCCGAAGATTGCGGTGATCCCCTCGATCGGCGGCTATCACGACGACATCCTCAACACCGAGCGCATCATCTCCTTGAAGCCCGACGTGATCGTCATCAACCGCTCGCAGTTCACCGCGAACTCCGGCCGCGTTGAGCTCCTCGAGCGCGCCGGCATCCGCGTGATCGTGATCGACTACCACTCGATGACGCTCACGAACCACGTCCTCTCGACGCGCATCATCGGCCGCATCACGGGTCAGGACGTTCGCGCGGAGCGCCTCTGCCGCGAGGCGATCGAGGGCCTCACCGAAATCGACCGCAGAATCGCCGCGCTCCCCGAAAGCGAGAAGCACCGCACCTGCTACATGGAGCTCGGCAGCCTCGGTCCCTCGCAGCAGGGGAACTCATACAACCACACTGTTCTCTGGGGCGCGATATTGAAGCGCATCGAAGCGGGCAGCATCGCCGAGAACAACCCCGAGCCCTGGGGCGCGCTCACCCGCGAGTTCGTGCTCTCCCGCCGCCCGGAGATCATCATCATCGGGGGCTCCCTCTGGAACAACAACCACGCCGACCAGATGGCGATGGGCTTCACGGTTCCGCGTGATCTGGCTCTGAAGCGCCTCGAGACGTTCCTGAAGCGCCCGCTCTGGCAGGGTCTCCCCGCGGTGAAGAACCGCCGGTTTTACGGCGTCGACCACGGCAGCCTGCGCTCCATCATCGACTGGCGTTTCACGGAGTTCCTCGCCAAGGTCTTCTACCCGGAGACCTTCCGCGACACCGATCCCGAGCGCGCGATCATCGCGACCTACCGGGAGTACCTCCCCGAGATCGATCCGAGCGGCACCTTCACGCTGAGCCTCGACGAATCCTGATCCTCTTCCAGGGCCGTTCCGAGACAGCCTCCCTTCGCCTCCCCGAAGCCTGCGCCAGGGAGGCGTTTCTTTTCTGGCTTCCGCCCGCTGTGAATCCGGCCGAAGGCCGGCTCACTTCCATTCGCCGCTCATCACTTGTCTGGCGATGTATCCCGAGCGGGTGTCGCCCGAGCGCTTCGCGAGGGCATCAAGCCGCCGCAGCACGCGCTGCGGCAGCGTCACGTTGATCCGCTCCGTTTTCCCGGAGAGACGGCTGAGGTCAATGTCGACCGCGGCCCAGATCCATCCGGCCCATTCGGGATGCGCCTCCCTGAGATCATCGAAATTCGAGGGCTTCGGCGTGCTCTGCCCCGCGTCGAAGGCCGCCCCGAGCCAGAGTTCCGCGGCGGCCTGCGCATTCCGGACGGCATCGTCAAGGTCGCTTCCTTGTGAGAAGCTGCCCGGCAGGTCGGGAATGATCACGCCGAAGTCGGGGTTCTCCCGATCCGCCGGTTCGATGGCGATGATGTACTTCATGACCTCCTCCGAAACGCTTCCCCACACACCACACACGCCTGCAGTCCGCCAAGCGGTTCACGCCCGTTCCTCACTCGACCCACACTCCGTGTGTATTGATTGGGATGTTACCAAACGGCCCCGCGGGGCATCCCAGCGGGGCTCGCTTGTCCAGAATTCTCAGACTTCCCAGGCTTCCGGCTGAACGGCCTTCACGAGTGAGCGAACGCTCACTCCTTCTCGCCTCCGCCCCTGCGGGGGCTCACGAAGACCGTCTTCTCCGCCGTCTTCATCCCGAAGACGGCCTTGGCGAGCAGGCGCTCAAGCTGATCCGCCTCCTCGTCGGTGAGACCGTTGCAGAGCGACTCCGTGAGCTCCATGGAGATCTCATCCATCACGGGCTTCAGACCCCTGCCCTTGTCGGTAAGGCAGATAACGGTCGCCCGGGCGTCCTTCGGCGACACGCGCTTCTCGATGTAGCCCTGCTTCACAAGGCGGTCGATCATGATGCTCGTCGTGGACTTCGTCCTGTGAATCTTCTCGGCGACCGCGGTGAGGCTCTGTCCCTCCTTCTGGAAGAGCACCATGAAGATGTCGCCGCAGCTCGTGGTGAGATCCGCGAGGCCCGCGGACTTGAGCGAGGCGAGCAGCCGGCGATGTCCCTCCTCGTGCAGGCGGGCGGCAAGGGCGAGTATCGGTCGTTGTTTCATGAGACACTGCGAAAAGAAGGACCCGCCCGGGAACTTGAAGTGGGTCCGTTTGCCGATGATTATAAGAAGATCCCGGGAGTTCTCCCCTGCCTTCGCCGGCCTCCGGCCGGCCTCTTTCGACCTCTTTCGACCTCCTTCGGCCTCCGCCGGTCACGGTCAGGCGGTCTGCTCCGCGACCTTCTGCGCCAACTCCGCCTGCCGGCTTCTCCAGGCGATGAAGCACGCGAGCAGCACGCCCGTGAAGGCGATGGCGGCGTCAAAGAGGAAGATCCCCATCACCGAATCATGCCGCGAGATCCAGGCCGTGACGAGCGGAATGGAGAAGGTCGCGATGCTGCCCGCGCTGTAGTAGATGCCGGTCGCCCGCCCCTTGGCCTCAGGGAACTGGGCCGCAAGCAGCGCGAGACCGAGCTGCAGTACGCCGCCCGCGGCGAACACGCCGAAGACGAAGGCGAAGCAGGTCACCACGAGCGGCGTGGGAAAGAGCGTCACGGCGACGAGCGACAGAAAGCTCACCGTTGTGCAGAGAACGAGCATCACGCGGGGCTTAAGGAAGGTGCGCAGAGCGGCCGACGAGAGGAACACGCCGATCAGCGACCCTGCGGTGTAGAAAGAGAGAAGCCGCAGAGCCCCGTCCCGCGGCATGCCGGCGATGAGCTCGCCGTACTGCGCGAGCCAGTTGCTCACCAGCTGGAAGGTCGCCATGCCGACGTAGCCGAAGAGCGCGTAGCACGTGACATCGAGCCACGCCGCCGTGCCCGTCTCCCGCTTCCTCTCAAGCGTCCTGCGGGGACGCTCCGCCTGAGGACTCGAGATGCAGAGGATGACGATGAAGTTGATGGCGAGCCCGGCCGCGGCCGCGACGAAGCACCAGCCGAACCAGAGGCCGCTCCAGGCAAGCCAGGCAATGATGAACGGGAGCAGCCCCTGCCCGAGCGAGACAAAGGCCTTGATCATGATCACGGCCGGACCGGGTGATCTGGGGAAAAGCTCAAGGAGCCTCGGGTACGTGCCCGCGTCAAGGAAGGAGTTCGCGCACCCCGCGAGGAAACCGCAGACATAGGCCGTCGTCAGGGACTCGGTGTTGACGATCCCGAGGAAGAAACAGATGTAGGTAAGGCCGCCGAGGAGCACGAAGGGGCGGCGTCCGAAGCGGTCCGAGAGAATGCCGGCGACATAGAGCACCGAGAGGCGGCCGAGCCCCAGCGACGAGATAACCACCGACACGCCCGCGGCGTCCGTGCCCCACTGCTTCGAGAGATCCGGCATGTGGAGCGCCAGGATGATGATGGCCATGCCGTGGATGCAGTAGTTGAGATAGAGGAAAAGGGCGTTGAGGTAGCGTCGCACTCGGGATCTCCGGGCTGCAGTTTTTGTTCTTGTTCGGCGTTCCCTGCTGTGTCCGGCGCGGGATCCCGGCCGTGGGAAACATGTCCTCACAGCGCGACACAGGCAGAGAGACGGATAGTCGAAGATACGCGACGACCAGTTTTGGTGCAAACCCATTCAAGCCTTTTTGCGTGCTTCTCTTCGCGCTATCTGATTTCAGCCACACCGTCTAGGTTCTGCCGCTTACCCCGCACGTGCCGCGACGGCGGGATACTTACGGTTCGCGGCTCCAGGATGGTGCATTGCGCAGCCGACTGCCTGACCGCCCCGAATTTACTTTCCTTCTGGAGACCCGCCTTGGAAGTCACCGCCAAGTACGAACTGATCGGCCTCATGGCCTATCCGATCCGCCACAGCCTCTCGCCGAAGATGCAGAACGCCGCGCTCGAGAAGCTCGGCATCCCGATGTGCTACATGGCCTTCGAGGTGGATCAGCAGGCCTTCCCCGATGCCATCAGGGGGCTGAAGGCTCTCAGGATGCGCGGCTCGGGCGTCTCCATGCCGAACAAGCAGCTCGCCGTCGAGTTCATGGACGAGCTCGATCCGGCGGCGAAGCTCGCCGGGGCGATCAACACGATCGTGAACGACAACGGGCACCTCACCGGCTACAACACCGACGGCACCGGTCACCTGATGGGCATCCGCGAGACGGGCTTCGATGTCAAGGGCAAGACCATGGTGCTCGTGGGCGCAGGCGGTGCCGCCACCGCGATCGGTGCCCAGGCCGCGGTCGAAGGCTTCAGGGAGATCAAGCTTTTCAACCGCAGGGACAGCTTCTGGGAAGGTGCGGAGGTTTTCGCCAGGCGCGTCAATGACGCGACGGACTGCAAGGTGACGGTCTGCGACCTCGATGACCGCAAGCTCTTCGGAGACTCGATCGCAGGGGCGGACGTGCTCACGAACGCAACAAAAGTCGGGATGAGACCGTGCGAGGACATGTCCATCATCACCGACACCTCGATGCTCCGCCCGGATCTGCTCGTCACCGAGTGCGTCTACAACCCGCACATCACGCGCTTCCTCCGCCAGGCCGCCGAGGCCGGCTGCCGGACGGTGGACGGGTATCAGATGCTCCTGTGGCAGGGGGCGACGCAGTTCAAGCTCTGGACCGGTCAGGACTTCCCGATCGACCATGTCCGAGAGGTCATGGGTTTCAAGTGATACTCTGACCGTTCCCGTCCCTTCTCACCCATCCAACACCCGCAGAAGCAGCAATTCCATGAAGACCGTCACCCTGAAGAATGTCACCCTGGGCGAGGGCGCGCCGAAGATCCTCGTCTCCCTGATGGCCGCGGACATCGAGGCCGTCAATCGCGAGGCCGCGGCCTATCAGGCCGCCGACTTCGACATCCTCGAGTGGCGTGCGGACTTCTTCTCGGCCATCACCGAGACGGCGAAGGTTCTTGAGGCTCTCAGGGCACTGCGCGAAGCCTTCCCCGGGAAGCCGATCCTCTTCACCTTCCGCTCCAAGGCCGAGGGCGGCGAGCAGGCCCTCGATCCGCGCGTCTACACGGACCTCAACATCGCTGTCGCCGGGAGCGGCCTTGTCGATGCGATCGATCTCGAGCTCTTCACCGGCGACGAATTCGTGAAGGAAGCGCTTGCCGAGGCTCACGCGAAGGGCGTCAAGGTGATCATGTCGAGCCACGACTTCAAGAAGACTCCGCCGAAGGCGGAGCTCCTCGCGAGGCTCACGAAGATGCAGGAGCTCGGCGCAGACGTGCCGAAGGTCGCGGTCATGCCGCAGAGCAAGGCCGACGTGATCGAACTTCTCGCCGCCACCGCAGCCTTCTCCGAGACCGCCGACCGTCCCGTCATCACGATGAGCATGTCGAAGACCGGCGTCATCTCGCGCCTCTCCGGTGAAGCCTTCGGGTCCGCGGCCACCTTCGGCGCAGTCGCCAAGGTCTCCGCCCCGGGCCAGATCTCCGTGGGAGACCTGCGCACGGTGCTCGACATCCTGCACAGGGCGTAAAGTCCGCCCTCCCGGGGACTCCCTTCCCGAACCTCCCATCGAAAAAGACCCGCCGGACTGAAATCCTGCGGGTCTCGTTCTTTAGCACTCCCACTTTCGTGGGTAAACGTCACCCCTGCTATTGCAGGGAAATTACACCCCCGCTTTCGCGGGGAAAACAAACGGAGCGCCCATCAGAAAGCCCGTCGCAGAAACACCCCCACCGAAGTGGGGAAACCAAATACGGAGGCGGCCTTGCTGGCAACTCCATAGAAACACCCCTGCCGTCGCAGAGAAAATACACAAACACACAGAGCTCTGACTCACCCCGGCAATCCACAGCCCCCTCCCATCAGAATCACCTGGCCGGCGGCACTCACATCATCACTTCCTCCGGGGGCAGAACCAACATTAGCACACAAACCGTCAGATCACGTCGCAGACATGAGCGCAGACATAAATTTTTACAAGATTCTTCGGACACCAATAGGAAAAGCCCTCCGGAACCGAAATCCCGGAGGGCTTTTCTTGTCTGATCAGGCCTCCCGGCCCCGAGGGACCGGGAGAGGCTCAAGGGACGATCAGTGCTCGGTGTGCTTGAACATCCTCAGGCCCGTCGTCATCGACGAGAGGGTCGTGCAACCGCCCATGATGTCCTCGCGGAAGGACATGTACATGTGAGCGATCGAGAAGATGATGAAGACATACATCGTGGCATGGTGGATCGTGCGGACCGCCTGAGCGTCACCGCAGAGGGTGAACACCCAGCCGAACCAGCTCATCCAGCCGATGCCCTCACCCCAGGCCTGCGCGTAGAGCGCGAGACCCGTGATGATGATGACGATCGAGCCGATCGTGAAGAAGCCGAACATGGCGAGCTGGGCGAGCGGATTGTGGCCCGCGTACTCGGCAGACGTCTTCTTCATGAAGAGGTAGTAGGCGACCTGTCCGAAGACACCCTTCCACCACTTGAAGCTCCAGAGCGGCGGGATGAAGATCTGACGCGCGTACTTGTTGCCGACCACCATCCAGTAGAGGCGGTAGACAAAAAGACCCGTGTAGATGATGCCCGCGGCAAAGTGAGCAAAGCGGATGTAAGCGAAGTCGTAGGTAGACCAGGTGTCACCTAAATTCGACACCAGCGGAGCGCCGATGAGAAAGCCCGTGAAGATCATCACGAACATGCAGACCATCATTGCCCAGTGCCAGACTCGAACCGGTGCCTCCCAGACATAGAGCGGGTGCGTGCCCGCGCTCATGTCAACTTCGTAGGTGACTGGATCGATTTTCATGGAAAACCTCCTCTCCGCTGTCAGCGGACCTGAACCGAGCAGAGTTCCTCACCCTCGGGATTCAGGAGATGGGACGCGCAGGCGAGGCACGGGTCAAAGCTGTGGATCGTGCGGATGATCTCAAGCGGACGCTTGGGATCGGCGATCGGGGTGCCGATGAGCGAAAGCTCGAAGGCGCCCTGCTGACCCTCGTTGGAGCGCGGCGAAGCGTTCCAGGTCGTCGGGACGACAGCCTGCCAGTTCTCGATCTTCGTGTCCTTGATGACGCAGTAGTGCGCGAGCGCGCCACGCGGGGCCTCGGAGAGACCGACGCCGCGGCACTGCTTCGGCCAGGTCGACGGTTCCCAGAACTCCATGTTGGCGGCGGCTTCGTCACCGGCCTTGATGTTCGCGGTGAGCTCGTCGACGTACTGGACCATCTTCTGGGCGGCCCAGTGGCATTCGAGAGCGCGCGCGGCATGGCGGCCGAGCGTCGAGAAGACGGCCTCGAGCGGAGCGTTGAGCTCGGAGAGGAGCGCGAGAGCGGGTTCTTTGATGTGCGGAACGTTCTTCGCGACACCGACCACAAGGCGGGCGAGCGGGCCGACTTCCATCATGTGGCCGCGCCAGCGCGGGCTCTTGACCCACGAGTACTTGCCGTCCGGCGTGAGCCACGAGAACTTCGTGGCAGTGCCTTCGGCACCCGGGGGCAGCTCGTACTTCTGCTCGGTGATGCCGTCCCACGGATGCAGACCCTTGTTCTGATCCGGGTACTGGTACCACGAGTGATCGACGAATTCCTGCAGCTGCTCGGGGTCGCGCGGGTCAAAGTCGTGGACCTCATTGAGGTTGCCGTTGACGATGACGCCCTGCGGGAGCTGGAGGGACTTGTCGGACCAGTCGTTGGGGATCTCCGGGAAGTCGCCGCAGCACAACATATTTTTACCGGCCAGGCCGCCGCCGTACTTGAACCACTCGGGGTAGAAGGAGGCGATCGCCTTGATGTCCGGCAGATACACGTTCTCAACCATCGCGACGGCCTGCTTGGCGACCTGGCGCATGTAGTTGAGGGTGACTTCGTTCACCATCGTGCCCTGGGCGCCCGTGTCGTGCATGTTGATCGGGCAGGCGACACCGCCGACGAGATAGTTCGGGTGCGGGTTCTTGCCGCCGAGGATCGTGTGGATGCGGACGCACTCACGCTGGAAGTCCAGGACCTCGAGGTAGTGGGCGACGGCGAGAAGATTGACCGCGGGCGGCAGCTTCATCTCGGGGTGGCCCCAGTAGCCCTTGTTGAAGATGGAGAGCTGGCCGGACTCGACGAGCTTCTTCACACGGTTCTGGATGTCACGGAAGTAACCGACGGCCGCGAGCGGATGACGCGGCGAAATCTTCTGCTGCAGGTCAGCCGTTTCGCGCGGATCGGCCTGGAGGGCGCTCACCACGTCCACCCAGTCAAGGGCGGAGAGCTGATAGAAGTGGACGATGTGGTCCTGCGTGTAGAGGGTCGCGTTGATCAGGTTGCGGATGAGGTTCGCGTTCTTCGGGATCTTGATACCGATGGCGTCCTCAACGGAACGGACGGCGGCAAGGGCGTGAATGCCCGTGCAGACGCCGCAGATACGCTCAACGAAGGCCCAGGCGTCACGGGGGTCACGGCCCTTGAGAATGACCTCAAGGCCGCGCCACATCGTGCCGGTGCTCATGGCGTCAGTGATTTTCCCGTCATCACCGAGGACGGCCTGAACGCGCAGGTGACCCTCAATGCGGGTGACGGGGTCGACGACGATTCTGCGTTCGCTCATTATTCCTTACCTCCGATTTCCTTGTTGGTCTTGGCACGGGCCTGCGCGACGCACGAAAGGGCGGCATGCGCGGCCGCGGCGACGCCGACGACGGCGACGGTGGCGAGACCGACCTTGTCAACAGTGCCTTCAACACCGCCGAAGACGGGCGGCAGAACGGTCGTCTCGTGCTCGTAGAACGAGCCCTTGTCGAAGAAGTTGGGCTCGGCGCAGCCGATGCAGCCGTGACCGGACTTGACAGGCCAGGAGAGGCCCTCGTTCCACTGGACGGTCGAGCAGGGCGCGTAAGTCGTCGGGCCCTTGCAGCCGACCTTGTAGAGGCAGTAGCCGAGCTTGGCACCGGCGTCGTCGAACTTCTCGGCGAACTGACCGGCGTCAAAGTGACCGCGGCGATAGCACTTGTCATGGATGCGCTGGCCGTAGAACATCTTCGGACGGCCGAGGCGGTCAAGCGGCGGCAGACGGTCGTAGGTGAGGATGTAGGTGACCACAGAGGTCATGACCTCCGGGATCGGCGGGCAGCCCGGAACGAGCACGACGGGCTTGTCCGTGATGATCTCCGTGATAGGCACGCTTTCCGTGGGATTCGGCTTCGCGGCCTGCACGCAGCCCCAGGCGGCGCACGAGCCCCAGCCGATGACGGCCTTGGCGCCCGCGGCGACGTGCTTGAGCTTGTTGAGGAAGATCTCACCGTTCGGCACGCAGTTGATGCCGCCCTGGTAGAGCGGAACGTTGCCCTCGACGGCGAGGATGTAGTTGCCCTTGTACTTCTCGATCGTCTCGGCGAGGGACTCCTCGGCCTGCTCGCCGGCGGCGGCCATGATGGTGTCGTCGTAGTCGAGCGAGATCATCGAGAGGACGACGTCCTCAACGAAGGGTGAATAGGAACGGACGAAGGACTCGGTGCAGCAGGTGCACTCGAGGCCGTGGAGCCAGATCACCGGAGTGCGGGGCTTCGTTTCCATCGCGTTGGCGATTTCCTGAGCACCGGCGCTGCCGAGACCGAGACTCGCAGCGGTGAGCGAGCAGAACTGCAGGAAGCTGCGGCGGCTCACGCCCTGGCGCCGCAACGCCTCATATTGCGTTTCAAGCATGTGTGGGTCTCCCCCTCTTTTGTTTCTCGAGCGGACCCTGATCAGGACAGGAGGGTTTGCCTTTACCGGGGTCCGAAGCTTCTTTTCCTGAGCCGTCGTGGATCTGACGAACCCGAGCCGCTTGAGTAATAGGTATTGCGGCTTCAGTGTCCGACATCCGCTTTCTGTTCCGCCCTGAACTCAGCCCCCAGGGGCGGAACATCAGAAACGTCGAGACGGTGCGGTGACCTTCGGACAGCTCGAAACTTTCGAGTGCAAGATTAAAGACGCCCCCGCGGGAGCCGCCATTGACCTTCCGCACACTCCGCCTACCCCTGAAGTACTACCTAGTAGTATTTTCTCAGGGAAAACCCTCGAAAAATTCCCTGACAAAACAAAGCTGAGAACCGTTCGCATTTTCAACCCGGTGACACTCCACTTTGGGGATGGAAAGGAACTCCACCTTTAGCACTACCCCCGTGCCTCCCTTTGGCTGATGAGCCGCGAGGGGGTTCGTTCCTATACTCTGAAAGGGATCGTGCCCCCGGAGCGCCCCTGGAGCGCCCCGGCCGCCGTCCCGGGAGAAAGAACAATTCAGACGCCCCGTCCGGAGCCCCCGTAGCCCGGGGATCGCACCGCCCTCATATATGGAGAGGCAGGCATCCCCGCCCCCGGAACGGTGAGCGAGGAGAGAGCACCTTGATGAGCGAAGAGAAGACCGGGTCCCAGGCCGAGAACCTGCGCGTGTTCGCAGAGTCCCCGGCAGACTTCTTCACCGACGGTTTCCGCGAGATCGAACGAACCCGCATGGCGGGCCTGCCCGTGCTCAATCCGAAGGTGGAGGTGCGCCCGGCCGGGTTCCGCCGCTGGGGCAACGACTGGATCGGCGTGATGACGACGCCCTGGGCGATCCTCGCGGTCTATGTCTGCGGCTCGCGCGAGGGCTGGGTGGACGTGCCCCCGGGCCGCTCGCGCCTCATTGAACTCCCCGCCGGGGACTTCCCCTTCGTGTCGATGGCCGACCCGCTGCTCGGCCGGTTCCTGCTGCTCTCCTTGAAGAGCCCCGTGCTCGACATCGCCGACCAGGAGACCGCGGACGCGTTCGCGGCCACGTGCTTCGACGCGATGCTGAAGGCCACCTCGATCCCCGAGGATGACGAGGACGCCACCGCCTGGATTCCGCCCACGGCCGACGGAGAACTCCGCCGCGTGATTCCGATCCGCGTCTCACCCCCGAAGGGCTACGAGAAGACGCCCGTTCTCACCCCGAAGCCGCCCGAGCCCGAGAAGAAGGAGCCCGTGATGGAGCGCCGCGTCTCGCGCCGCGAGTTCTTCGGCCGGGGAAAACGCTATGTGGAGAAGTCCGCCGAGGCCCCGAAGAAGCAGACGCTCGAGGCCGCGAAGGCCGGCGACGACTTCGTCGCCGCTCAGAAAGCCGCGGAGGCCGCCCAGGCCGCAGCGCAGGAAGCCGCGAAGGCTGCCGAAGCCGCGCCGAAGGCCGCTCCCGCCGCCCCCGCTCCCTCCGCCGCGCCGGCAGCCGCGCCCGCGCCGAAATCGAACACCCCGGGCACCGGGAGGCCTCTATGACGACCTCTGCGATCTCCGCCATGATGGACGAGGCCGCGATCTGCGTGGCGCTCAAACGCAACGCCGGGAAGCGCCCGAGCGCGTGCGTTTCGTCCACGCGCACGAACGCGCTCGCCCGTGCGATGACGCTCCCCGCGAACCGCGGCCGCGCGCGCCGTCTCTTCACGATCGTCTACGGACTCTGCCCGGTCGCGCATCTCGCGGCCTATGACAGCGCCCGCATGGCCGCCTGCGGCCTCACAGTCCACGACCGCCGCGGGAAGGACCTGGGGCTCCTTGAGGAAGCCGTCCGTCTCGAGGCCGTCACCGAAAACCTGCGCGTCCTCGTGCTCGAGGCCGCGCGCCTCGAGCGTGAGTGCACGCTCTCGGGGCTCCTCTCGACGCTCCCGCGCCTCACCGCGATGGCCGCCGTTGACATGCGCGCCTTCGGGCGTCTGCGCGCCCGCATGGCGCAGGTGGCCGGCCACCTCGCCTCGCTCGATCCGATGCTCCCCTGGGGAGACGCCGAGCGCGCGCGTGTCGAGGAGGCCCGTGCGACGCTCAAGATCGTCGCCCAAGAGGCCGCCGGGCTTGGCAGCCGCTTCCTCTGGGGCATGACCCCGGAGACCTTCGCCCTCACGATGACCGAGGGGAACGCCCTCTCGACGTGGGCCAACGAGAACGCGGCGACGCTTCCCGCGGCGCACCTGCTCGCGGGCCTCATGCAGGACAACGACGCGCTCGCGCTCGACATTCCGATGCTCCCCGAGCGCTCGGAGTACCTCACCGACGACTTCGCCGAGGAGTTCTCCTACCGCATGCTCGTCGACGCGGGCTTTGATCTCTCGCCCTTCTGGCAGGGCACGCCGAGGCTCACCGGTGCCGTCGCGCGCCTGCGCGCCGTGCCGGCCGTGAAGGAACTGATGGTCCGCCACGGGCTCGGTCCCGTCGCGCTCGTCGCCTCGCGCGTGCTTGAGTGCGCGGTGATGCTCTCCGCGGCCGCCGCGAGCCTGCAGACGAAGCCCGGCGACATCGACGACCATGACCGCGAGGTCGAGTTGAATTCCATCATCTGGAGCGCGAGGCCCGAGACGGGCGTCGGCATCTCGTTCGTCGAGACCGCGCGCGGTCTTCTCACGCACGCCGTGCGCGTCTCGCGCGCGGCCGACGGCAGTGCGCCCGAGGTGACGGAACTGCGCATCACCTCGCCCACCGAGTGGCAGTTCTCGCCCAACGGGGCGGGCCAGCGCATGGCCTGTCTCGCCGCGAAGCAGATGGACTATCCCGAGGGCGAGGAGGCCCGCGGACTCGCGGAACTCCGCATCCGCCGCGCGCTCTTCGGGCTCGACGCGTGCGTTCCCGTCACGTTCCTCTGGAACGGCCAGTCCCAGACGGCCGAGGGCCGCGCCGCCATGATGGGCGGCATCGACGAGCCCTCCCAGGATGACGACGGGCGCGCCGCCGCGCGCACCGCCGCCGATCCGCTTTTCATCCCCGGAAACCCGGAGCCCGCCCATGCATGAGCTCTCGCTTGCCGAAGGCATTCTCGAAATCGTCGAGCGCACCGCGCGCGCGAACGACGTGAAACGCGTGCGCACCGTGCGCATCGCCGTCGGCGAACTCGCCGGCGTGGACATCCCGAGCCTCGAGTTCGCCTGGGAGTCGGTGAGGAAAGGCGGCGTCGCCGCGACCGCGCCGCTCGCGATCGAGCGCCCCGCGGGCGAGGCCTGGTGCATGACGTGCGAAGCGACCGTGCCGTTGAAGCAGTACGGCGACGCGTGCCCGAAGTGCGGCGGCTTCCGCCTCATGGCCACGGGCGGCACCGAGATGCGGGTGCTCGAGATCATCGAGGCCACGGACGACCAGGGGCCCCCGGCCTGACGAACCCATTCTTAAGACACTGACAACCGCCCCCTCCGGGAGATACGAAATACTCCGCCGCGGGGCTAGACTTCAGAGACACAGAGGATGCCTCCTCACTCGATAAAACCCGAGGAGGAAGGGATCCCGCAGTAAACGACGAGGAAGATTACAGATATGTGCACCACCTGCGGCTGCGGCCACTCCGGCCCCCACATGCATGAGACCGTGGACGAGAACGGCAACGTGACGATCACGGTCCACGACCACGATCATGACCATGATCACCATGACCATGACCACGCGCATCCCCATACGCACGACCATGACCACGGTCACAGCCATGATCATGAGCACACGCATGATCATGCCCATCCCGAGCACAGCCACGACTCCTCGATGCCCGCGGGCCGTGCGATCGCGGTCGAGGAGGACATCCTCGCGCGCAACAACGCCATCGCGGACCGCAACCGCGCGAAGTTCGCCGCGCGCCATGCGCTCGCGCTGAATCTGGTCTCCTCGCCGGGCTCGGGCAAGACGGAACTTCTGGCCGCGACGCTGCGCACCGTGAAGGAATTCCCGACCGCCGTGATCGAGGGCGACCAGGAGACCGCGAACGACGCAGAGCGCATCCGCGCGACCGGTGCCCGGGCGCTCCAGATCAACACCGGAAAGGGCTGCCACCTTGACGCGGCCATGATCGAACGCGCGCTCGAGGCCCTTCCCGTCGAGGAGAACTCGGTTCTCTTCATCGAGAACGTCGGCAACCTCGTCTGCCCGGCGGAGTTCGATCTCGGCGAAGCCGCCAAGGTCGCGATTCTCTCGGTCACCGAGGGCGAGGACAAGCCGCTCAAGTACCCGGACATGTTCCGCGCCTCGTCGCTCGTGCTTTTGAACAAGATCGACCTGCTGCCCTACGTGCGCTTTGACGCCGACAAGGCCGAGGCCAATGTGCTCCGCGTCAACCCGCGCGCCAAGGTGATCCGCGTCTCCGCCACGACGGGCGAGGGCCTTGAGAAGTGGATCGCCTGGGTGAAGGCCCAGCTCGTTCTCGCGAGCCTCTGATCCCGCACATTTTTTTCTCCGGTACCGGCCGCTGATATGAAGAGCGCCCGCGCGGTGCACCCCGAAGCTTCAAAAGAAGCACGGAGCGCCCGGGCGGGCTCCCGGCCGTACCCGCCGGGGGCGGTTCCTCCGTCCCCGAAGGAGCAGTAGTCCAAGCATGCCGACCGAAGCACGTCTCGTACGCGTCGAGGGTCTTGTCCAGGGCGTGGGGTTCCGCCCCACCGTCTGGAGGATCGCCGTCGCGCTCGGCCTCACGGGAGAGGTCTTCAACGACCCGCAGGGCGTGGGCGTCCGCCTCGAGGGCGAGCCCGCCGCGCTCGACGCGTTCCCTGATGAGCTCATGCGTGAGAAGCCGCCGCTCGCCCGCATCGACTCGATCGAGGTGTTCCCGGCCGAGATGAAGGGCTTCACGGAGTTCTCGATCACCGCTTCCGAACACTCCGGGGCGGTGACGACGATGATCACCGCCGACGCGGCCACCTGCGCGCACTGCTTCGCGGACATCTTCGACAAGGCGAACCGCCGCCACCGCTACGCCTTCACGAACTGCACGCACTGCGGTCCGCGCTTCACGATCACGAGGGCGCTCCCCTACGACCGCCCCCAGACCTCGATGGCCGTCTTCCCGATGTGCCCCGAGTGCCTCGCCGAGTACCGCGACCCGGCGGACCGCCGTTTCCATGCGCAGCCCAATGCCTGCCCGGTCTGCGGGCCGCAGCTCACGTTCACCGCTGCTGACGGCACCCCGCTCCCCGGTGATCCCGTGCGCGAGGCCGCCCGTGCCATTCTCGAGGGAAAGATCGTCGCCATGAAGGGCATCGGGGGCTTTCATCTCGTCTGTGACGCGAGAAACCCGGAGGCCGTGAAGCGCCTGCGCTCCCGCAAGGGCCGCGACGAGAAGCCCCTCGCCGTGATGTGCGCGGGCGTCGCAAGCGCCCGCCGCTGGGTGAATGTGAACGACAGGGAAGCCGAGCTTCTCACCTCGCCCGCCCATCCGATCGTGCTCTGCCGCAAGTCGGCCGAGCTCCGCGCTGCGGTCGCAGCGGATCCCGGCGCCGCGGCGGCCCTTCCCGGCATCGCCGACGGTCTCTCCGAGCTCGGCGTGATGCTCCCCTACACGCCGCTCCACGCACTCCTCTTCCACTCGCTCGCCGGCGAACCCGAGGGGAAGAACGGGCCCGCCTCCTGGATGGACGAGCCGCAGGAGCCGCTTGTCGTCATGACGAGCGCCAATCCGGGCGGAGAACCGCTCGTCATCGGCAACGACGAGGCGGTGGAACGACTCGGCTCCATCGCAGACTTCATTCTGATGCACAACCGCGAGATCCTCGTGCGCTGCGACGACTCGGTCGCCCGCGTCATCGACTCGGGCACGCTCTGGGTGCGCCGCGCGAGAGGCGTCACGCCCGAGGCCGTGAAGATCCCCGCGGTCGAGAACGCCCCGGACGTGCTCGCCACAGGCTCGTACCTCAAGAACGCCGCCGCGCTCACCCGCGGCGACGAGCTCTTCCTCTCGCAGCACATCGGCGACCTCTCGAACTTCTCGAGCTGCGAGGCGCTCGAGCTCGCGGTCGCGCACCTCTCGCGCATCCTCGAGCACGCGCCGGGCGCATACGCCTGCGACCTGCATCCGGACTTCTTCTCGACGCAGCTCGCCGAGAAGCTCGCCACCGAAACGGGGAAGCCCCTCATCCGCATCGCCCACCACGCCGCCCACGTCGGCGCCGCGATGGCCGAGGCCGGCAGGGTCACCAGGACCTACGGTGCCGCGCTCGACGGCGTCGGGCTCGGTCCCGACGGCGGCGTCTGGGGCGGCGAGTTCCTCGCCTGCTCCGCAGAGGGCTTCACGCGCTTGGGGCGTCTCGAGGCCCTGCCCCTCCCGGGCGGCGACCGCGCCGCACGCGAGCCCTGGCGCATGGCCGCGGCCGCGCTCGTGCGCGCCGGCATGCCTGAGGCCCGCTTCGAGCTCCTCGCCGGGCCCGACGTCCCGGAGATGATGCTCGCCGAAATCACGAAGCTCGTCGCCTCGCCCCGCACGCCGCTCACGACGGCGCTCGGACGCTGGTTCGACGCCGCGGCCGCCCTCCTCGGGCTCGCCCGCGTCGTGCACGACGAGGCCACCGCCGCGATGCGGCTCGAGAGCCTCGCCGAGACCTCGGCCGAGGATCCCGCCCCCAGGGCGGACCTCGCCCCGGTCGAATCGGGCGTCCTCCGGTTGTCGCCGCTTCTCGCGGAGATCGCCCGCGAGCGCCTCGCCGACCCGTCGCGCGAACACGCCGCGGGGCTCGCGAAGCTCTTCGAGATCACGGTCGCCGACGGGCTCGCCCGCTGGATCGCCTCGCTCGTCGGTGACAAGGATCACGAAGAGGAAGACGAAGTGATGCTCACCGGCGGCTGCATGCTCAACCGCGTGCTCTCCCGCGAGATCCCCGCGAGGCTCGCCCGCCTCGGCATCCGCGCGCGCATCCCGCACGCCGTGCCGCCGGGCGACGGCGGTCTTGCCCTGGGTGAAGCGCACCTCGCGCGCCTTGCGCTCTCGCGCGGCCTCACGGAATATCCCTTCCTCGGCGACCGCACGCCCCCGGCCGCCGCGGACAAATAAAATTTGGCTCTAATTCAACGTTTTCGGACCCGCTTTAAATCATGTGCCTTGCAGTACCCGCTGAAATCAAATCCGTGTCGGATGACGGCACGGAAGCCGTCGCCTGGATCGGCGGCATCGAGAAGACCGTGGACGTCTCCCTGATCGAGAACCCGGTTCCCGGTGACTGG
The DNA here is from genome assembly GCF_030539355.1 of Sutterella sp. Classification (GTDB taxonomy): domain Bacteria; phylum Pseudomonadota; class Gammaproteobacteria; order Burkholderiales; family Burkholderiaceae_F; genus Sutterella. The sequence goes on from NZ_JAUNSF010000008.1 coordinate 21,042, forward strand.
GTGATCGTGCACGTCGGCTTTGCGCTCAACCGCATCGACGCGAAGGAAGCCGAGGAGACGCTGCGCGTGCTCGCCCAAGCCGGCGCCGATGTGAAGACGGTCACCGACAGGAGCGCGTCGTGAAATACGTTGACGAATACCGCAACGGGGAGGAGGCGCAGCGCCTCGCCGAACGCATCCGCCTCGAGGCCGATCCCGCCCGCGAATACCGCTTCATGGAGTTCTGCGGCGGTCACACCCACGTGCTCTCCCGCTGGGGACTCTCGGACCTGCTCCCGCCCAACGTGCGCATGATCCACGGCCCCGGCTGCCCGGTCTGCGTGATGCCGATCGGCCGCATCGACATGGCGATGGCGCTGGCGCTCGAGCACGACGTCATCCTCTGCACCTACGCGGACACGATGCGCGTGCCGGCCTCGAAGGGCCGCAGCTTCTTCCGCTGCCGCGCCGAGGGCGCGGACATCCGCATGATCTATTCGCCGATGGACGCGATCCGTGCGGCGAAGGAGAACCCGGAACGTCAGGTCGTCTTCTTCGCGATCGGCTTCGAGACGACGACGCCCCCGACGGCCGCGGCCATTCTCGCCGCGGAGAAGCTCGGCCTCAAAAACTTCTCCGTCTTCTGCAACCACGTGCTCACGCCCGCGGCGATGGAGCACATCCTGCTCACCGCCCCCGACCGCCCTGACGCGCCCAAGCTCGCCGGTCTCGTCGGCCCCGCGCACGTCTCGACCGTCATCGGCTCGCGTCCCTACGCGCACTTCTCCGAGAAGTGGAAGATGCCGGTCGTGGTCTGCGGGTTCGAACCGCTCGACATGCTGCTCTCGATCCTGATGCTCATCCGCCAGGTGAACGAGGGCCGCGCCGAGGTGGAGAACGAATTCACCCGCGCCGTGACGGCCGAGGGCAACTTGAAGGCCATCGATCTGATGGCGCAGGTCTTCGAGCCGCGCGAGAGCTTCGAGTGGCGCGGTCTCGGCCGCGTGCCGCTCTCGGCGCTGAAGCTCCGTGAGCGCTACGCCGCCTTCGACGCGGAGAAGCGCTTCTCGATGCCCGAGATCTCGGTGCCCGACGCCAAGTCCTGCGAGTGCGGCGCGATCCTGCGCGGCGAGAAGGAGCCGAAGGACTGCAAGCTCTTCGGACGCGCCTGCACGCCGGCCCACCCGATCGGGGCCTGCATGGTCTCCTCCGAGGGCGCCTGCGCCGCGTACTACAGCTACGGCCGCCACGAGTGAGCCCGAAGGCTACAGGAACAGAATCATTGACATACGAGGAAGAAGAATGACCGAACAATCCCTCAAGGCCGAGCGCGCCGGACGCGGCCGCAGGCTCGACATCGCCCGCGGCACGGTTGAGATGACCCACGGCTCGGGCGGCCGCGCCTCCGCGCAGCTGATCGGCGAGCTCTTTGCGAAGCACCTCACCAACGAGTGGCTCGCCCAGGGTCATGACGGCGCGGTGATGCCGCCCATCACGCATCCCGTCGCCATGAGCTGCGACGCGCATGTGGTGAAGCCCCTCTTCTTCCCCGGCGGCGACATCGGCCGTCTCGCCGTCACGGGCACCGTGAACGACGTGGCCATGTGCGGCGCGAAGCCGCTCTGGATCTCCGCGGCCTTCATCCTCGAGGAGGGCTTTCCGCTTGCCGACCTCGAGCGCATCGTCGAGTCGATGGCCGAGGCCGCCCGCGAGGCCGGCGTCGCGATCGTCACGGGCGACACCAAGGTCGTTGAGAAGGGCCACGGCGACGGCTGCTACATCGCGACGACGGGCGTGGGCGAACGGATCGCCGACCACATGATCTCCGGCGCGTCGGCCAGGCCCGGCGACGCGGTGCTCGTCTCCGGCTCGATCGGCGACCACGGCATGACCGTGATGAGCCTGCGCGAGGACATGAGCTTCGGTACCTCGCTCGTCTCGGACGCCGCCCCGCTCGCGCAGATGGTCGCGAACGTCATCGCCGCCGCTCCGCACGTGCACGTGCTCCGTGACCCGACCCGCGGGGGCCTCGGCACGACGTTGAACGAAATCGCCGCCGAGAGCCGCGTGGGCATCACGCTCGAGGAGAAGTCGATCCCCGTGAAGCCCGAGGTGCGCGCCGCCTGCGAGTTCCTCGGCCTCGATCCGCTCTACTCGGCCTGCGAGGGGCGTCTCATCTGCATCGTCCCCGCCGACGAGGCCGAGGCCGCGCTCGCCGCGATGCGCTCGAGCCCCTACGGCGAAGGCGCCGCGCGCGTCGGCACCGTCACCGACACCGCCCCCGGGTTCGTCGAGATGGTGACCCTCATGGGCGGCCGCCGCATGGTCGACTGGCTCACGGGCGAGCAGCTCCCGAGAATCTGCTGATTCCCTGGCGAACTCGATATCTCTTCCAGGCCCCTGAAGGTGCACCTTCAGGGGCCTGCTGTTCCGAGGCACGTCCCGCCGGCTTTAAGTTCGCTGACAGGCGGGCGTGCAAGAATGGCTGAATACTGAAAATTCTGCGCGGCTGCCAACTCTGCCTGACTGCCTCATCGAGCGCATCCGGAAAGCAGCCCGCCGCCCCCGAAGGAAACTTATGTTCATGACCAAAATCTGTGCCGCCGCCATGACGGTCGTCGGCATGACCGCCGCGGCCCAGGCGATGGAGCCCGTCACGCCGCAGCCGGCCTCCCCGCTCACCTACTCCGACCCCGCCTACGCGAAGGTCGTTCCCGCCGAGGCGAAGAAGATGCTCGAGGCCGGCGTCGTCATGATCGACGTCCGCGAGCCCGACGAGTTCGCCGAGGGCCATGTCCCGGGCTCGATCAATGTTCCGTTGTCGTCCTTCAAGTTCGGCATGAGGCTCAGCGCCGTGCCGAACCTCGACGACAAGGTGCTCGTCATCTGCCGCTCCGGCGTGCGCGCCGAGCGCGCCTCGCGCGTCCTCGTCGAGTCGGGCTACCGCCACGTCTACAACGCCTACGGCACGTCGCAGTGGCCGTACGGACTTGTCCGCTAAATCTGACTTACATCTGACATTCATGAGAAAGCCGCGGTTTTGCGCCGCGGCTTTCATCTTCCTGCGGAGGACTCAGACCTCCCGGGCACCTTCCCCGAATTCCCCGGTCTCGCCGGCCTGCCCGTCCGTCGTGCCCGCCTCACCGGCCTTCTCCATCGCGAGCGGCGCAGCCACTTCCTCGAACACCCTCACGGCGTCCACGCCGCCGAAGGGCTCGCCGTCGGCGAGTCCGAAGAGCCAGAGATCCGTCCTCACGCCGGGAATGCACTGCCGCAGGATCGCGGCCTTGGGGAACGTGAAGAGCGCCTCGAGCCTGCCGTCGCCGTCGATGTCCTCGAGGCTCATCGCGGTCACGCGCGCACGCGCGGCGTGCCACTCCATGTCGAGCGTGGGAAAGACCGTCCCGAGGCTCACCGACCCAGGGTCGATCTTCGCGGGATCCATCCCGGTGCGGGGAAAGAGCGCCACGGTCACCGTGTCGTCCTCGGCGCAGACCGTGGAGAGGTCGCCCGAGAGAATCGCGATCCTCGCGGGCGACATCGCCTCGAAGGCCGCGCTCATCGCACCGACGGCCGCGGCCCAGGCGCGCTCGTTGAAGTCGTGGAGCACCTCGGCCGCCTTCTCGCGCGAGACGCGGGAGAGGAGCATCCGGGCGGTCTTCTGCACCTCAGCCGTCTCGCCCATGCCGCAGGACTCCATGTACGCGGAGTAGATTCTCGGGTCGCCCTCGAGCCAGTCGGCGAGCGTCTGCGCCATCAGGAACTTCCAGAGCGGACGGTCCGGGCGGAAGTCGAAGACCTCCGCGGGAGCATGGAAGTGCTGTTCCTCGGCCTGCGCCGCCGGCATCACGGCCTCGGACTCGGCCGGCCCGCCGAGCGGGAAGAACGGCACGAAGGGCAGCGCCGAGGGACGCCCCGGCACGCGCCAGCCGGTGATCAAAAGCGGCTCCTCGTCCATCTCGAAGACTGTGGCGTCATAGGTGCCGACGTTCGAGATGTCGCGCATCGTGCGGTGCGAGGGGCCGAAGCCGGGACGGTCCTCGGTGTCGCTTCTCGCCGAGAGGACGTGCATCACGTCGCGGACGGAGAGCTTCAGCTGCGGCTTCGCGGCATAGGGCACCCGCTCGGGGTCCGTGATCCGCATGCCCGTGAGATAGGCCCAGGCCGTGCGGGCACGGTCAAAGTTCCAGAGCGCGAAGCGCCGCTCCGAGGGCTGGTAGGCCCGGCGGAAGGAGAAGTCGGAGTAGTCGCGGCCGGTCTCGGGGATGTAGCGGCCGGTCTCGGTCGCATGGCGGATGAGGTCGGGCGAAAGCAGGATGTCGCCCGGCGGCACGTCGTTCACGCGGTCGAGCGCGAAGGCGTTCGCCGTGAAGACCACCTCGTCGTCGCGCACGCGCCGCGCGGCCCAGCGGTGGCCGCGCAGCAGAAACATCTGCCAGGCCTCGTTCGCGTCCGCGAAGGTGTAGGTGCGCCCCTCGCCCACGTAGCCGTAGCGCTCCTGCAGTCTGATCGTGATCTGCACGGCCTCGCAGGCGGTGCGGGCGCGCATGGCCACTATGCGGCGCACGGCGTACCCCACGCCGCCGTCGTTGACGGACTCGTCCTTCTCCCAGGTGCGCGAGCAGGAGTTGGAGACGATGATGACGCCGGCTTCGTTCACGAAGGTGTCGGAGTAGGCCGCCCCCTCGGGCGTGATCGTCTCGCTCCAGCAGTATCCGAGCGACCGGGCTGGGAGCGGAATCTCCGCCGTCCCGGGCTCGAAGGCAATGCGTTCGCCCTCGGCATGCTCACGCGCGGGCACGAAGAGGCGGTTCGTGATGACACGTCCGCCGTTGTCCTCGTTGTGCCCGATCAGAATGCGTCCCGTGATCGACGCCGCCCGGCCGACGATCACGGTCGAGCAGCCGCCCTCATGAGGTCTTTGATGCATGCCTGTCCTTCGCCCCGTGCGTCGTCGGAGCCGTGATATTTCTATGTAACGTTGAAGTGTAGCCCGTCGGAGTATCAGCGACACGAGAACAGACAATGTCATCTTCATCCCTAAGATACGACATCCTCTGATGTAGCAATTCTATACCCGAACGGGTATACTATTAGCTGTTGTACCTTCTCCAAGTAACCTGGGCTTTCCAAGCATTCTGAGCGATATGAATAAAGATATTGCATTTCCGGAGACAAGTCATCCTGTCGATTATTCGGCGAAAAAGGCCCTGGCCTCACATTTCAACCAACTGGTGGAAGATCGCGGATTGAATCAGAAACAAATTTCCGCGATAACCGGAATGACTCAGCCTAAAGTATCCCAGATCAAGAATTACAACCTGAAGAATATTTCACTCGAACGTCTCATCAATGCGTTAGTCGCCCTGGATCAAAGAGTTGACATCATCATAACTCATAGCAAAAACAACGACTCCGCCTGTATCAACGTCAGGTATTGATAAAGGACTTTCCCGATGCAATTCTCGTACGAGTACCTTTCCCCGGCCGCTTTCGAAGAACTGATTATTTTAATTTGTCAGAAACTTTTCGGACTTGGAACACAGCCGTTTTCAGAAGGCAGGGACGGCGGTCGTGACGGAAAATTTGTCGGTACGGCAGAAGCATTTCCAAGCAAAGCAAGTCCATGGACAGGCACCACTATCATCCAGGTGAAGCACGCCAGTGGCTATAATCGCCATTTTCTCGAAAATAGCTTTTTCAGCGAATCAAGCAAATCCTGCGTCATCAATCAGGAAATACCCCGCATCAGAGCATTGCGCAACAGCGGCGAACTGGACAACTACATTCTTTTCTCAAACAGAAGAAAAACAGCCGGTGCTGAGGCCAAAATTCATAAATATATATCCGAAAAATGCAACATACCCTATGAATCCGTGCACATCTGCGGAACCAATGACATTGATTTACTCTTAAAACAATTTCCCGATATAAAGGAAAAATTCCTCGCAAGCCCTATCACTTTTGAAGTCACATTACGTCCAAATGAACTCTCTGAAGTGATCGAAGCTTTTGCGGATAAAAAAGATTCAATCAACAAAGCTGTAACCAATGAGATCGCCCGGGATTTCGAAAGAACTAACATAGCGGACAAAAACAAGTACAACAATCTGACAAACAACTATTCACAACACCTTTTGGATACATGCCTCAAGGAAAGCCGTTTAATTTACGATTTTATTTCAGACCCAAACAATGAAGATATCCGTGATAAATATGAGACCGCAATCGCAGATATAGAATCCAAAATCATAGCGAACAAAAGCAGATTCCCCAGCTTTGACGACTTGTTCAACCATATTTTAGATGTCCTGATCAGCAGTGATCCAATACTAAGCGACCACTATAACACAACAAGAGCTATATTATGTTATATGTACTGGAACTGCGACATAGGGAGAATTTCTGATGCTCCGTCCGACTAAACACTCGCACCCTGATAAAACAGTCATTTACGCCTCCTATCTTATTCTGAATCGCCTGATCAAAAATCAGACCGACAGTTTTGATAATTTAAATAATTACGTAAAACAAACCATCGACGGCGGCGAAGCATTATTCATTCCATCCATTTCATTCCTATATCTTCTTGGAGTGGTTGAATACCGTCAAAAAACAGATTCCTTTGAATACAAGAAAAAAATATGAAACTCTCCAGAATTTACTCCAATCTTCCTGAAAAGTTCCCGCCCGTATCTTTCAATCCGGGACTGAATGTTGTTCTGGCCGAAATCAAACTTCCCGAGAACAGGGACAAGGACACTCACAACCTGGGCAAGACTACATTTGGCAGACTCATCGACTTCACCCTTCTTTCGAAAAAAGATCCTGATTTATTTTTGTTTAAGAATATTGATACCTTCAAGGACTATATATTCTATCTGGAAATTCAGACCGGGAACAATTCATTTCTCACCATCAGAAGAAGCGTTTCCTCTCCAAACAGCATAAACATCCATCTGCATGATTCAGGCAATCTCGATTTATCCAGTCTGCCAGATGAAGAATGGTCTCACAATGCTCTGTCATTCACGAAATCCGTTGAACTGCTGGACGGAATTCTTGACTTCACCGCTTTGAAGGACTGGACGTATCGCCGGGCTCTTGGGTATCTACTGCGTACTCAGGAGGACTATCGGGACGTTTTCCATCTTCATAAAATCGTCAGAAACTCCGACTGGGTTCCTTTTGTCGCACGCATATTAGGATTCAATGACGTTCAGATTACGGATTTATACGAAAAGGAAAAGAAGCTTGAAGAGCTCAGGGCCAGAGACAAGCAACTTACCGAGGAAATCAAGGATTCCAAGGATGCCCTGGAAAAATCCGAAGGTCTTCTGCTCCTGAAGAGAGCGGATCTTGCCAAAAAAGAAGCCATTCTTGAGTCCTTCAATTTCAATGACCCGGACAAAGAACGGACCATTGATTTAGTTGAAAATATTGATTCTGATATTGCGATTCTGAATTCAGAACGCTATCTTCTCAATAAAAACAAGAAGAAAATCGTTTCCTCATTGGAAAACGAAATCATTCACTTCAATCCTGAGAAAGTCAGTCAGTTATTCAATGAAGCCAATATTCTCTTTCCTGATCAGATAACAAAGGACTACAGTCAGCTCATCCAATTCCTCAAAACGATCGGAAAGGAACGCAAAGATTATCTCACCAAAGAACTGGAAGAGATAAAAACCCGACTGAAGCAAGTTGAAATCTCTTCTGCTGATCTACAGCTCAAGAGATCAAATGCACTTTCCTTCCTGAGCAGCACGGATATTTTCTACAAATACAAGGATCTGTCAAAAGAATTATCCAATCTGAGAAATGACATCACACATCTTGAATACGAAGTTGAGCAACTCCATAAACTTCGCTCGCTTAGATCCGAAATTCGAACAATAAACGAAGAAATCAGTCGTCTTCACACTGCGATTGAAGAGGACAAGGATTTGCAGTGCAGTTCATCCGACAGTCTGTTCACTAAAATCAGAATTTATTTCAGTGAGATCATTGAATTTGTCATTGATCGTCAGGCTCTTCTCAATGTAATCATCAACGCCAACGGTCAGCTTGCGTTCAAGGCGGATATTCTCGATGACAACGGCAATTCCACAAGCGCCGACCTCGGTCATACTTACAGGAAACTGCTGTGCATTGCCTTCGACCTTGCCGTTCTTCGCGCTCACCTCGGTGAGAAATACCCTCATTTTGTTTTCCATGATGGATTGCTGGAATCGCTTGATGACAGAAAAAAGGAGAATCTTCTGACTCTCATTCGGCAATATTCCGCCCTGGGCATACAGTCCATCATCACTGCGATTGACTCTGACCTGCCGATTCGATCGGCTTCAGAAGACATTTTCACCAGTGAGGAAATCATACGAAAACTTGATGACACCGGAGATTCTGGGCGTCTGTTTAATATTCCCGCATTTTAAAAACTAAAGGCATCAATCAATGACTTCAACACTTGAAGAACTCCTCGGCGCCGAGGACGCCGCCCGCCTCGTCGCCTTCCGCCGCGACCTGCACCGCCATCCCGAGATCGGCATGGACACCGTGCGCACGGCGCAGAAGATTGAGGAATTCCTTGCCACCTTCCCCGTCGACCGCGTCGAGCGCGTGGAGAAGAACGGCGTCGTCGCCGTCATCAACGGCCGCGCCGCGGGCCCGATGATTGGGCTCCGCGGTGACATCGACGCGCTCCCCGTGAAGGAGGAGACGGGCGTCGAGTGGACGAGCTGCGAGGAGAAGCGCGCGCACCTCTGCGGTCACGACGGCCACGCCGCCGGCATCATGGCCACGGCGCTTTATCTCTCGAAGCACCGCGACTTCGCGGGCTCGGTCGCCCTCATCTTCCAGCCGGGCGAGGAGGGCTTCGCGGGCGCGGACCTGATGATCAAGGACGGGCTCTTTGAGAAGTTCCCCTGCCGCGAGGTGTTCGCGATCCACGGCGACCCGCAGAACCCGCTCGGCGACATCGCGATCCGCGACGGCGCGATGACCGCCTCGGTGGACATCGCCTACATGACTGTCGAGGGCCGCGGCGGCCACGGCGCGCGCCCGCACGAGACGATCGACCCGGTGCCGGCCGCGGCGCAGCTGATCCTCGCGCTGCAGACCATCGTTTCGCGCACGATCAACCCGGCCGAGTCCGCTGTGGTGAGCTGCTGCTTCGTGCACGCGGGCGACCCGGTCGCGACCACCGTGATCCCGCAGCGCGTCGAGCTCTCCGCCACGATCCGCACGCTCAATCCCGCCGTGCGCGACCAGATCGAGAAGCGCTTCGAAGAGATCTGCGCGGGCGTCGCCGCGCAGTTCGGCGGCCAGATCCGTCTCGACTACCAGCGCCGCTATCCGCCCCAGATCAACGACGCCGAGCTCACGCGCGCCACGATTCCCGCGCTTGAGGCCGCCTTCGGCGCGGAGCACGTCCGCACGAAGCAGCTCCCGATGATGGGCGGCGAGGACTTCGCCTTCATGTCGGAGAAAGTGCCGGGCGTCTACATGCGCCTCGGCCTCAGGGACGAAAACCACACCGCAGGCCTCCACAACCCGGGCTTCGACTACAACGACCTCGCGCTCGGCAGCGCCGTCACCGCGTTCGCCTCGATCGTCCGCGCGCGTCTGCCGCTCTGATCTGAGGCATTCACCTCGGTGATATCCCTTTGAAAAGACGGCGCATCGGATGCTGAAAAGTCCGATGCGCCGTCTCCTTGATCCGCGTTCCCCGGCCTCCCCGGGCGGGCTCTCACAACTCCAAGGCTCTCTGATGTACCTCAAGCAGCACACCAAGGTCCCTGACGCCCCCGGCAGGATCACCTTCAAGAAGAAGGGCGGCAGCACATACGTGCTCTACGAGACCGGCCGCGTCTACAACGCGGAGCGTCAGTTCAACGTTCCGAAGCGCGCGATCATCGGGAAGCTCGTCGACCCGTCGGACCGGACGCTGATGCTGCCCAACGAGAACTACCTGAAGCTTTTTCCCGAAGCTCTTCAGGACCCTCCCGAGCAGCCTCCCTCCTGGAGGAGCAAGCAGCACACCAAGGTCCCGGACGTCCACGGCAGGATCACCTTCAAGAAGAAGGGCGGCAGCACATACGTGCTCTTCGAGACCGGCCGCGTCTACAACGCGGAGCGTCAGTACAACGTGCCGCAGCGCACGATCATCGGAAAGCTCGTCGACCCGTCGGACCGGACGCTGATGCTGCCCAACGAGAACTACCTGAAGCTTTTTCCCGAAGCCCCTCAGGACCCTCCCGAGGAGCCTCCCTCCTGGAGGAGCAGCACGGTGCACGTCGGTGCGTTCATCGCCCTCTCGGCCGTCATCCGGGAGTGCCGGCTCCGCGGGCTGCTCGAGGCCTCGTTCGGTGCCGACGCCGCCGGGGTCATCCTCGACCTCGCGGTCTGCAGGATCGTCACGGAGGAGAACGCTGCCGCAGTCTGGCCGGACTACGCATGGTGCCATCCGCTCTTCACCGGGAACATGCGCATGCTGAACGAGGATGCCCTCCCGGAATTCCTTTCCAGGCTCTTAGACGTCACAATCGCGGGGTTCCTCGATGACTGCAGCCGCGCCCGGGATCATCGCGAGCGCATCTGGATCTCCTGCGACCTGACGAACGGGCTCGCGATGGCGGGCGAACTTGAGCTCGCCGAGTCAGTAAGCGTGTTGAACCGTCAGAACGTGCTGAGTCTCAGCCCTGCCCTGGCCAGTGACAGCGCCGGTCAGCCGCTTTTCTACAAAATCCTCCCCAGGACGGTTCCCGGTCTGGGGCGGCTCAGGTATCTCATCGATCGAATCGAGGAACACGGCTGCCATTCCGCAGGCGTGGTGCTCTACCGCGGCTCCGTGAGCCGCGACACCATCGAGTATCTGGATCAAAAGGACATTCCGTTCCTGCTGATGATGCAGGGCCACCGGGAGTCGGTGTCGTCGCTCATCGAAGCGAACCGCGGAACCTTTGAGACGAAGAGGGCAACCCGGATCGGCACCGCCGGCGTCCACGGCGTCACCGTCAGGGGGAAGCTCTTTCCCGGCGAATCCGAGGAGCGCTCCTTCCATCTCTTCTTCGACCCGTCGCAGACGGCGGCGGAGCGCGCCGAGTTCAACCGTCTGCTTGACCGGATGGCGGAGCTGCTGAGGAGACACGAGGGAATCGACTTGATGTTCGCCGAGCCCTGGACGCGCTGGTTCACCTGCCGCTATGCGGAAGAGAACGGCAGAAAACGCTTCCTCTCCGCCGAGGAGAAACAGGACGCCATTCAGCGCGAGCTTGAGCTCTGCGGGTACTCGTGCATCGTGAGTTCCGAGGCGATGACGGCCGCAGAGGCCTGGAGCCTCTGCCGCGGCCATGACGCTTTCCGGGGGTTCCTCCGTGACGTCAGCTGGGACTCACTGGACTCACTCCCGGGGTATTCCGCCGTGCTGCCCGAGACCTTGATCTTCATCGACTTCATCGCGCTCATCCTGCAGAGCCGCTTCCGAAGCCTCCTCGAAAAGCAGGTGCAGGATCCGAAGGCGCGCCGCCGCGCGCTGACCGTCCCCGAGGCCGTCCGGGAGCTCGAGCGAATTGAGATGACACGGCAGGACGAAAACCGCTGGCTCCCCGGCGGTGCCATGACGAAGACCCAGCAGGAGATCCTCCGGGCGCTCGGCCTGAGTCCCGAGGATGCATTCTCAGAAATGCAGAGGCTGGCCGCGGCGCTTCTCTGAAGTGAAGAATAATAAGTAACCGCGCAAAAATAAAATTTAAATTTTCGAGCCCGCCATTGTATACTTCAGCCATGGCTGACGACACCTTTCTTCGCAATCCCGAGGTCTCTCACTACATAGAGACTCTCCTTCCCCTGCTCAATGAGCAGCAACGCCGATGTTTTGTCGGCGGTCTGGTGGCGCTCGCCGGCCACGGCGGCCTGAAGCTCATCAGCGAGATCTCCGGCCTTTCCCAGCCCACACTGATCAAGGGGCGGAAAGAGTACGAAACACTGAAAAACGACCCGGAGGCACGTGCAGCGCTTTCCGACGGCAGCCGGATCCGCAGGGAGGGCGGCGGCCGGAAGTCCGTCACGGAGCTTCATCCCGAAATCGAGACTGAACTCGCGAAGCTGCTTGACGGTCACGAGAGCGGCAGCCCCGGGAACCCGCTCACCTGGACGACGAAGAGCACCTACACGCTCGCGAAGCTCCTGGCGAAAAAGGGGATGAAGGTCAGCCCGAAAACCGTGGCGAGGCTGCTCAAGGCTGCCGGCTTCAGCCTGCGGCAGAACAGCAGGTACGTCGAGAAGACCGCCGCCTCGCCGAATCGTGACGAGCAGTTCCGCTTCATCAATGAACTCTGCAAGGCCTTCCTGCGTGAAGGCTGGCCTGTTGTTTCAGTCAACGCCGGAAGGAAGGAACTCGCCGGCGGCTGCAAAGACGGCTGTCATGACCTTGAAGGCCCCGGCGGTGCCGACATTGAAGCCGCTGACGGCCTGGAGAATGCCGGCATCGGCGCAGACACCGCCGAGTTCGCTGCGGCAGGCATCAGACGCTGGTGGGAAACCTCGGGGCGGGAACGCTGCCCCAATGCCCGCAGGCTGATGATCACTGCGGACTGCGCAGGCAGCGACGACGAAACCCGGCACTGGAAAACCTGTCTGCAGCGTCTTGCTGACGAGACCGGTCTTGAGATCCACGTTTCGCATTTCCCGCCGGGCACATCGAAGTGGAACCGGATCGAGCCTCTGATCTCAGCTCAGATCACCCGCTGCCGGCGTGGTCAGCCGCCCGAGTCGCTTGAGATCAGCGTATCGCTGATCGCCAGCAGTGATCACGGGAAAGGCACCGTGGTCACCGGTGAAGAACTGACGGCAGAGAGTCCCGGGCAGGACTCCCGGCGGGGCGACAACTGGAACTATGTCATCCGCCCGATTCAGGCTTGTCCGTAATTGAAATCGGTTTTCTGCGCAGATCCTTGTTCACGCTCCCCGGTGAACCCTCATGAGGAGAGTTTCCTCCGGAGCTCCGGGATCACTTCCCCGCCGCCTTCGCCGCCTTCACGGCTTTCTCCACCACCGCATTGATCGCGAGCGCCGCCACCGCCATGCCGATCGAGGCCGTGACAACCACCCCCGACCCGTACCCCGCGCAGGCGAGCGCCGCACCGGGTGCGACCGCGCAGGCCGCGTCCCCCATGGGCTTCTTCACAGGCTCTGCCGAGTAGACGCAGGGCACGCGGAAGGCGGGAGCGAGGGGCTTCCCCGGCTTTCCCGCGTCGGCCGGGGCCTTCGGGAACCCGTACTCCTTCCTCAGGCGATAGCGCACCGACGAGAGAAGCGGGTCGCCCGAGATGCGCCCTAGGTCACCGGTCTCGATCGCGAGGGGATTGACGCGCCCGCCAGCCGCGCCCGAGGTCACGACGAACTGCCCTCTCTTCCTGCAGAGCGCGATGAGCGCCGCCTTGGCGCGCACCTGGTCGATGCAGTCGAGCACCACGCCGTCCGGGGCGACAAGCTCGGCCACGTTCTCCTCGTCGACGAAGTCCTCGATGCACTCGACCTCTGCCCGCGGGTTGATGAGCGCAATTCTTTCCTTGAGCGCCTCCACCTTCGCCATGCCGTACGCGTCCCCGAGCGCCTGGATCTGCCGGTTCGTGTTGCTCTCGGCGATGTTGTCGAGGTCGATGAGCGTCAGATGCCTTGCTCCCGTGCGGGCGAGCGCCTCCACGGCCCAGGAGCCCACGCCCCCGACGCCGGTGACGACGAAGTGCGCCCCGGCGATCGCCCGCGCGCCCTCGGGGCTGTAGAGGCGGTCAACGCCGCCGAAGCGCCTTTCATAGTCGATCTGGTGCCCGGTCATTGGGGGAATGTCTCCGAAGGGATGGGGAAAAAACTTGATTGGGATAACGGGAGGGCCCGGCATGAAGTTTGCTGCCATCGCTCATGCCGCAACAGTCTTCATCTCACTGCGAACGCCTCGCAATTCCCCCTCAAAAGCCGCAATTCGCCTCTCAAACACCCGCATTCATGGGTACTTTCCGCATCACGCGCGTGTTCAATACGACTTTCGACTTAGGCAGAATTCACTGAATCGTCACAGAATTGAAACTGAGCCGCCATCGGGGGACGGAAGAATACGCCCCCGGTCGCCTATCGTGCCTGACCAGGCGCCTGAAAACGTGCCTGTAACGCCGCCCGTCATCCTCAACTTGTGTGGACTCATCAATCATGACTGATTTTTTCTCTCCGCGCCGCAAAACGATCGCCTGCGCCGTCTTCGCCGCCCTCACTCTCGCCGGCCAGGCCTGGGCGAGCGCCGAGCACATGATCGTCGCGATGCCGCAGCTGCCTCAGATCATTGAGCCGCAGGGCAAGAACCACAACCCGCTCGAGCGCGTCGCCTACTCGATCTACGAGACGCTCATCCGCGCCGACCAGAAGACGGGCGAGCTCTATCCGGGGCTCGCGGAGAGCTGGACGCGCATCTCGCCCGAGACGGTGGAGTTCAAGCTCCGCCACGGCGTCAAGTTCCAGGACGGCACCGACTTCACGGCCGATGACGTCGTCTTCTCCTTCGGCCCGGAGCGCTTCCTCGCCGACGATGCGCCGGGCCGCCCCGCAGCGCAGGAGTTCCTCGGCGGTCTCAAGGAAGTCACCAAGGTTGACGACTACACGGTCCGCGTCACGATGAAGGCGCCGGATCCGTTGATCGAGCGCCGCTTCGCCGCCCGCATGTCCGAGATCATCTCCGAGGACGGCTGGAAGGCCGCCGGCGGCTGGGACGAGTGGATCAAGAAGCCGATCGGCACGGGTCCCTACAAGATTGTCTCCTTCAAGGTCGGCAACCGCCTCGAGCTCGAGCGCTTCGACGGCTACTGGGGCGACAAGGCCCCCGCCGCGAAGCTCACCTTCGTCGAGGTTCCGGAGCTCTCCTCGCGCGTCGCGGGTCTGCGCTCGGGTGAGTTCGACCTCATCACCGAGGTTCCGCCCGATCAGGTGAAGCCCCTCTCGCGCGACGGCAAGATCGACGTCGTCGGCGGCCCGATCGACAACATCTACTCGATGGTCTTCGACACGAAGTCCTCGAAGCTCATGGCGAACAAGCAGCTCCGCCAGGCCATCCTCCACGCGATCAACCGCGACCTCCTCGCCGACTCGCTCTTCGGCGGCAAGACCAAGGCCGCCAACAGCGTGCAGTCGCCGACCTTCGGCGAGCTCTTCATCAAGGAGCTCGACCAGAAGCTCTACGACCCGAAGAAGGCCCGCGAGCTCGTGAAGGCCTCGGGCTACAAGGGCGAGCCGCTCGTCTGGCGCATCCAGGCTGGCTACTACACCCAGGAGCTCACGGTCACGCAGGCTATCGCCGCCATGCTGAAGGCCGTCGGCATCAACACGAAGATCGAGGTGAAGGAGAACTGGTCGCAGATCGAGGCCGCCGGCCCCGAGCGCATGATCAACAACGCGTCGCTCTCGGCCTACTTCCCCGACCCCGCCTCCCAGCTCTGGCGCCGCATGAAGCCCAACGCCTTCTGGGACAAGAACGGCTACTTCGAGCACACGCCTGAGTACCAGAAGTTCGGCGAGCTCGGCGTGATCCTCGAGACGACGATCGACCCCGCGAAGCGCAAGGAAGCCTGGAAGGGCATGCTCGAGGTCTTCGCGCAGGACCCGCTCGCCTGCCCGATCTACTCGCTCCCGATGATCTACGCCAAGCAGAAGAACGTGATCTGGGAACCGGGCACGCAGGGCCTGCTTGATCTCTCGGCCCGCAACCTGAAGTTCAAGTAATCTCCCCTGACGCTCCCCGCCCGAGGGCTTCCAGAAGCCCGCGGGGAGACAATCCCAAGGGGCGGCGCAAGCCGCCCCTTGAGCCGTATCTAGAGAAACCTCAGAAAAGAACAAGATTTCGCATGCCGGACAGCCGCCAGACCCCGCAGCGCCCCCACGAGCCCCCGGCGGGCCCGCGGGAGCCGCTCCTCTCCATCCGTGACCTCCGCGTCGCCTTCGGCGGCCTCGAGGTGCTCCACGGCGTCGACCTCGAGCTCGCCCGCGGCGAGACGCTTGCCCTGATCGGCGAGTCCGGCTCAGGCAAGTCCGTCCTCGCCCGTTCGATCCTCGGTCTCGCGGGTCACCGCTCGGAGACCTCCGGCAGCATCCGCTTTGAAGGCCGCGAACTCGTGGGCGCCCCCGAGAAGACGCTCGCCGCGATCCGCGGCGCCGACATCAGCATGATCGTGCAGGACGCGATGGCCGCCTTGAACCCCATGCGCTCGATCGGCGAGCAGCTGATGGAGACCATCGTCTGGCGCCATCCCGACTACCGGGACCACGCGAGCGAGGCGGTCCTCGTCTCCAAGCGCGCTGAGCTCATGGAGCTCGCGATCTCGTTCCTGCGCCAGGTCGGCATCACCGCCCCCGAGAAGCGCGTCAGCTCCTATCCGCACCAGCTCTCGGGCGGCATGCGCCAGCGCATCCTCATCGCGCTCGCGCTCGTGGGGTCGCCGAAGCTCCTTCTCGCCGACGAACCCACCACGGCGCTCGACGTCGTCGTGCAGCGCGAGATCCTCTCCGAGCTCCGTGACCTCGTGCGCGCCCGCGGCATGTCGATGCTCCTCGTGACGCACGACCTGCACCTCGCGCGCGACGTCGCCGACCGCGTCTCCGTGATGTACGCGGGGTCGCTGATGGAGGACGGCCCCACCGAGAAGGTGATCCCCAACCCGGCGCATCCCTACACCGAGGGGTTGCTCAACGCCATGCCCGACATGGAGAGCCCCCGCGGCTCCTTGAAGCCCATCGAGGGCGAGGTGCCGGCGCCTGGCAACCTCGGCGCCGGCTGCCCCTTCGCGAGCCGCTGCGTGCTCGCGGAGGACCGCTGCCGCTCCGCGATGCCCCCGATGACGCCGATTGCCGAGGGCTGGAGCACGCGCTGCGAGCTCGCCCACACGCGCGGCGCAGATCTGGAAAAACTTGAGGAGCTCGCCGCCGCCGCGCCCGAGGGGAACGGCTCCGCGCCAGCCGAGGCCGAGATCGAGCGCCGCGGCTTCGGCGAGGCTCAGACCGGAGATTTCCCGGTCCTCGTCGACGCCCGCATCAAGAAGCACTGCTACTACGCCCGCCGCGGCTTCTTCGGCCGCCGCACGCCGTGGAACGTGCTCGAGGACATTGACCTGCGCATCGAGCGCGGCGAGGTGCTCGGGCTCGTGGGCGAATCGGGCTGCGGCAAGTCGACGCTCGCCCGTCTGATGCTCGGTCTGATGCGTCCGACCGAAGGGTCCGTGCGCCTGCGTGAGGAGGAGTACCCCGAGCCCCGCACCGCGCCCTGGCGCGCCCAGCGCGCGAGCGTGCAGATGATCTACCAGGATCCGTTCAGCTGCTTTGACGAGCGCATGAGCGTGATCAACCAGGTGGCCGAGCCCCTCGAGGTTCATCTGGGCTTGAGTCACGAGGCCGCGAAGAAGAAGGCCCTCGAGGTGCTCACGGCTGTGGGACTGCCCGCGCACCACGCGGGGAAGCTCCCCGGCGTGATGTCGGGCGGGCAGCTGCAGCGCGCGGCCATCGCCCGCGCGGTGGCGCTTAAACCCGCGCTCCTCGTCTGTGACGAGCCCGTGGCGTCGCTCGACGTCTCGATCCAGGCGCAGGTGCTCGCGCTACTCAATCGCCTCAAGGCGGCGACGCACATGTCGATGCTCTTCGTCTCGCATAATCTCAACGTCGTGCGGTACCTCTGCGACCGCGCCGCGGTGATGTACCTCGGGCGCATCGTCGAGACGGGCCCCGTCGAGGAGGTCTTCCACAGGCCGCTCCATCCGTACACGAGGCTGCTGCTCGCCAGCACCCCGGGCGCCAAGGACACCGTGATCCGCTTCTACCCGAAGGGCGTGATGCCGAGCCCGATGGACCGCCCCGAGGGCTGCGTCTTCGCCAACCGCTGCCCCGTCGCCACTGACCGGTGCACGAAGGACGTGCCCGTGCTCGAGGACCGCGGCGGCGACCACGCCTGCGCGTGCTTCGTGAAGCACTCGTTCCTCACCGACAGCGCCGCGCCGCTCCCGCAGGAAGAGGAGGCCTGAGACAAATGTTCGCACTGATTTCCCGCATCGTCTTCCGCTCGGCCCTGACGCTGCTGCTCCTCGCGGCCTGTGTCTTCTTCGGCCTCCACCTCACCGGTGACCCGGCCCGCATCATGTTGGGCGACGGCGCCGACGAGATCGCGCTCGCGAGCTTCCGCATGCAGTGGGGCCTCGACCGTCCGCTCTGGGAGCAGTTCATCATCTACGTCGGCAAGGCGCTCACGCTCGACATGGGCACGAGCTACCAGTCGAGCCTCCCCGTGAAGGAGGTGTTCCTGCAGGCGCTCGGTCCCACGATGGACCTGATGATCCCGACGGCGATCGTCACGCTCCTGATCGGCATCCCGACGGGCGTCATCGCCGCGCTCCACCGCGACCGGCCGCTCGACCGCGGCATCATGGTGCTCTCGGTCTTCAGCTACTCGGTGCCGAACTTCTTCATGGGCGTGCTGCTGCTCCTCGTCTTCTCGATCTGGCTCGGGTGGCTGCCGTCCTACGGCAACACGTCGCTCCTCAACTACATCATGCCGGTGATCACCATGGCGACCTCCGAGGCGGCGATCTTCTCGCGCTACGCGCGAAGCGCCATGATCGAGTCGATGCGGCTTCCCTGCGTGCGCGCCGCGCGCATGAGGGGCCTGCCGCGCCAGCGCGTCATCTGGCTCCATGCGCTCCCCAACGCCATGCTCTCGATCCTCACGATCCTCGGCTTCTTCCTCGGCACCCTCGTCGCGGGCGCCGTCATCACGGAGAACGTCTTCTCGTGGCCAGGCGTCGGCAAGCTCCTCGTGCAGTCGGTCGCGGCGCGCGACATCCCCGTCGTGCAGATGATCGTGCTCGCCACGGGCGCCTCGCTCATCTTCGCCAACCTCCTGATGGACATCCTCGCCCTCGTCGTGAACCCGCGTCTGAGGAAGGAGAACTGAGGAACACCCCGCCATGACTGACATTGCTGCAACCAACAACACTCGGAAGCCGGGGCTCCTCGCGCGCATCGTCGCCGGCCGCCCCCGCGGCATCGCCGGCCTCGCCGCGCTGATTCTCGTGGTCTTCTTCACCGCGGGCCTCCTCGCCCCCGTGCTCGCCCCCTACGAGCTCGAGGACATGGACCTGATGGAGCGCCTCGTCGCCCCCTTCACGTCGCTCACGCACCCGCTCGGCACCGATGAGCTCGGACGAGATGTCTACTCGCGCCTTCTCTATTCGCTGCGCCTCTCCTTCGTGCTCGCCGTCACGGGCACCGTGCTCGGCGCCGTCGTGGGCACCGCTCTGGGTTTCCTCGCCGCGCGCTTCGGCGGCTTCATCGACGACCTCGTCAACGTCGGCATCGACTTCACTGCGTCGCTTCCCTTCATCGTGCTCGCCCTCACGATCCTCGCCTTCCTCGGCACGGACGTGACGGTGATCATCGTGATCATGGCCGTCTACGGCTGGGACCGCTACGCTCGACTCACCCGCAACCTCGCGCGCTCGGCCTACACCGAGGGCTACGCGGGCGCCTTGGAGGGCCTCGGCATCCCGACGCGGAGGATTCTGCTGAGGCACATCCTGCCCAACATCGCGAGCGCGCTCGTCGTCAACATGACGCTCAACTTCCCCGGCATGATCCTGCTTGAGACCTCGCTCTCCTTCCTCGGCGTCGGCGTGCAGCCCCCGATGAGCTCGCTCGGCACCATGCTCGGCTTCGGCCGCGACTACCTCACCACCGCCTGGTGGATCGCCATCATCCCCGGCGTCGTGATCGTGATCTCCACGCTCTCGATGTCGCTCCTCGGCGACTGGGTGCAGCAGAAGCTCGACCCGCAGAACCGCTGATCCCGCTTGGGGGCTCACTTTCCTCATCATCATCACCCGCGCCGCCGGCTTCCCCCGGGAACCGGCGGCGTCACAGCTGCAGTACCAAATGCAACACAGCGGTCACCCCGCTGTCATTTTTCGCTGATACATTTCCGGGTCACTGTCCAGAAATTTACCCTTCCTCTGCAACCCATTGATTTATATGTACATGTCAGACAGGTTACAGATTTGTGACGCCATATATGACGTCCTCCGGAACAATTGCCGTGAATGACGCTGAAAAAGGAAAGAACTGAAATGTCGCTCAAGTTTCTCATTGTGGGCTTCGACGGCCTGCGCCCCTCCGACGTGACCCCGGAGACCATGCCCGCGCTCTCGAGGTTCGTCGCCGAATCGCACTCCTGGAAAAACTATCTCGGGCAGTTCCCCACCGAGACCTACGTCAACCACCCGTCGATCTTCTCGGGCTTCCGCCCGGGGGACCACGGCATCATCGCCAACTCGTTCTTCAATGCCGCCCACGAGGGCGAGGCCCGGCTCTTCCAGGGCTGGAGCGTTGAGTCGGTGATGCGTCAGGACGCGCTCGAGCGCGGTCTCTACCGCGTCCCGGACCTCGGGGCCCGTCTCGCGCGCGAAGGCAAGACCCTGCGCATCTACTGCTCAAACTCCGCCGGGAGCACCCGGCTGCAGAACATCCACGCGAGCCAGTCGCCGGGGCACCTCAACTGCTGCGTGCACGCGATGTTGAAGACGCTCCCCCCGCGCGAGGCGCAGATGCTCGCCCGCGACCACGGCGACGGCGTGCCGCTGCAGTTCCCGGACAACCGCGGCACGAAGATGATCGTCGACCTCTTCTTCGAGCGCGAGGTCCCCAACGGCCTCGGCGACGTGACCTTCCTCTGGATCGGCGAGCCCGACCACGCCGAGCATGCGTTCCCCCTCTCGGACCCGCGCGTCGCCGACTCGCGGCGCGTCGCGGACCGCGAGTTCGCGCGGGTGCTCGACTGGTGGGAGGCCGAGGGGCGCGCCGCCGGGGTGCAGCTCGTCACCATCTCCGACCACGGCATCGTCGAGGTGGCGCGCCACTTCGACGTCGCGCAGTACCTCGAGGACCAGGGGTTCTCGGTGATCACGAGCCGCGAGATCATGCAGGGCGAAAAGATCTCCGAGGAGGACGTCGTTCTCGTCGGCTGCTACGCGGCGGGCCTGTGGCTCCCGCACCGGGCCCCGAAGCGCCTGCTCGAGCTCCGTGACGCGCTGATGGCGAGTCCCGACGTCGGTCTCATCTTCTCGCAGCCCGACGACCGCCGCCCGGTCTCGCTCGAGGGGCGCGTCCCCGGCACCTTCTCCGAGGCGCTCACGTCGTCGGCGCACCGCCGCGGTCCCGACCTGCGGTTCGTGACGCGCGGCGACCCGGAGACGGGCCGCATCGTGATGACGGACGACATTCCATTGGGCGCCGGCATGCACGGCGGCCTTCTGCCGCAGGAGACCCATGCGCTCCTCGCGGCCGCGGGCTCGCGCTTCCCCGGCGCCGGGGTGCACGAGGAGCCGGCGAGCCACGACGACTTCTCGACCACCCTCATGACGATGCTCTCGCTCCTCGACGACGACGCGCCGCTCCCGCTTCCCTCCGGGCGCATTCTCTCCGAGGCGATGGGGATCGGCGCCGCGTCGGAGCTCCCCACCTCGGAGACGCTCACGCTCTCCTGCGGCGGCTTCACGCAGACGCTCGAGCGCATGCTCTGCCGCGGTCACGCCTACATCACGCAGGGCTCCCGCAAGGCCGACGGCTGGATGCCGTAGGAACGCTTTCCCTGCCGAGGGCGACCCCGCCCCCGGCAGAGCCGGTTTGAAAACCTCGGTCTCAGGGCCGCGGCGGCATTGACTGCTCCGCGGCCCTGTCGTTCATATAACCCGCGGCCGCAGATCCCGGGACGCGCGGGCGTACAGCAGCGGGGCGGCTGTATACACAGGGAAACGCGCCGGGCGTGCGGCGGGAAAATTTCCGCGGGAAAAATCTCAGGGAATTCAATTTGTCCGCGCGGAAATGGCATGAAATGAGTTGCGCTAGAATTCCGCGTCATATTTCAGACCTCCCGCCGGGGGAGACTCCGCCCGGGCCGGTCGCCGTCCAATACTCCGCGAGCGACATTTCCTGCGCCTCCCATGCCCTCCTCAGACTTTGAAGCCGTTTTCATCCCCGATGCCAGGCTCTCCTCGGCCGTCGGCTCGACCATGGACGAGGTGCTCGCGCGCCTCGCCGATCCCCGGCCCTTTGACGAGACGCCGGAGGGCCGCGTCGCCGAGGAGACGTTCGAGGCCGCCCGTGAGCGGGCCCTCGCGCTCGGGATCCCTGAGGGCGAGCTCACCCGCACGCTGCTCCTCGTGCTCGCCGGGGCCCTGCCGCTCCTCGAGAGCGCTTTGAGCCACGGCTTCGCCGCGGACGAGATCGGCTTCATCGTGGGCGGCACCGCCGCCGGCACGCCCGAGGTGGTCGGGCGCCTGAGGAACCGCCCTGATGCGTGCGCTCAGGAAAAGTGGTCCTTGGTCGAGCTCAGCCGCTCCGCCCCGTGGGTCGCCCGCGCGGCGGGCATCGCGGGCCCGGTGATCACCGTTTCCACCGCCTGCACGGCGGGTGCCAAGGCCATCGCCGAGGGCGCGCGCCTTATCGCCTGCGGCCGCGTGAAAGCGGTGGTCGCGGGCGGCGTCGACGTGCTCTCGCCCCTCACCGAAGGCGGCTTCTCGGCCCTCGGCGCGAGGAGCGCCGAGCGCGCGAAGCCCTTCCGCGCGGACCGCACCGGCCTGCACCTCGGCGAAGGCGGCGGCTTTCTGCTGATGACCGCGGACACGGACAAGTTCCCGGAGGTCGCCCCCGAGGACCGCATTTACCTCGCCGGGGCGGGCGAGACGAGCGACGCCCACCACATCTGCGCGCCCGAGCCCGAGGGCAGGGGCGCGGCGGCGGCGATCAAAGAGGCGCTTGGGGTCCGCAAGCCCGCCGACATCGGCTTTGCGCTCCTTCACGGCACCGCCACGGCCCAGAACGACGCCATGGAGGCCCGCGCGATGGCGACGGCGCTCCCCGGCGTCCGGGCGGCGTCGGTCAAGCGCGCCGTCGGTCACCAGCTCGCCGGCGCCGGGGCCTTCAACGCCGCGCTCGCCTGGGGACTTCTCACGCACCGCGCGGCGGCGCCCTTCTGCCTCTTCGAAGGCGAGTCGGACCGCCTGGATCCGGATTTCCCCGAGGCCTTCCGCGGCGCGGTCTCGACCGTCGAAAACCGGGGCCCCGT
Organism: Sutterella sp.; assembly: GCF_030539355.1. GTDB lineage: Bacteria > Pseudomonadota > Gammaproteobacteria > Burkholderiales > Burkholderiaceae_F > Sutterella. The sequence continues at coordinate 44,161 of NZ_JAUNSF010000008.1, forward strand.
GAGCCCCGGGCGCATCGTCGCCTCGGCCTTCGCCTTCGGCGGCAGCAACGCAGCGCTTCTGCTTGAGAGAGGGGAACATGCCTGAGATCACTTTTCCCGCGCCTGCGGAGGACTTCATTCCTCAGCGCCCGCCGATGCGCTTCGTTGACGAGGTGCTCTCGGCCGATGAAACCGGCGCCGTGACCCGCACGACCGTGCGCGCCGACTCGATCGCCGCCGACGCGGCGGGGCGCCTGCCGGCGATGGCATTGATCGAGGTGATGGCCCAGACGATCGGCGTCTTCGCCGGCCGCATCCACCGTCTCGCGGGCGAGGGACCCCGTCCGGGGCTCCTTCTCGGCACCCGCCGGATGAATCTTCCGGTGGACTCCTTCGCGCCGGGCGACGTGCTCCGCTGCACCGTCGAGAAGGCCTTCGAGAGCGACGAGGGTCTCTGGCAGTTCAAATGCGCGGTCGACCTCCTCCCTCAGGGCGACGAAAATGCCGCCCGTCCGGCGGGCGACGCCGTCCTCACCGTCTTCAATCCGCCCGACGGCTACTTCGAGAAGCTCGCCGCCTGAGGCCTCGACGCCCGGCAGACAGAATTTCCTACATTTTTGCGACTGACAACGAATGACTGAATCCTCCACTGATTCCCGGGCCGCACGGCCGGCCCGCACCGTCTTCATCACCGGCAGCACGCGCGGCATCGGCCGCGCGATCGCGCTGCGGCTTGCCGAGGACGGCTACAGCCTCGTGATCCACGGCCGCGCCCCCTCGGAGCACTCCGCGAGTCTCCTCGCCGAGCTCGCCCGCATGGGCGTCGAGGCCCGCGCGCTCTACTTCGACGTCACCGACCGCGCCCGCGCGGCCGAAGTGATCGCGGCCGACCTCGAGGCCCACGGGGCCTACTGGGGCGTCGTCTTGAACGCCGGCATCAACCGCGACGGCCCGCTCGCCGGCATGAGCGAGGCGGACTGGGACGACGTGCTCTCGACCGACCTCGGGGGCTTCTACAACGTCCTCAAACCCCTCATCCTCCCGATGGCGAGGAAGCGCGCCGGCCGCATCATCGTGATGAGCTCGGTCTCGGGCCTCACCGGCACGCGCGGTCAGACCAACTACGCCGCCGCCAAGGCCGGTCTCATCGGCGCGGCGAAGTCGCTCGCCGCCGAGCTCGCCTCCCGCGGCATCACGGTCAACGTCATCGCCCCGGGTCTCATCGACACCGAGATGGTGACCGACGAGAACCGCGACCGGATCCTTCCCTACATCCCGATGCGCCGTCTCGGCCGCCCCTCCGAGGTGGCCGGGCTCGCCGCGTTCCTTCTCTCCGACGAGGCGGGCTACATCACCCGCGCCGTCATCCCTGTCTCTGGAGGCATCATCTGATGAAGCTTCCCGCTCAACCCCGCCGCGTCGTCGTCACCGGCATGGCCGCGATCTCCCCGCTCGGCGCCGACTGGGCGTCCGTGCGCGAGGCGCTGATGAACAACCGCAGCGCCATCCGCCACATGACGGACTGGGACAAGTACGAGGACCTCAACACGCGCGTGGCGGCACCCGCCGCCCCCTTCGAGGTCGAGGCCGACGTCTTCACGCGCAAGCGCACCCGCTCGATGGGCCGCATCGCGCTCATGTCGGTGAAGACCGCCCGCGACGCGCTCATCGACGCCGGGCTCCTCGACGACCCGGTGATCGCCTCGAGCAGGACCGGCGTCGCCTTCGGGTCCTCGGCCGGCCAGCCCAAGGCCGTCGCCGAGCTCGCCCAGATGGTGCTCTCGAACAGCTGCCGCGGCATCACCGCCACGACCTACGTGCGCATGATGGCGCACACGGCCCCGGTGAACATCGGCGTCTTCTTCCACTGCAAGGGCCGCATCTGCACAACGTCGTCGGCGTGCACCTCCGGCTCCCAGGGCATCGGCTCGGCCTACGAGACGATCGCCTCGGGGCGCGCCGACGTGATGATCGCGGGCGGCGCCGAGGAGCTCGACGCCACCGACGCGGCGATCTTCGACACGCTCTTCGCGACCTCGACGAACTGGAACGACGATCCGACGCACACCCCGAAGCCCTTCGACCGCGACCGCGACGGCCTCGTCGTGGGCGAGGGCGCCGGCGCCCTCATCCTCGAGGAGTACGAGCACGCCCGCGCGCGCGGCGCCCGCATCTACGCCGAGATCGCGGGCTACGGCACGAACTCCGACGGCTCGCACATCACGAGCCCCGAGTCCGGGCAGATGGCCGAGGCGATGCGCCTCGCGCTCGCCGACGCCGGCATGGAGCCCGCTGAAGTCGACCTCGTCAACGGCCACGGCACCGCCACCGACCGCGGCGACGTCGCCGAGAGCCACGCGACCTTCTCGGTCTTCGGGGGCGCGACGCCCTACACGACCTACAAGGGTCACATGGGTCACACGCTCGGCGCCTGCGGCGCGCTCGAGGCCATCTTTGCGATCCACGGCATGCTCGAGGGCTTTGTCACTCCGGTCCTCAACCTCGAGAACCCCGACCCGGCCTGCGCGCCCCTCAACTACGTCATGGGAAGCCCCAGGGCCCTCGAGCAGCGCGTCGTGATGAGCAACAACTTCGCCTTCGGCGGCATCAACACGAGCCTCATCTTCCGCAGGCTCGACGACTGACCGTTGAATCAGACCGTTCCCCTCCCCGGCGCGCTGTCCGGGGAGAGCGGCTCCATCGGGCAGACCATCGGAGCGGGAGAGCCGCCCCGCCACAGCCCGGCAATGGCGTCTGCGACGCAACCCGTCATAAAATTCTGAATCCACCCACTTTCCATAACGGATGAGTATTTCCATGAAGCGCAAGCCCCGTACCTCCTTCCTCGACACCCTTGAGGCGGCGCAGCGCCTCGCCTTCGCGCCCTTCATCTTCCAGGCCGCCGCGGCCGCGCTCCGCTTCGGGTTCCTCGAGGCTGTGAACCGCCACCCCGGCGCCACCCCGGCCGAGATCGCCCGCGACATCGCGATCACGCCCTATGCGGCCGGCGTGATCGCCGACCTGCTCGTGCCCGCAGGCGTCCTTGACCGCGTTCCCGCGAAGGGCGAAAAGGGCGAGCGCAGCACCGGACTCGCGCTCTCCTCCGTGGGCGACCTGCTCCTCTTTGACGAGATGACCCGCGCGAACTTCTTCTTCACCGAGTCGGTCTGCTACCAGGGTCTCGGGAAAACCGCCGAGTCGCTCGCCGAGGGCCGTCCCGCGGGACTCTCCGCCTTCGATCCGTCCTGGAAGACGATCTACCCGCATCTGCCGGAATTGCCTGAGGAAGCCCAGAAGGCCTGGTTCGGGTTCGATCACTGGCACAGCGACCGCGCCTACGAGGCGGCGCTCGAGATCCTCGCCGAGGCCTGTGCGCCGACGGGTCCGAGGAAGCTCGTTGACATCGGCGGCAACACGGGCCGCTTCTCGCGCGAGTTCCTGCTCCGGTTCCCCGCCTCGACGGCGGTGCTCGTCGACCTCCCTGTCGAGGTCGAGCTCCTCCCGAGCCGTCCGGGCATCGCGGACGTGAAGGACCGGCTCGAGGGCGCCTCAATCGACTGGCTCACCGATGACGAGCTCACCGACCGCCCGGCCGTCGCCGACGCGGACATCTTCTGGATGAGCCAGTTCCTCGACTGCTTCAGCGAGGCCGAGGCCGTGAGCATCCTCGAGCGCACGCGCCGCGCCATGGCGCCGGGCGCGCGCCTCGCGGTGCTCGAGCCCATCGTGAGCGAGCAGCGCCACCGCGCCGCCGAGCTCTCGCTCGCCGCGACGAACCTCTACTTCACGGTGCTCGCGAACGGCAACTCGCGCTTCTTCAACGGCGAGGATCTGCGCCGCATCTTCCGCGAGGCGGGATTCCGCATCGAGAGCGAGACGCCGGACCTCGGCGTCTCCCACACGCTCTTCCTGCTCGTTCCGGAAGCCTGATTCTGGCAAAGACGCGCTGAAAGTAAAACGGCTCCCTGGACATTTTCAGGGAGCCGTTCGCATTCTGTCTTCACCTCACGACAGGCGGACCCGCCGCGGGGAGGTCAGGACTTTACTTGTAGAGGTAGCCGCGGATGTCCTTGGCCAGATTGGCGATCCAGCGCGTGATGTTGCGGTGGCCGCAGGTCTGCGAGGGATTGTTCTTGCAGGGCGCGGCGTCAAGGCCGTAGCTGCTCACGTAGTTGACGGTGTAGGTGGTGCCCGTGTACTCGACGTCGACGATCATCTCGTACTTGGCGGCCCTGGCGTTGGCCGGGTAGGCGAGGCGCGTCACGCCCGGCTTCTCGGAGACGATGCGGAAGCTGCGGGCGATGGCCGAGCGGCCGATGGCGGTCTTCACCGCCTCGGGCGTGCTGTTGACCGAGTAGGTGCTCGAGGTGATGAGCGGACGCGTGGTGCCGCAGCCCGCGAGCACGATGACGGCCGCGGCCGTGGCGGCGAGAAGGAGGGACTTCTTCATGGTGATTCCTTTCTGTGAGAGGGGGAAGGGAGCGGGGGCTTCAGGGGCAGCCTCAACTGATTCGATATTGTATTTCCGCCGGTCCGGGGCAGTGCGGTCCCGTAACATCCGGAGAATCAAAATATGTGTGTCGTTCACGCTTCAAATTCACTCCCCCGCTGAATCCGGCGTTTCAAACGTCTAAAATCGCCGTTTTCTATCTCGTTCGACAGAACCATGCAGAACTGTGCGCAGATTCTTCGCTGGACCGCCTGGGCGCCCGGCATGACCTCCCCCGCGGACTGGGCCGCTGCCGCGGCACGTCCCGCCTTCGGGCTCCTCGAAGGGGAGTTCGCTCCCGCGGACGCGAAGGAACCCGCCGCGCCCGCGGCCGGCGTGCCGGCGATGCTGCGCCGCAGGCTCTCGCCGCTCGGCCGTGCGCTCGCCGAGGTCCTCGCGCCGCTCGCGGCCGCCGCTCCCGACGCGCCCTGGGTCTACGCCTCCCGCAGGGGCGACGCGGGTCTCGCCGTCGAGATGCTCACCGACGTCGCCGCCGACCGGCCGCTCTCGCCCGCGAAGTTCGCGATGAGCGTGCACAACGGCCCGGCCTCGCTCCTCTCCATTGCGCTCAAGCACCGGGGGAACCTCACCGCGCTCGCGGGCGGCCCTTTCTCGGCCGAGGTCGCCTTCGAGTCCGCCGTCGGACTCCTCGCGCAGCATGAGCAGGTGATTCTCACGGTCGCCGATGTGAAGCCTCCCGTCGCCTTCGAGGCCGGGGGCGTCACGCACGCCTGGGGGCTCCTGCTCTCGCGCGCCCCCGAGCCCGCCGATCCCGCCCAATGGGACCGCATCCGCGCCGCCGGCCCGCTCTGCGCCCTCACGACGCGCGCCCTCGCGGATGACGAGGCACCGGACCCGCGGCTCAATGAGCTCGGCGGCGTCCCCGGCGACCTCGACGTCCTCGCCTGGCTTCTGAGACCGGAGGAGCGCTTCCTCACCCGCTGCGACCGGCACGCCGCCTGGGTCTGGGCGAAGGAAGGCGGCCTCTCCGGAACCGGAACCTTATTGTAAACAGGCACTTTCCGACAGCCGCGGGTGTCATCGGGACAGAACACTTTTCCCTCCCCTGCGGAAAGGCGTGAGACAAACATCGGCGCTGGTGTGCCGATGCACACTACAATTGGATTTTGCCCAATCAAATATCCAACCAGATGTCTGCATCTCCCCTCCTGCGTCTGATCCTCGTGCCGCTCCAGTTCACCGGCACGGCGATCGCGTTCGCGCTCTTCGGCGTGGGCGGGATCCTCTACGGACTCCTCGTCACGCCGTGGCTGAAGCTCACGAGCAGGACCCCGGAGGAGAGCAGGAAGCGGGCCCGCGCCGTCGTGCGCTTCTTTTTCCGCGTCTTCGTGGGCTTCATCCGTGTGCTGCGGCTCGCCAGAATCGAGGTCGTCAATCCCGAGGGACTGATGCGCCCCGGGTCCATCATCGCGGCGAGCCACCCGTCCCTCATCGATGTCGTCTGCCTCATCTCGATCGTGCCCGAGGCGACGACGATCGTGAAGGCGAAGCTCCTCAGCAACCCGTTCACAAGGTTCCCCATTCTCGCGTCCGGCTACGCCACCAACGCCGACGGTCCGGAGGCGCTTGAGGCGCTCTCCCGTGAACTCGAGAGCGGCGCCTCCTTCGTGATCTTCCCCGAGGGCACGCGCACGCCGCGCGACCTCCCGCCGGGTGAGCTCCCTAAGATGCACCGCGGCGCCGCGCAGCTCGCGCTCCACACGGGCCGTCCCATCACCCCCGTTCGGGTCACCGCCGAGCCGCGCTGGCTCACCAAGGACCGCGGCTGGTGGCACCTTCCCGAGAAGCCGATGGTGCTCACCTTCGAAGTGCTTCCGGAAATCCCCGTCGCGGACTATCTCCCTCTCTATAATTCCTCACCTAGATCCGCCGCACGCCGCCTCACCGAGGACCTCGGCGCACGGCTCTTTGAACACAACGTTGAAGCCCATGTCTGAAAACCTCATCCACGAGATCCAGGCCCTGATCATCTCCTCCCTCGGCCTTGAGGACATCCGTCCCGAGGACATCGATCCCGACGAACCCCTCTTCGGCGAAGGTCTCGGCCTCGACAGCATCGACGCGCTCGAGCTCGGCCTCGCGCTCAAGAAGCGCTGGGGCGTCACCCTCACGGCTGAAAGTGAGGAGGCGCGCACCGTCTTCCGTTCCGTCCGCTCGCTCGCCGAGTACATCGAATCCAATAAAACCTGCTGATTCCCTCAAATGACAGATTTCACCCCTCAGGAAGAGAAGATCTACGGCATTCTCTCTGACATCCTTGTCAAAGAGTTTGAGATCCCGGCCGAGAAGATTGCCCCTGACGCCCGCCTCTACGAGGACTTCGACATCGACTCGATCGACGCGGTCGACATGATCGTGCAGCTGAAGCCCCACCTCGGCAACCGCCGCGTCACGCCCGAGGCCTTCAAGCAGGTCCGCACGATGGGCGACGTCGTCCGCGTGGTCGCCTCCATCCTTGAAGAGCCCGAGAAGGCCTGATCCTCTTGGCTGAGCCCGCTCTCATCGCCCGGCGCGTCGCGTCGGGCGTTCTTGTTCTTCTTGCCGCGCTCTATCCCCTCTGGGCCTGGTGGGGACTCAATCGCTTCGGCATCGTTCCCGTGGCGGCCTCGCTCGCCGCGGTGATGCTCCTGAGGGCCCTCCTCAAGGGCGGCCGCGAGGCCTGGGGGTGCTTCCTCATCTCGACCGCGCTCTGCCTCGCCTCGACGCTCCTTGACCGCGAGGCACCGATGCTCCTCTACCCGGTCTGCGTCAACCTATTCATGCTCTGGCTCTTCGGCTCGAGCCTCGTCGGAGGCTCCATGCCGCTCGTCGAGCGTCTCGCGCGATTGAAGGAGAAGAACCTCCCGCCCGAGGGTGTCCGCTGGTGCCGCGGCGTCACCGTCACCTGGTGCATTTTCTTCGTCGTGAACGGCAGCGTCGCCCTCTTCACCGTGCTCCACGGCGACCGCTCGCTCTGGATGCTCTGGAACGGCGCGGTGAGCTACGTCCTCATGGGCGTGCTCTTCGCCGGAGAGTTCCTGCTCCGCATGATCGTGATGCGCCGTCAGGTCGACAGATCTCAGAACTCTGAACAGGATTCAGAACAGGATTCCGGCGCCTCCCGCTGAAGGTGCCGTGCGGTATCCTTTTCAGTTCCCCTCTCTCACAAGAAGCAAAGCGCCATGACCAGCGTCACCCGCCTCTCCCGCATTCTCCGCTCCGCCCCTTCTGACCGCGCCCTCGGGCGCTCGGCCTCGGACGAGATCCTCACCTTCCGGGGATTCCTCGCCGGCACGGCGGCCTGGCGCGATGCCGCGCTGAAGCTTCCCGCGGAGCAACGCGAGAACGCCGTCCTCTATGCCGAGGATGCGGTACCGCTCCTTCCCGCCCTCTTCGGTCTCTGGGCCGCGGGCGTGCACGTGGTGCTCCCCGGGGATGCGCTTCCCGGAACGCTCGAGCGCCTCGAGCGCGGCGGCGTCACGCTGAACCGCACGATCCTCGCGCTCGACGCCGTCCGCATGGACGAGGCCGGGCGTGTCCGCACGCTCGCCGTTCCCATGACGATCACGGAGATGAACTCGGCTCCGGTCCCGGACGACCTGCCGCTCCTTGACGACCATGCGGAACTGCTCTCGCTCCTCACGAGCGGAAGCACGGGCGAGCCGAAGCTGGTGAGAAAGCGCCTTGACCAGGGGTTCTGGGAGCCCGAGGCGATTGACGCGGGGCTCCGTGCCTTCATTGACACCGACACGGACGGGCTCGGTGAGATTGAGGTGCTCGGCACGGTGAGTGCCCAGCACATCTACGGCATGCTCTTCCGCCTCTTCTGGCCGCTCATGGCCGCGAACGCCGTGCTGCACGGGCCCCGCCTGCACTTCCCCGAGACGCTTGAGGCCGCTCTCCTTGACGTGAAGGCGCGCGGTCACAAGGCCGTGATCATCGCCGCGCCCGCGCACCTGAAGCGCTTCACCGATCCCGCGCTCTTCGCGCCGTCGCTCGGCACCGTCTCGGTGGTGTTCACCTCCACGGGTCCGCTCGACGAGGCAGGAGCGCTCTGCGCTGCTCGTGCCTTCGGGCACTTCCCCATCGAGGTGCTCGGCTCCACCGAGACGGGCGGCATCGCCTGGCGCATGCGCGCTCCGGCCGCGCCCGGTGAGGAGAAGCTCATCACTCCGCCCTGGCGCACCGTCGAGGGCATCGAGGCCGCCGTGCGCCTCGAGAACGGCGAAACGCTGCCCGCCGGCGAAGGCCTCATCTGCCTGCGCGGCCGTCATCTGGAGCGCGAGGACTGGATCGAGGGGTCGGACCGCATCCGGCTCGATGAAACCGGTTTCACGCTCCTCGGCCGTGCCGACCGCATCGTGAAGATCGAGGGCAAGCGCGTCGCGCTCCCCGAGGTTGAAGCGCTGCTTGAGAAGAGCGGTCTTGTGAGGCGTGCCCGCGTCCTGGCGCTCAACGAGCACGGCCGCGACCTCCTCGCCGCGGTGCTGGAACCGACGGCCGAGATGAAGACGCAGATTTTCTCGTCAGGCAAGGCAGCCGTGACATCGAAGCTGCGCGAACTGCTCAAGGCGGACCTGCCGGCCGTGGCCGTCCCGCGCCGCTGGCGCTTCGTGGACGAGTTCCCGGCCAACGCACAGGGCAAGACCACTGTGGCTGCGCTGCTCGCGCTCTTTGATGCGCGCCGCCCCGAGTGGCTCCTCGAGAGCGATGTCACCGAGGGCGACAAGCGGACGATCACGCTGCGCCTTGAGGCCTCTCCCGGACTTGAGTGGCTCAAGGGCCATTTCCCCGGCCTTCCCATCCTGCCCGGCGTGGCTCAGCTCCTCCTCGTCGAGAAGGCGGTGAGAGAGTTCGCCGCGGTCTCCGAGGACTGGAAGCCCGGGACGGTGAAGCAGTTGAAGTTCCGTGCCGTGACGACGCCCGGGATGAGGCTGGCGCTGAAGATCTCGCTCCCGGCGAAGTTGGAGGCGGAGAAGTGGTCCTTGAAGTTTGAGTGGATCTCCATTGAAGGTGAGAATCAGAGCATCCAGTCGAACGGAAGCATTGACTGGATCAACAGTCACTGAACCTGAGTTCTGACACCCCCACAGTTAGGTGCTCAGGAACCACATATCACCCCCTTGATCTCTGTCTGAACACCCATTACGATATAGAGACGAAGATAACTCGCGAAGGATCAGTGCTGGGTTCCTGAATAGGAGTAGGTCGCAAGACTTAGAATTCCTTTGCCCCTGGGGTTATCTTCTTTTTTGTCTCGATTTTAGCCCGACAGAATATTCAATTTCAGTCAAACAGAAGCATTGACTAAAGCAGAATAGTCTGATTCCACCGCGGATACTGATAGAAAAATGGGTTCCTGTTTTTAAGCAGGAACCCTTTATTTTAACCCCTGCTATGGCAGGGAAAACTGCGCGCTTATCGTCGTATGCAGGCTCATAGCGGAAACACCCCTGCTATGGCAGGGAAAAATGGGCCCTTATCGTCGCGTATAGCGATATAGCGGAAACACCCCTGCTACGGCAGGGAAAACTGAGCCTTTATGGTCGCATGTAATGATATGGCAGAAACACCCCTGCAGCGGCAGGGAACTAAGCAATTGCTTTTCTAATAACACATCTGCTTTTATATAACTTCTCGGTTCCAAATCTTACCGGAACATCATTCAAAAACATTTTCTGCATCGGAACACTCGCAGGCCGCTTTTCTGAATCACCCTGAGTCTCTTCCTCAATTTCCAGGATCACCATTTTATCCTGGTTTTCAGACATTGAATCCAAATTATTCCTCAAAAATTCCTCAGCTGCAAATCTTGAAGAAAAAATACCACCAAACACCGGTTCTGATGGTGCACAGCACTTCCTTCCCAAATATAGATCCCAGACAGGCGTTTTTAATCCTTCTATGACTCTTTCCTTCCAACCGATTGGAATTTCCATGATAACACAGAATTTCTCATCCTGCAAGTAAATTTTCTTTGTCATTTTCATTCCACTCGTCTGAGATCGTTTGCCATCAAATGTTCTCAGTTTGCAGAAACGTTGCCAGGGATCATCTGGATCATAACCACTTCCTATCATTTGAAAATCAGTAAGATTGACGGTCTTTTTCGCTTCCTTTTTACCGATCCGATAGGCAGTCATTGGATAACATGTGAACTGCGACAGTGCGTCCTCCTGAGCACCGCCCAGACCCATTGCACAGAACAGAAGTCCGATGACACCTGATTTCGTCGGGAAATCATGTGTGTTACTGGTCCAGAACCGGGAGTGATCACCCCAGCTCTGCAACGGACCTGCCAGGTTAAGAAGCAAGAATGCTCTTTCCATGATTCATTCCTTGATATTCATTATTACTTCAGAAATTTTTTCTATTAATTCACTAATAGATGAACGGTCTTCACCGAAATCAAACTGGGCCAGCTTGCCAAACAGATCTCCCGCCTGACATTCCTTCATCTCCAGCGTTTCTTTCAGCACTTCAATGCTGGGTTTAAGAAAACCACCGCATGCGCCTGACTTAACCGGCTGTTCAAAACCGCACTGAATTCTCTGCCCTGTTCTGATATATACACGTGCAAAATCCCATGAGTTGCTTGCCGACATTGTCGACTGTCGTGCAGAAGGAACTGCAAGATACAATGCCGTTATAAATGTTTTCACAGGCTCAATCAGCTCACTCGCTTTTTCAATATTCAAGACTGAAGCAAGCTGATTAAGATTCAGTGAAACATAACGATAGTAAGTCGCCGCACTGAACTCCATATTCCCAAGATGTCCGGCGGTAAAATCATTCGGATCAGCCAGTTTTATGTCATCCAAGGCTGTGAAAAAATCGAGCTCAGATGTGCAGGCATGAGTGGAAAAGGCATGACTGAAGGCCGCCGCGGCCTCGACATTGATTACGGGAGCCTGTGCCACCATTCTGCCGAAAAGTGCGATATCCAGTCCGTCCAAAGGACCTACCTTGGCCTTGCTGAGCAATTTTACGACGGCATCTTTTTTGATTTTATTTTCATCAAAATCAAGTTCTTTAATATATTCTGCAATGGCAGAATATTCCTGATCAGACAAAAAAATAAGAGTATCTTTCGTAATTTCCTTGGCAACAGTCTTCGCGCATTCTTTCGCCTGCGTTTCAGAAGCGTTCAGATCGATGAGTTTCTGAACAAGCGTCTTTTCAACATTCTTGGTTCTGATGGCAAGTTTGACACCGCGTTCATGAAGTTCCTGTCTAACAACTCGCTTCCAGCACTGGGAACTCACGCGTGCTCTTTCAACGCCGCCGATGAAGCAGGTTTTGGGTGAGTTCAGATCATCCCTGTTCAGGCATGAAACCGGAAAACTCTGAATAATGTGAAACTCAATGAGAGGATATTTTTTCATGATATTAAGCCTCAAATTAATGCAAGTTGAATGAGTCCAAACCCGAAGGCCCGGCCTTTCCCGATGCCTTTTTGAAAAGCTTCAGAAAATTTTACAGAATCCGTCACTCGGAGAATTCCGGTAGCCCGTGCTTTTTTATATATTATTTTTGTATTTCCCTTGCGAAATTTTTCTGCTCCCATTTGATCCACTTGATCTATGCGCACAATCATTCCATTGTTTTGCATCTTTTCATGAAACCAGACTCTGAAGTCACTTTCATTTTTAATCGGTATCCGCCTGCGATGGAACTGCCTCACCGGATTAAGAAAAACCTGATACCTATAATATTCATGATCAAGAAAATCTTCAGGAAGTTTTCTGCAAATAACATTAAGATCATCGGGTAATACATTTTTTGACAGGTCTCTGTCAGATAAAAAATCAATCTCCCGCCCCGTCAAATGCTGACCACGGTCTACCCAAAGAAAGCTCTTACATTCCTCAGGGTTATATATTCTTATATCAGAATAATAAAGGTCGCACATGATCTTATGCAGTGAATATCGATCCGTTACTTTCATTCGAATCAAAGCCGAAGGCTGAAGACTGAGTCTTCCCAAATAAAGCTGCTTATTAGTCATTTTGTCTATCCAAATGTTTGTAATATTCCAGTGTCCAGCGGATTTTGATTTTCTCACAATCCCGTTCGAAATATATCATCTCCCAGAGCAGTCTTGAATAATTCAAATTCGCGCGTTTTCTTTCTGAAATCACTCTCAGAAGAGGTTGAATATTTTTAATCAGATCCTCCGTGCGTTTGCACGAAAGCAGTTTTCTAATTCTGATAGCGATCGAATCATTACCTGAAATAGAAAATTTGGCTTTGTCACCCCATGTTTTTACCAAAGCCGATCCAAGCCCGTCACATCCGTTCTCTGTCGATTTATCCATGCAGATATATGCACCTATCAGAATATATGCTGTTCTGTATTTATCTATCTGGAAATGTTCACCCATGAATGGAATAACATATTCCCAAACGGCATATGAGCCCAAAGGATTCGTAGCCCTTCTGAAAGCCGACCTCATTTTTGTGTCATTTTCTTTTTTCGCGTAAATAAATTCAACATAAGCTTCTTCCTTGTTTTTATAGGTCTTACTTTTCATTTCTTATTGCTCCAAATGATAAGATTTATAAAAATGTGGGTAATTTGCACAGTGTGCCATTATTCTTCTTGATCCTGTGGCGGGGCATAACTGAACATAAACAGACTCTGCGATTCGTTCGGCCTCACTTATATAAGATTCATACTGACTCTCACTAGCCAGATTTTCAACCAAGGCATGTCCGATTGCGTCACATCTCTTCCAGAATTCCTCTTCCGCTACTTTTCCTATTTTTGTCCTTAAATTTATTGCCATGATATCTTCATGATAATTTTCAACTCTTTTTTTAATATATATGACTATTCCATTCAGTCTTTTCA
>NZ_JAUNSF010000091.1 GCF_030539355.1 Sutterella sp.
CTACCGAAGTAGCTACCGCCTTTCCAACCTACCCACTCGAAACAGCGAAAGGCCGTATTTCCCCAGGGATTTTCCTCATGAAAAAGCTGCTTCTTCTCTCCGTCATGCTCTCTGCGGCCGGTCTCGCCCAGGCCGCCGACCGCATCATGGTGTTCGGCGACTCCAACACATTCGGCTGGCAGTGGACGCCCGAGATGAAGGCGACCCGCCTTGATCCCGCGCGCACCTGGCCCGAGGTGATGGAGCGGGCGCTGAAGGACTCCGGCCTTGACGTGCGCGTCATCACCGAGGGACTCGGCGGCCGCACGACGGACGTGGACGACGCGATCGACGCGGGCAGCGGCATCATCGACGGCGCCGGCATGAACGGGCTCTCGTACCTGCCCGCGGCGCTCTCGAGCCACATGCCGCTTGACCTCGTCATCATCATGCTTGGAACGAACGACTTTCAGGCGCGGCTCCACCGCACGGCGCCCGAGATCGCGGTGTCGCTCGGACGTCTCGCCGCGGTGACGAGGGAGGCGCAGTGGCAGTCGATCACGGACTTCCGCGCGCCGGACGTGCTCATCGTGACGCCGCCGAAGATGGACACGGACGGCGGCCCGCGCGAGGCGGTCTTCAAGGGGGCGAAGGAGAAGTCCGCCGAGCTCGCGAAGTATGCCGAGCCGGTCGTCACCGCCGTCGGCGCTTGGTTCATGGACGCCGCCGACACGGTTCCCTATGCCGGTGCGGCCGACAAGGTCCATCTCACCGAGGCGCAGCATGCCGAGCTCGGTGCGGCGGTGGCCTGTAAGGTAAAGGAGATTCTCGAGGCTCGCAAAAAGTCGTCCGAGTGAGTAAAGTTGCGGGGGGCGGAGAACTTCTTTCCGCCCCCGGACTTTACTTTCAATGAGAGTGATCCCATGACTCAGAGCGTTATTGCCGAGGCCGACGGCTCGGCCCTGCTGCCGCTTCCGCCCGAGGTGCTTGAGAAAATCGGGCTGCGCACCGGCGACACGGTATCCATCACGGTAGAGGGCGACCGCATCGTCCTCAGGAAGGCGGAGGATCAGCAGCACAGGAGTCTTGACGAAATGCTCGCCGAGTACGAGGCGGCCGGCGTCGAGCTCTCCGACGAGGACCGCGAGACGCTTGGCATCACGAAGTCCGCGAAGCCCGCCAAGTCCGCGAAAAAGAAGAAGGGCTGAAAACTGAAAACCTCCGCCCGGCCGTGACCGAACGGAGGTAATCGCATTCTTCAGGCAGATGCAGATCCGAACCCGAAGGAAGACTCAGGACTCCGGGTTCGGGACGTCCGCGTCTTTTTAGAAGTTGTGCAGGATGCCGAAGCCGACCTCGGTGTTCTTGGTCTTGGTGTCCGCAGCGCCCGTCTGCTCGACCGTGCCCTCGCTGTAGGCACCGAAGCCGTAGACGGTCGTGCGCTTGCTGAGGTTGTACGAGTAGCCGATGGCGCCGCCCACGCGGTCGAACTCCTGATCCGCCGTGCCGGCGACCGACTGGGCGTTCTCGGCGTCGGCGTAGGAGGCCTGCGCATAGAGCGTGCCGCCCGCGACCGGCGCGATGACGCCGAGGGTGAGGGTGTAGCCGTCGACGCCCTCGGTGCCGACCGAGGTCGTGAAGTCACCGAACTTGTTCTCGCTCGCGCCGTACTGGGCGAAGCCGTGGAGCTTGAGCACGCCGAAGTCATAGGCGGCGCCCACGGAGATGCCGAGGCTGTCCTCCTGGTTCGTGGTGTTGGTGGCGAGGTGGTTGTTGAGGATCGTGTCGACGACGATGCCGGCGCTGAAGGCGCCCGCCTCATAGTTGGCGCCGATGCCGGCGTAGCGCTTGTTGTTGCGTTCGTTGCCCGCGGCCTCCTGACCGGAGGTCGAGAACGAGTACTGCGCGTAGACCTTGAGGCCGGCGAAGGAAGGCGTCACGTAGGTGACGGTGTTGTCGAAGCGGTCACGGTCCGAGAGGTCGAAGAGCGTCTGTGCGCCGGCCGTGTCGCCCCAGCCAGTGGAGAACGGGGCGTAGTTGTAGATGAACGAGTAGGAGCCGAGGCCCGAGGTGAGGGAGCCGACGCGGCCGAACGCGATCTCGCCGAAGCCGCCGTTCACGTAGACGGTGGCCTGGCGGCCGAAGAGGCGGCCGCCCTGAGCGAGATTGCCGTCGTCGGGGGTGAAGCCGTTCTCGAGAACGAAGCCGACCTTGAGGCCGTTGCCGAGGTCCTCGGTGCCCTTGAGGCCGAAGCGGGAGCCGGCGAACTGGCCGCTCTTCTGCTGGAAGGTGCTTGTGTCGGTGCCGTTGACATCCGTGTTCTGATAGTTGAGGCCGAGATCGACCTTGCCGTAGAGCGTGACCTCGGCGGCGGCAGCGGTGCCGGCAAAGGCGGTGAGAACGGCGAGAGCAGCGAGCGTTTTCTTCATGATCAATGTCTCCTAGAGAGTTGAGGGCAGGTTCTCCGTTGAACCTGAGGGACATTCTTCAGAAGAGTGCGATAAAAAGCAAATTTCCGGGACTCCGCGGGCGCTGATTTCAGGAATATCACGGAGGAGGGTCCTTCATCACACGACCGCCTCCGCTGCCACTGGGTAATACATCAGTCAGTGCATTGATAAATAACAAAATATTACGGATGTTCCACCTAGAGCAGGATTGTTGGATCTGTTCGCCTGAGGGTACATCCATCGGAGAATTGTGCAGTCCGTTGAGGTATTACCCGGTGGCGGCGGATGAGGATGAACAACGTGGTTGTCCAATAAACACAAATTCTCAGGCCCCGGACCGGTCCGGCAGGATCGGGCAGCCTGCCCGGCGCCTCACGAACCATCCCTCATGCCCCGGGGACATGAGGGATCGGGAGTCGGCCCGGAAGGACTTCAGCGCCTGAGCGCCTGTTCGATCGCTGCGTTGATCGCGTCAAGCGGAATGCGCTCCTGCTCGAGGCGCCCGTGGTCCGAGGCGGAGAGCGCCTTGAAGAGCTCGCGCTCGGACTCGGTGAGTCCGTCGGGAACCGTGGGGAAGGGCGACGGCTCCGGGACGGCGAGGTGCTCCCAGTGCCGGAAGGTTTCGCAGTCCATGAGCAGGTTCTCCGTCCTCGGGAACGTCCGGCGGCAGAGCGCGAGGATGTTGAGCCCGTGCGTGTCGAGGTCGCCGAAGTAGAGGATGCGCTTCCCCGTGAGCCAGGGCACGGCCTGAAGGTCGGTGACGCTGCCGCCCATGGCGAGGATGATCGGAATTCCGGCCGGTGCCGTGACCGAGAGCCCGGTCTGGGCGTTCTCGATGATGATCACGGTGTCGGCGGCCGGCTCGTGCGCGGCGATGTGCTCGAGCGGCACTTTGGCATCGACCTCGGGGTCGCCGGTCCAGACCGCGGCGTGGCGGACGTGGACGTAGGCCGAGGGAGACCGCAGACCAGCCTCGCGGATGAAGTCATTCTTCGCCGGGGCGGGAAGGCCCGTGCGCACTTCGCGGACGAGCCCCCAGAGCCCGCTCGTCACGGCGAGATGGCGCTCAAGCCACTTCGTGTCGACGCCCTCGACGGGGATCGCGCGCACGAAGAGACCCGAACCGGGATGCGCGAGGAGCCAGTCGGTGAGGGCAATGAGACGGGATTCTTCCTCGGCGGAAAAATCCTTGGGCCACAGAGAGTCTGAACTTTTGAGGATCCTCACAAGATCGTCAACGGGGTCGCTCTGAGACTTGCCGGGGCCGGCCTCGAGCGCGAAGTGCCGCGCGATCCGGGCGATGCGCCCGACGGCGCCATGCCAGTCGCTTCTCCCCACGCCGCCGGGCCTGAGGGCGGCGCAGAGCGCGGCCGGGGAGGCGACAGTGACGCGCACGGGCAGGGTGTTTTCGCCGATCACCAGGCGCTTCGTTTCCCACTCGACCGTCCAGCCCGGTCGTTCGGCGACGGTCTGCCAGGCGGCGCGCAGGGTTCTCAGCTTCGGGATGTCGGGAATGCCGTCGGCCTTCGTGATGCCGCCCGTGAGCCTCGGAGGGATCTCGACCAGGTCGGCCGCGAGCCCGAGGGCCGTGCGGGCCTCGGCGCGCACCCACTCGGCGGCGTTGCGGGCGAAGCTTCTCGCAAGGAACTGGTCGATCTGATCGGGATGGTGAATCGGCATGGCGCGTCACTCCTCAGCCGAAGAGATCCGGATCGGGTTCCCGGGGTTCCTCGGGTGCCTTTTCCGTCCTGGGCTTCCTGCGGGCCTTGAACTCCGCCGCGGACGCTTCCTCCTCGGGCGGGTTCTCGACATGTTCGGGGACGTAGAGGTCGGAGAAGTCGAGCTTGCTCGCACGGTCGTCGTACCGCACGCACAGGCCGCTCGAGTACATGCGGTCGCGCATCACGACGTAGAAGGCGCCGCCGATGTAGGGCTCGAGCGTCACGACGGACTTCTCGGGCGTGGCGACGATCATCTGGAAGCCGAACCGGTTGAAGATGTTCATCGAGAGGTCGGTGAAGTCGCTGTCGGCCTTGTCGAAGGCCTCGTCGAGAATGACGGGCGCGAAGACCGGGAGCCCCGTTGAGGAGGCGCCGAGCTTGTAGCGGAGTGCCGCCGCGAGGCAGGTCGTGGTGAGCTTCTGGCGCTGGCCGCCCGACTTGCCCGAGCCCGACTCGTAGGTCTCAATGGGCGTCCCTTCGTCGTTCAATTCATACGCGGTGAAGGAGACGTGGTTGCGCACGTCGAGCACGGTCCTGCGCCAGCGCTCCGTCTCGGGGTTCCCGGGGCGGAGCTTCTCGATGAGTCCGGCGATCAGGCTGAACCTTGCCTCGTTTGCCTCCTCGGAGACCTCGTTGAGGGATCCCTGCAGGAGCCGCTCAAGGTCGGCGGCGAACTCCGCCGCCTCGGCGTTCTGCGTCGGCACCACCTTGATGAAGAGGTGCGTGTCGCCCTCGGCGAGCCGCGAGAAGGGGACGGATCTGAGCGAGGCGTTCACCTCGCGCATGCGTTCGTGGATGTCCTTCTTCGCCGTGCGCAGCTCAACATTGAGCTCGGCGAATCCCTGCAGCGACTGTCCGTCGAGGATCCTGCGGAAGTTCGCCTCGTGCTTCGGGAGCCCGTCGGCGATGATCTCGTCGAGGATCGCGAAGAACTCAGGCGCGCTCTCGATCGAGTCGTCTAGATCGGCCTTCGCGGCCTCCCAGCGGGAGAGGTAGAGGGCGAACTGCTTGGTCACATTGCCCTGCGCGACATTGGTCTCGAGGCTCTTCCTGCGCGTCTCCGCGGTGATCGCCTCAAGCGCCGCGCGCTCGAGATCGTCAAGCGCGCTGAGTGTGACGATCACGCTGCCGGATTCCGTGGCGCGGTCCCCGGCCGCGGTGATGCGCTCCTCGACGGGCGCGGGCGAGCGCCCTTCGGCCACGTCGCGCTCCATGCCCGCGAGCCGCGAGCGGATGCGGTCGATGCGCTCGCCGGCCTTTTTGAATTCATTTCTCGCGTCGTTCTCGGCGCTGCGCAGGCGCCCCTCCTCCTCGCGCAGGCGCTCGAGCTCTGCCCGGGCGGCGCCAAGCTTTCGCTCTATCTCCTGAAGCTCCAGGTTCTTCCGACGCATTTCCTCAAGCTCGCCCTCGACGGCGGCGATGCGCCTGCGGCAGCCCTCGGTGTCGATCTCGTCCCAGGTGATGCCGATGAGTTCCTTCGCGGCGTTCCTGCGCTCCACCGCAGCTTCGATCCCGGTGCGCAGCTCCGCGGCACGGCGCTCCATACCGGCGATTTCCTCGCCGAGCGTGCGGGCGCGTTCCTCGAAGAGCGCGAGCTTTTCCTTGTTCGAGAAGCCCGTGACCCAGTTCATCGGGTCGTCGACCCGCGTGCGGTCGTCCTTCTCGTGGCGCTCGGCCGAGTGCTTCACCTGGCCGGCTCTGGTCACGGCCTGGTCGGCGCGGCGGAATTCATCGAGGTTCTCCGCGCAGAGGTAGGAGAAGCGCGCGGCAAGGTCGGCGGCGAGCCACTTCTCCCAGCGCCCCTCAAGGAAGCTGAGCTTCGTCGGGATGCTGCGCGGACGGAAGAAGCCGTCGAAGTCGCGGCGCGGCTCGCGGACACGGTAATAGACGAGGCGGTCGCCGATGTTCCTGGATTCAAGCAGCTCGGTGAAGCGCGGGTAGAGCGCGTCATCGACGAGAATCGAGAGCGCGAATCCGTGGAGCACGCGCTCGATCGCACCCTTCCAGGGAGCCTCGGAGGCCTTCACCTCGATCAATTCGCCCACGAACGGAATCTCCTCCTCGGAGACGCCGAGGTCGCGGGCAAGCGCGGCGCGCAGCTTCAGTTTCCTCGAGGGAATGTTGGAGGGGCGGGCGCGCATCGACTCGATCTCCTCGACGGTCTCGCGGAAGATCCGGGTTTTTTCCTTCACGGCGCCGCCGAGCTCGATCTGTTCCTCCTCGAGGCGCTGCTTCGCGGCCTCCTCCTCGGGCAGGCGCGCCGCGAGGCCGGCCGTGAAGGCGTTCCAGTCGTCGGCGCCGGCGGGGAAGTCGTTCCCGAGCGTCGCGCAGTCCTTGCGCGCGATCGCCTCGCGCTTACCGATCGTGCCGAGCTCGCCCTTGAGCTGCTTGAGATTGAACTCGAGCCGCTCGATGGCGAGACCGCCCGATTCGCTTTTGAGGAGCTGCAGGCTCTGCACGAGAGCATCTGCGGCGTCCCGTCGCTCGATGCCGGCGCGGGCGGCCGCGGCCGCAGACTCGATCGCCCGGGTGAGAGCGGGGAGCTCCTTCTCCTCGAGCCCGAGTTCGGTGCGGCGGCGCCACCAGGGGAGGGCGATGCGCTCGCCGTCAAGGAGCTCGAGCGCATTCCTGCCGGCATTCCAGTCGTGCCAGTGGTTGCGGGCGGCGGCGAGCACGTCGCGCTGCTCGCGGGCGGTCTTCACGGCCGCGTGCGCGTCCTTGAGCGCCTGGAACTCGACGACGAGTCTTTCCGACGTGTCGATCGTCGGCGGCTCCTCGAGCATGAAGTTCCTGAGGAACGTGTTGAGGTCGCCGAGGTTCTTCGCTGACTGCGCCTTGGCGAGAAGCCTGAGCACCTCCTTGTCCTCGATGCCGAAGCGCTCGCAGAAGGCGTCCTTGTAGGCGTTGAAGGTCGT
Organism: Sutterella sp.; assembly: GCF_030539355.1. Lineage (GTDB taxonomy): Bacteria > Pseudomonadota > Gammaproteobacteria > Burkholderiales > Burkholderiaceae_F > Sutterella. The sequence continues at coordinate 7,066 of NZ_JAUNSF010000091.1, forward strand.
GAAGAAGCTGTGCTCCGGGAGCCGCGCCTTGAGCCAGCGCCAGTCGAATCCGGAGTTCTTGAAGCCCGAGAAGTCCTCGGTGTTGAAGCTGTACGCGCCCTTGATGATGAAGTACTGCCGGTTGACCGCGGCCTCCTCGTTCGAGCTCTTCCTGATTGCCGCGACGAGCATCAGCGTGACGACGTCGCCGGTGAGGTTCCCGAGGGTGAGCGCGGCGGCCGAGAAGGTCGCCTTCGGGCGCAGGTACTGCACCTTCGTGCGGGTGACGCCGGTGGCGTCCGTGTCGGTCTGGTTCGACCAGGCGCCGCGGACGTAGGTGAGGAGGCTCCTGTCGCCGCGGCGCTGCTCGCCCTCGCGCGCCGCCGCGTTGTAGGCGGGGTTGGGGAAGAGGAGCGTGATCATCGCGTCGAGCAGCGTCGACTTGCCCGACCCCGAGGCGCCCACGAAGAGGAAGCCCTTCTCGGAGACGGGAATGTCGTGGATATTCGAGAAAGTGCCCCAGTTGAAGACCTGCAGGCGCGAGATGCGCCACTGGTCAAGCTCCAGCGTGTCCATTGTCATCGTGCCTCACCGTCATTTTCATCCGCAGCCGTTTCATCCATCGCGTCCTCCTCATCGGCGGCGTCATCGGAGTCCTCGACGGCCGCAGGTGCCTCCGGGGTCTCCTCGACGCCAGCGGCAGCGTCGCCGAGCTTCTCAAGGAGCCTCGCGTGCTCCTCGGGGGAACTCGCCTCGCGCAGCACCCGCCGAACGTAGGTCGCGCGCAGTTCGTCGAGCGCGGCCGCGGGGAAGAGGAGCGGCAGCACGGGGGAGACCTCCATCGCGTCCTCGCTCTTGAGCGTGAGCAGGAACTTCCGCTCGGTGAAGCGCGCGAGGATGCCGGCGAGGTGGCGCTCGAGGAGCGGATCGTCCTGCTGCGCCCGGGTGTCGTAGACGCGCAGGAGATCGCGGAATTCGGTCTTCGTGATGACGGCGCGCTCGCCGCGGCTCTTCGCCTGCATGAGCTTGCTCCTCAGTTCAAGGAGCATCGCGGAGTCGAGGAACCTGAGCCGCACGGTGTTGAGGAGCGACGGCGCTGTGTGGTCGCCGAGGTCGGGACGGCGGCAGAACGCGATCCCGAGGCCGTCGTCGATGAAGAGGTCAAGGTAGAGGTCCGAGAGGCGGGAGCGGATCACCGTCTCGCTCCGTCTCAGCTCGTCCCAGAGCTTCGCGCTGCGGGAGCGCTCGAAGTAGGGACCCTTGAGCAGGTGCACGAGCACCTGGCGTGTCGCGGCGGGCAGCGTGCCCGTGTCGCCCGCGTAGAGCTCATGCACGGTGTCCGGGGTCTCGGAATCCTCGGCGGGGATCTGCCCGTTCCTCAGGGCGGCGGTGTCTGACATTCGGTTGCTCCGGGGGGAAATTCTGTGGGTTTCAGCGCCAGCGGCTCGACTCGCGCATCCGCTCGAGACTCTTCATCGTGAACCAGTAGAGCGGGATTCTCGCATGGCGTTCCGACCCGAGCCGGTCGGTCCAGCCGAGTGTCTCCTCGACAGCCGGGAGCGGCTCGGGAATCTCCCACGCGTCCGAGCCCTTCCTCGTCACGCGGGGCGGCTCGGCGGGAAGCAGCTCCGAGGGCATGCCCGGGCCGCCCGGCTCGCCGTGTTTCGTGGCGAGTGCGAGCAGACCCACGACCGAGCCGAGGCCCTGCTGAATCTCGAGCGAAGAGTAGACCTCGCCGATCGAGACGCGCTCAGGCGCCCCGGGTGCGGTGAGGCGGGCCTCGACCGCGCGCATGAGCGCCGGTGTGTTGATCTCGGCGGCGAGAATGCGCTCGAGGACCGAGAGGGCGTTCACGTCGCTCGCTTGAGCAAGCCCGATCTCGTCCTCCATGAAGGTCTCCTCGGGGTCGTCAAGCTCGTACTGGTCGATCGATCGGATCTCGGCCGAGGAGAGCGTGAAGTCGATGAAGCTCTCCTTCATGCCCGCGCGCTTCCGGGTTTCGAGGGCGGCCGTGCGGGCCTGCTGGATGAGGGCGCCGAGACGGTGCTCCTCGGCATAGGCGCGGGTTCTGACGAACTCACGCAGCGCCTTGGCGAGCGACGTCATCACGGTGTGCGTGTTCCTCGCGCGCGCGAGGAGCCTGCGCTGGAGGTTGCTGATGCGGTCGCGCTCGGACGGAGCGAGCGCGTCGTAGAAGCTGCGGCCGGCGAGGCGCTCGAGCGCGGCCTCAAGCTCCTGGCTCTCGCGGTTGTCGGTCAAGAGCCTATAGAAAGCCTCGAAGGCGCGGCCGGCCTCGCTCTCCGAGATGCCGTTCACGCCGTCGAAGAAACTGTCGAGAATGACGCCGCGGGAGGCGGCGCTTCTCAGAATGCGCTCGCGGAACTCGTGCGAGAGGCGCTCGAACTCCTCGCGGACGCGCCGGAAATCGGCCTCAAGCTCCCCGACGAGGTCGAGGATGTCGATCACGCGGTCAAGCGCCGCCGTCTCGGAGATCGAAGGACTGCGGCCCTCGCGGATGTCGTTGATTTCCTCGTCGATGCGGGCCTTCTCGGCTTCGAGCTGCGCGATGCGGCTCTTGCTCTCCGGGTCGGAGTCGGCGGCGAGGCGCTCGATGGCATGCGTGACGAGCTCAAGACGGCTCTCCGACGGGCCCGTGCGGCGGCTCTGGAAACGCGCGAGCGCGCGGATGGCCTCCTGGCCCGCGCTCGTGAGCTCGTAGGTCTCCTCGTTTCTGCCCTCGACGAGGCGCAGCGTGAGGTATCCCTCCCGGATCCAGTCGCCCGCGAGGACGCGGGCCTGCTCGCGGCTCATCGGCCGGTCGTTCACCTCCTGCTCGGCCGCCACGAGTCGCTCGAGGAAGACCGAGGCCGGAACCTCGCGCTCCTCGCCGCAGAGCAGCGCCTCGAGGATCGCGAGGGTCTCGGGCGCCGTGTCCGCGGCGAGCAGCTTCCAGACCGGGCCCTGGCGAAGCAAGCGGTACTGTGCAGCCTGGGCGCGGATTGTCATGGAAGGGCTCCTGTGCAGGAAAGAAAGGAATCAGGAGCCTTAAAGCTTACCCTACGGCGGGATTCGTCGCCGCCGGCGCGGCGGGCGGCCTTGTCACATCGACCCAGCCTTTGTAGTCAGTCGCGCGCTCCATCTCATCGGGCGTGAGCTCCGCGCCGCTCGTGCCGTCGCCGCAGGCGGGCCAGACGGTCTCGTAGGCCTTGAGCGAGACGTCGAGCCACACCGGGACGCCTTCCTTCACGCCGAAGGGGCAGACGCCGCCCGGGGCGTGGCCGACCAGGTCCTCGACCTCGGCGGGGGCGATGAAGTGGGGCTTGAAGTGGAAGGTGCGCTTGAACTTGCCTCCGTCAAGGCGCCGGTCGCCGGCGGCGACGACGAGGACGGGGCCGTCGGGGCCGATGATCGCCATCGTCTTGGCGATGCGCTCGGGTTCGACGCCGATCGCCTCGGCGGCGAGCTCGACGGTGGAGGAGGGCTTTTCAAAGCGATGGACGCGGTCGCCGAAACCGCGCGCCGTGAGCCAGTCCCTGACTGCTTCATGTGACATCGGGTGAGCCTCTAAAGGAAAAGTTGCCTTGAGTTTTGGAATAGGAAAGGTCTGCGTCCAATATTAGCCGCCGGGCGGCCGTCTCCCACGTGCGTCACAAGGCAATACCTCAAGCCGGGTGAATGCCGCGAACCCGCGCCGGGAGCGGGAAGTCGCCCCGCGGGTTGTTTCCGGACGGAAGGGCGGCCGCTTCTTATTTGGCTAGAATCAGCCGACGTTGCCCTGAGAAGTCCTTTCCCCCCGGAGGCGGACAGAGCACACAGATCAAGCCAACATTTTTTCGTCCGAGTAGTCAATGACCACGTTCTCCCGTTTCCTCTCGAGAAAGCTCCTCCCCGCCGCGGTCTGCGCCGCCGCCCTCGTCTCCATGGGCGCCGAGGCCGCCGCGCTGCGCATCGCGACGCTTCCCGCGTCCGACTCCATTCTTCTCTTCGCCGCCGAGAGCGAGGGGCACTTCAAGAAGCAGGGTCTCGAGATCGAACTCATTCCCTTCAAGAGCGCCATTGAGATCGGCGCCGCCATGCGCGCGGGCGAGCTCCAGGGCCACTACGCCGACATCATGAACGTGCTCTCGCAGAATGCCACGGGCGTGCCGCAGCAGATCGTCGCCACGACGACGATGGCCGGTAACGAGCAGAGGAACTTCGCGCTCCTCACGTCCCCGAAGGCGAGCGAGCGCATCAAGTCGATCGAGGATCTGAAGAAGGCCGGCGGCACCGAGACCGCGATGAGCTCGGCGACGATCATCGACTACCTCCTCACGCGCGTCGAGGAGACGGAGAAGCTTTCCGCCGACGTCTTCAAGAAGACCGAGATCAAGCAGATCCCGATCCGTCTGCAGCTGCTTCTCGCGAGCAAGATGGACACGGCGCTTCTGCCCGAGCCGCTCGCCACCGTCGTGGAGTCGAAGGGCGGCCGCGCGATCTGGGACGACCGCTCGCTCGCCGAGCCCCTAGCCGTCGTGGCGCTTCGCCGTGACGCGATCACGCCCGAGACCGTGAAGGCTTTCCGCGCCGCGCTCTCCGACGCCGCCCGCTCGATCGAGGCCGATCCCGAGAAGTTCCGCAAGCTCATGGTCGAGAAGCGCCTGCTGCCGCCGCCCGCCGCGCCGCGCTATCCGATGCCGCGCTACACGATCTTCTCGAAGGACGCGCTGCTGCCGCTGCCCACCGAGGCCGACATCGCCCGCGTCGGCAACTGGATGGTCGGCAAGGACATGCTGAAGAGCGTCCCCACCGCCGAGGAAGTCGTGGTGAAGCCGTAACCGGCCCGCTCTTCACAGCCTGATCCACGGGAGACCGCGGCAAGCCCCTTCAGACATGAGGCGGGGCTGCCGCGGTCTTGTTTTGAGCGCGCAGTAGATTGACGCAACAGGAGGGGAGTGACGCAGAGAAGCGC
>NZ_JAUNSF010000092.1 GCF_030539355.1 Sutterella sp.
CCCCTTGCCGGCGCCTTCCTTGGTGGCTTCCCACCCCTTCGCGGCACCTTCCTTGGTCTTGTCCCAGCCTCGGGCGGCGAAGTCCTTCGACGCTTCGTAGCCCTCGCCCGTGCCTTCCTTCGTGGCGTCCCAGCCGCGCGCGGCGGCTTCCTTGGCGGAGAGGTAGCCCTTCTTCACGCAGGCGGCCGAGATGGCGCGGGCCTTGGCGAGCCCCTCGTTCTCGGCGACGCCGGCGATGTAGCCGACGCCGCATGACTCGGGCGTGGGCTCGGGAGCGGCGGCGGCGGAGAAGGAAACGGAGAGCGCGATGAGCGCGGCGGCGGTGTGAAGCGTTTTCATGGGTAGCGGGCCTCAGAAACAGATCAGCGGGAGAAATTCTATTGGGCAGCGCTCAGTCTGACCGATCGCAGCCCCTTTCACATGACCCGGAGTTATACCGAATCGGTTGCAAGTTGCAAGAGTACGCATAAATACGTAACGTCAGGCAATTTTCCCATGAAATCAGGCTCTCCTGAATGATTTTCCGGGGCGTCAGGAGCGGAAGATCCTGTCGCGGTCGGGGTGGTCGTTGTCAAGCGGCAGACCGATGATGGGCGAGATCTTCTCCTCGAAGCCGCGGAAGAGGCGCTGCATCGCCCGGGCGTACCAGTCGACGAAGACGCGCACGCGCTTCCTGTGCCAGGCCGCGCGCGAGGTGACGATGAAGCACTCCACGGGCGGCCTGCTCCAGCCCGGGAGCACGGGAACAAGACGTCCCTCGACCAGGTCCTCCCAGGTCTGGACCAAGGGCATGTCGACCGCGATGCCCATGTCGGACAAAAGTGCGTTGCGGATGGCGAGGATGTCGGTCGAGCGGATCGTCTGTCCGAAGTGGAGGGGCTCGGTGCGCCCGCCGCGGGAGAGCTCCTTCGTCTCGGGGCGGACGGGACCGCAGTAGACGTAGCCTGTGTGGGTGCGCAGCTGCGCGGGGTCCACCGGCATGCCGTGAGTGCGGATGTAGCCGGGCGAGGCCACGGGGAGGTACACGTTGCGGCCGCGGCTCATCCAGACGAGACCGGGCAGCGTCGGCTCGCCCGTGAGGGTGGCGACGTCGCAGAGACCCTTCTTCACGTCCGCCTCCTTGAGACCCGAGAGGATCTCGATGCGGATCTCGGGATGCTCGGCGCCGAATTCGGAGAGAAGGGGCGTCAACTGCCTCGAGGCGAAGCCCGGGGCCGAGGAGAGGCGGATCGTCCCTTCGAGCGTCATCGAGTCCTCCATCAGGGACTCCATCAAGGAGTCGTGCGCGCGCAGGATCGTCTCCATGCGTTTCGCGGCGTTCCTGCCCTGCGGCGTGAGCTTGAGCGGCCGCGCGCCGTGCACGATGAGCGCGCACCCGAGCGCCTTTTCGATCGACGTGATCGAGCGCGAGATGCTCGAGGGCTCCGTGTCGAGCACCCTCGCGGCGGCGGTGAGGGTGCCCGACTTCGTGAAGGCGAGAAAGTGACGCCAGGCCGAGAGGTCATCCGTGCGGGACATGAGGGGACTCCATCCTGATGAAGAGATCTGTTTAGTGCGAAAAGCGGGGAGAACGCTTCCCGTTGCAGGCAATTGTCGCATCCCGGAGGAGCCTGCGGGCGGGGTTCATTTTGCGTCGTGCGCAAAATTACTTTGCGTCAGAGGCCGTTGTCCCGTGTGTGCCGCGGCGCAAGAATCCCATCCATCGATGATGAATCAGGGTTCCGGGGGTGACCGCCCGGGCCCGAGAAAAGAGGAAAAGCACTTTATGCAGCACGACATGTTCCACTGGATCACGCAGATCAACAAGGCGACCGTGGTGGTCGAGGGCGCGAGCGGCCTGATCGACGAGAAGACCGCGCGCCTCGCCGCCCGCGGCATCCGCGCCGTGGAGGAGGGCGGATCGGACCCGGCGAAGCGCCCGGCGAGCTACATCGCCTGGGAGCCGCTGCTCATCGCCGCGACCGGCCCCGAGGTGAGCGCGATCCACGCCGGCCGCTCGAGCCAGGACATTCTTTCGACGGCCCGCATCGGCATCCAGCGCGAGCGCGCGCTCGAGTTCGCCGCGGCCTTTGACGCCGTGATCGCGAAGCTCATTGAACTCGCCGACACGCACCGCGGCACGATCGTCCCCAACTACACAAACGGCGTGGCTGCCCAGCCGACGAGCTACGCGCACTATCTCCTCGGCTTCATCGCGCCGCTCCTGCGCGACCGCGAACGGCTCGAGGAGTACCTCGCGCGCTATGACATCTGCTCGATGGGCGCGACGGTGCTCAACGGCACCGGGTGGCCCTTGAACCGCGACGGCATGGCCGCGGCGCTCGGCTTCGAGCGCCCCGTGCGCAACGCCTTTGACGCCACCTGCGAGGCCCCGGTCGACACGATGCTCGAGTACGCCTCGATCACGGGCGCCGTCGCCATTCACTTCGGGTCGCTTGTGAACGACATCATGGTGCAGTACGCGCAGCCCCGTCCCTGGATCCTGCTTCAGGAGGGCGGCGACAACACGTACGTCTCCTCGGCGATGCCGCAGAAGCGCAACCCGGGCCTGATGAACAACCTGCGCGGCGACTGCTCCGAGGTCGTTTCCGAGATGCAGGCCGTCTTCATGCGCGTCCACAACCTCGTCCCCGGCATGGTGGACGGCAAGAACATCGCGAAGAACGGGCGCCTCACCGCGACCGCGCTCACGATGTGCGAGCGCATGCTCAAGGTCCTCAATGCCCTCCGCATCAACCCGGCCCGCGCGCTCGAGGAGCTCAACAGCGACTGGACCGCCTCGCAGGAGATCGCCGACCGCCTGATGCGCGTGCACGGCCTCCCCTTCCGCATCGGCCACCACATGGCGAGCCGCATGGTGTCCTACGCCCGTGCGAACGGCGTGCTGCCGCTCGACTTCCCCTACGCCGAGATGCAGCGCATCTACCGCGAGGAGATCGAGCAGGAGTTCCCCGGCGCCTCGACGGAGCTCCCGATGAGCGAGGCCGAGTTCCACGAGGCCCTCGATCCCGCCAAGATCGTCGAGGCCCGCGCGACCTCGGGCAGCGCCCGTCCGTCCGAGGTGGCCGCGATGATCGACGAGGACCGTGAGGCGCTCAGCAGGCTCACCGCCGCCGCCGACCGCCGCCGCGCCGCGATCAACGCCGCCGCGGAGAAGCTCGAGGCCGACTTCGCCCGCTGGCTCTGACCCCCGGCCCGCAATTTTTTTCCAGAGATCATTGGAGACTATTAAATGTCCGGCATTCTTCCGATCATCGCCGTCATCGTGACGGTCATCGCGGGCTGGGCGCTCCTGAAGCGCTACCAGACGCACATGACGCTGCTCTTCGCGGGTCTCGTCATCCTCGTCTGCGTCGCGCTTCTCGGCGACGCGAACTTCCTCCCCAAGGGCGCCAAGACCTCGGGCTTCTGGCTCTTTGACATCTTCGTGACCTTGAAGACCATCGCCACGAAGCAGAGCTCCGGCATCGGCTTTCTCATCATGACCGCGGGCGGCTTCGCGGCCTACATGGACCGCATCGGCGCGGCCCGCGCACTCGTGGACATCGCCGTGAAGCCCCTGGCGAAGCTGCGCGCCCCGTACCTCGTCCTCGCCGCCGGCTACATCGTGGGCCAGGTGCTCGTGATGGTGATTCCGTCCGCGGCGGGCCTCGCGATGCTGCTTCTCGTGGCTCTCTTCCCGATCCTCAAGGCGGTGGGCACCTCGCCCGCGGCAGCCGCGGCCGTCATCGGCACCTCGGCCGGCATGACCTTCACGCCGACGGCGGGCACGGCGAACCTCGCCGCGAAGGTGGCCGGTCTCGACCCGATCATCTATCTTGTGCAGTATCAGCTGCCGCTCGCCATCCCGACCCTCGTCGTCTGCTGCGTCGCGCACTACTTCGTGCAGCGCTACTACGACAGGAAGAACGACGACACCTACGCCGAGGCCGCGGCCGTGAAGGCGGCCGAGACGCCGGAAGTGCCGAAGTGGTACGCGCTCTTCCCCGTGCTCCCGATCGCGCTCCTCATCATCTTCTCGAAACTGGTTGTCAGTTCGATCAAGCTCGACACGATCGGCGCGCTCTTTATGGTGTGGGTGCTCGTTGTCATCATCGAGATCATCCGCCTGCGTGACGTGAAGAAGATCTTCAAGGACGCCCAGGCCATGTGGCAGTCGATGGGCAAGATGTTCGCGGGCATCGTGGCGCTGATCATCTGCGCCGAACTCTTCGCGACGGGCCTGCAGGCCTCGGGTCTCATTGACCTCCTCATCAAGTCCGCCCAGGGCATCGGCGCCGGCATGGGCTTCATGACGGTCGTCCTCACGGGCATCGTCTCGGCGGTCACGTTCCTCACGGGCTCGGGCGTCGGCGCCTACTCGTCCTTCGCCGCGGGTCTCGGCGGCTCGGTCGAGGCGCTCGTCACCCCGATGCAGTTCGCCTCCGGCATGCTGCGCGCCATGTCCCCGGTCGCCGGCGTCATCATCGCCGTCGCTGGCGCCGCGGGCGTCACCCCGATGGCGATCGTGCGCCGCACCTGGATCCCGATGATCCTCGGTCTCGTGACGACGCTGGTCGTCAACCAGATCCTCTTCGGGTAAGACGGTTCTCAGAAGGGGAACCCGGGCCGGGTTCCCCTGAGTGCCAGGGACGGGGCTCTCTCCGGCGACGGGGAGGGCCCCGTCCATTTCCGTTGACGGCTCAGGTGACCTTGTGCCGGAAGAGCCAGGCGGCGCCGGGGATCGTCACGAGCGCGATCACGGCGAGCGGCCACAGGTACGGGAGAATGTCCGCGAGCCCTGCGTTCTCGAAGTAGATCATGCGGATCGTGAGGATGCCGTAGCGCACGGGGTTCATGATCGTCACGGTCTGCATCCACTCGGGCATCGCCGCAGCCGGGGTCATGAGGCCCGAGAGCACGAAGGAGGGGAGCAGCAGCACGAACGAGATCACGACGGACTCGAGCAGCGTCCTCGCCCAGGCGGAGATCGCGAGCGCGAGCCCCACGATCGAGGTCGAGAAGAGGGTCACCACGAAGATGAGGAGCCAGATCGAGCCCGCGAAGGGGATCTCGAACCACCAGCGGCAGACCGAGAAGATCATCAGGCTCTGCGCGATACCGATCACGATCGGGGCGACCGCCTTGCCGATGAATATCTCCACGGGCGAGAGCGGGGTCATCAGCATCATGTCGAAGGACCCCTCCTCGCGCTCGCGCGAGACGGCGAGGCCCGCGAGGAGCATCACCTGGATCATCGCGAGACCGAGGATCAGGCCCGTCATGATGTTGTAGCGGGTGATGCCGTTCTCGTTGAAGCGGTAGCGCTCGCGGATCTCGATCACGCCGGCGGTGCCGTTCCCGCGGTTGACGTCCTCGATGATCTGCGAGACGTAGCCCGTGGCGACGTTCGCCGTGGTGGTGTTCCTGGCATCGGTCGCGACGAAGATCTCCGCGGTCTCGCCCCTCGCCATGCGGTCGGCGAAGTCCTCGGGGAACCAGAGGCCGATGAGCGCCCGGCCGTCAGAGAGGGCGGCGATGAAGTCGGTGTGGGACCGCGGGTCCGCGGCGCGCCGGAAGATGCGGTTCGATTCCATGCGCCGGATGACCGCCTCGCTCGCCGGGCTCCTTGAGGCGTCGAGGATCACGTAGGGCGCTTCCTCAAGGTTGAAGGTGGCGCCGTAGCCGAAGAGCACCGACTGCGCGATGATGGGCACGACGAGGATGCGGCGCATCGCGGGGTCGCGGAGCAGTGTCACGAGCTCCTTGCGGGCGAGCGCGCGCAGCCGCACGAGCGAGAGACGGAGCGCGTGGAGTAGGGCGGCGATTTTGGCAAACATTTCCCGTCCCTCCCGTCAGTCAAGGCGCTTCTTCGTCGCCATGAGGGCGAGCGCGAGGAAGCCGACGCACCAGGCGCCGAGGATCGCGAGGTTCGAGAGCACGAGCCGCTCGGGACCTCCGGAGAGGTAGAGGATCTTCACGGACTCGATCGCGTAGGTGGCGGGCAGGAGCCTGCCCGTGACGGCGATGAAGTCCGGGACGCTCCTGAGGTCGAAGAGGTACCCGGAGAGAATGAGCGAGGGGAGGTAACTGCCGATCACCGCGAGCTGGATCGCGAGGAACTGGATGCGGAAGTGCGCCGAGAGGAAGAGCCCGAAGGCGATCGCCCAGGCGGCGTAGACAAGGATCGTCGCGGCGAGCAGCCCCAGGTTCCCGCGCACGGGCGTGCCGAAGACCGCCACCGCGGTGAGCCAGGAGAGCACCGCGCCCACGGCCGCGACCGAGAGGATCGAGAGGAACTTCGAGAGCAGGATCTCCGCCGGGGCGGCCGGCGTGATGCAGAGCGTCTCCATCGTGCCGCGCTCCCACTCGCGGGCGATGACGACGCTCCCGAGGAAACTTGCGGACAGGGTGAGCACGACGACGGTGAGGCCCGGCACGAGATACCAGGCCGAGGTGTTCGCCTCGTTGAACCAGGAGCGGGAGACGAGGGACACCGCGCCGACGGAAGCCGTCGAGGCCGCGGAGGCGTTGACGCCCACGACCTGGGTGCTCTCTTCCCTCAGCGTCACCTTCTCCTGCATGAGGCCGACGGTCGCCTTGATATAGGTGCGGATGATGGAGGCCGCGCTCGCGTCGACGCCGTGGATTGTGAGACCGAGCACGGCGTTTCCCGCCGCCGCGTCGCGGCTGAATCCCGCGGGGAAGTCCACGATCGCGTCCACCCGGCGCGAGGCGAGCAGATGCTCGGCCTCGGCGCGGGAGTTGACGCGCGAGACCGCGAAGTAGCGGCTCCCCTCGAACTCGGCGGCCGCGGCCGTGACGAGCGGCGACTCCTCGGCTGTGATGAGCGCGACGGGGACGCGCGTCAAGTCCATCGAGAGTCCCCAGCCGAAGAGGAGGATGAGGATCACGGGAAGGAGCGTGCCCACGAAGATGCTCGCCGGGTCGCGGCGCATCTGCGCGTATTCCTTGCCGAGGAGCGCAAGGAAGCGTCCGAGCGAGAAGACAGGGAGGAGCGGCCCGGGGCGGCGTGCGGTCATGAGGCCCCTCCTTCCGAGGAGGCGCGCCTGGCGCGGTCCTCGAGCACGATCTTCGCGAAGGCGTCCTCAATGCTGTCAGCATTGGCCATTTGGCGCACCTCGGACGGGGTGCCCAGCGCGAGCACGCGGCCGGCGTCCTGGATGAGGAAGCGGTCGCAGTACTCGGCCTCCTCCATGAAGTGCGTCGTGACGATGACGGTGGTGCCGGCCTCGGAGAGCGTGACGATGCGGCGCCAGAAGGCGCGGCGGGCGGCGACGTCGGCGCCCGAGGTGGCCTCGTCGAGGAAGAGGATCGCCGGCCGGTGGATGAGCGCGCAGGCGAGCGCGAGCTCGCGCTTGGCGCCCAAGGGGAGCGCCTCCGTGAGCGCGGCGAGGCGCCCCGCGAGGTCGGTGGAATCGGTGAGCTCGGCGATGCGGCGCCTCAAGGTCCGGCCGGTCACGCCGAAGCACTCGCCGAAGTACTCGAGGTTCTGCCGCGCGGTGAGCTGACCGTAGAGCGAGAACTTCTGCGCGACGTAGCCCACCTTGGCGCGCGCCTCGCTTCTCGCCAGAGAAAGGTCAGACCCCGCGACCGAGATGCGGCCCGACGTGGCGGGGAGCAGCCCGCAGAGCATGCGGAAAGTCGTGGTCTTCCCCGCGCCGTTGGGGCCGAGCAGACCGAAGATCTCGCCTTTTTTCACACGGAAAGAGGTGTCGGCCACCGCGACGAAGTCGCCGAACTTCCTTGAGATCCGCTCGGCGACAACGGCGTCGCCCTCTGGAATCACGAAGGCGGGCCCGAGCCGGTCGGCGTCCTCTTCGGAAGACTTGAGAGGGGTTCCGGATGCGCCGGGGAAGGTGAGGGCGCAGTAGGCGTCCTCGAGCGTTGCTGTTCTGGAGGAGATGTCGGCGCCCGGGATCTCCGGGAGCGTGTCCGCACCGGCGGCGGCGAGGAGCTCGACGCGGTCGCCGTGCGGCACGGCGTCGATCCAGATTGAATGGGGAGAAGCTGCGCGGACGCTCCTCATCAGCGCCCGTGCGAGCATCGGGCCGCCCGCGGAATCCTGCGCGACGGCGCGGCCCGGCCGGAAGCCGGCCTTCACGGCGGCTTGGGTGAGTTCGGCCGGGGTGCCGGAGGCAATGAGTTTTCCGTGGGCCATGACGAGGGTGAGATCGCACCGGGCGGCCTCGTCAAGGTAGGCCGTGGAGACGAGCACCGTCATGCCGGTGCGGCGGCGCATTTCGTCGAGGATGCGCCAGAGCTCGCGGCGCGAGAGCGGGTCGACGCCCACCGTGGGTTCGTCGAGAAGGAGCAGCCTCGGCTCCGAGAGAAGCGAGCAGGAGAGGCCGAGCTTCTGCTTCATGCCGCCCGAGAGCTTGCCGGCCTCGCGCTCTTCGAATCCTTTGAGCCCGGAGAGCGTCATCAGCGCTTCGAACCGGCGCTCAAGCTCCGCGCCCTTCACGCCCCGCAGAGCGCCGAAGATGCGGAAATTCTCCCAGACGGAGAGCTCCTCGTAGAGTCCGAAGCGCTGCGGCATGAAGCCGAGCATCTCGACGAACGCGGGGTCGCCGGTGTCGGGTGTGAGGCCGAAGAGCTCGACCGAGCCCTCGTCAGGCGTGAGTATCCCAGCGAGAAGTCTCAGCAGCGTCGTCTTTCCCGCGCCGTCGGGTCCGATGAGGCTCACGACCGCGCCGGGGGTGTCGACGACGATGTCCGTGCCGGCGACGGCCTCGAAGGGCTTCCCGTCGGGGCCGCGGAAGCGCCGCACGAGACCCTTCACGGAAATCGGAGGGGCCGCTGTCATTCGATGAAGTCCACCGTCACGGGCTGCCCGAGGCGCAGGCGGTTCTCCGCGTCCGCTGTCTCAAGCCTCACCTCGTAGACGAGCGCCGTGCGCAGGTCCTCGGTCTGGACGGTCTTCGGCGTGAACTCGGCCGTGGACGAGATCCAGGAGACCCGGGCCTCCACCGTCCCCGCGGTGTCCGTAGTGACGCGGGCGCGGGAGCCTTCCTTCACGAGCGCGAGCTGCCGCTCCGTGATCCAGCAGCGGATCCACTTCGGGCTCACGATCGAGAGCTGGTAGACGGTGCGCGAGGGGCCGCCCATGTCGCCGGGCTCGGCCGTGCGTGTGCGGATGATGCCGTCCGCGGGGGCGACGAGCACCGAGGCGGTGCCGATCTGATAGTCGGCGGCGGCGACGGCGGCTTCCGCCGAGCGCACCGCAGCCTCGGCCGAGGCGACCTCCTGCGGTCTCAGGCCCGCCTCGTAGGCGGCGAGCTGCGCGCGGGAGGCGGCGAGCTCGCGCTCGGCGGCCTCCATCGAGAAGCGGGCGTCGTCGAGGTTCTGCTGGCTCGAGACATTGCGGGCGACGAGTTCCTTCTGGCGCACCCAGGTGCGGCGTGCGAGCTCGTGGCGGCTCTCAAGCGCCCGGGCCGAGGCGCGCGCGGCCTCGATGTCCTCGCTGCGGTAGCCCTCGCGCGAGAGCGACGCCTGCTCGCGGGCGCGGTCAAGCTCCGCGGCGAGCTGCCGGCGCTCGATCTCAAGCGCCCGCGTGTCGAGGCGCCCGAGCACGTCGCCCTTTTTGACGCGCTCGCCCTCCTCGAAGTTCATTTCCAGGATGCGGCCCGACGCCTCGAAGGCGAGGGAGATCTGCCGCGTGTCGACGTTGCCCCAGGCGCGCGCGGGCGGCGGGGCGTTCTCCTCGGTGCGCAGGTGCCAGGCGAGGGCGCCGAGCGCGGCGATGACGACAAGGACGATGAGAATGCGCAGGACTTTCATGGTCGGGCGGGAAATTCGGGCGGTGAGGGCTGCTTCGGGCCGCGCCTGGTCCCGGGCGGCCCTTTCCCGGAATTCTAGCCGCCGGCCTCTGCTCGGCAACGCCTTCGTTGTCCGCCTCGGCCGCACGCGGAAAAGAGAAAGCCCGCGCAAGGGCCTTTTAGCGGCCTCGCACGGGCTTTCCCAGGGGTGTTCTGAAAGATCAGCGTATTGTCCTGATCGCTTTCAGAGCCCTGAAGTCATGGAGAACTTTGGAAGTTCTCACGCCTTCTTGCAGATACGGGAGCGTTCGTTGTAGACGCCCTCGATGTAGAGGTTGTAGTTGCGGTCGATGTGGACCATGCCGCAGACCGAGTGCGGCAGCGGACGCTCGACCATGCCCTGCGCCACGTAGTAGTGGATGCCGTTGCGCTCGGAATAGGCGCCCTTGTGGAAGTGGCCGGAGATCACGGCGAGCACGCGGCGGCTTTCCTCGAGGACCTTCACGACGTCGGCGGCGTTCCTCATGAAGAAGTCGTTCGGAATGTTCTGCGGCTGCTCGTCCCAGGTGTTGAGAAGCTGATGCGTGAAGACGACGACGGGCTCGGTGCCGGAGGAGAGCTCCTTCTTGAGCCACTCGAGCTCGACGGTCGGGATCATGGCGATCTTCCAGGAGAGCTTGCCGAGGCTGTAGTGCTCGCCCTCCATGTTGTTGTAGCAGGCGTCGAGGACGATGTACTTCACGCCGCCCTTGACGAACGAGTAGTAGGTCTTGCCCTTCGCGTCACCCGCGTTCTCGGTGTGGTCGATGAAGTCGCCGAGCGAGATCAGGTCGAAGTCATGGTTGCCGCAGACGTGGTAGCGGGGACCGTTGTAGCGGCGGAACTCGCTCTCCACGGTCTCGAGGAAGGCGATCGTGCCGGGACGGTCGCCGTTGTCGAGGCAGTCCTTGAAGTCACCGAGCTCGATCGCGAAGTCGAGCTTGCGGGTGTTGAAGAGTTCGATCGCCTGGCGCATCTTGGCGAGCGAATGGGCGTAGACGCGGATCGAGTCCTCGGCGGGGATCGTGCGGATCGGGCTCGTGCAGTAGTGGATGTCGGTGATCCAACCAAAACTGGAAATAATGTTCTCGGCGGCGGGGAGCGTGATCTGGGCTTCGGTCGGGGTCGCGGCACGGGCGGCGCCGGCAAGGGTGAAGGCGGCGGGGGCGGCGAAGAGGCCGGCGGCGGTCCGGAGGAAGAGGCGGCGTTTCATTGTTTCGTATCCTTTCAGCAATAGGGGGTCAGTGTTTTTTGTGTTCTGTGCCGGAGGCGGGCGTTGCTCTTCATCTGCGTTTCTCCGCTTCGCTTCATCCGACGGGCTCGAATTCTCGGCTTCCCCTGTGACAGAGGCGTTTCCGGACGATGAAGGTTCGTTATAGGAACCATGAAGAATTTGTGACGTGACGGCCGGGTGACAGTCAGTCGGCGGTATCCGGGGAGGGGATAACTGCATTGAATACAAATCGGCCTTTTTCCGGGGCGCACGGCGTCCCGCGGTGCGTTAAGATGCGCGCTCCAACAAGTAGCAGAGGCGTCCGTTCATGTCAGGGACGCCAAGGAAAAACCTTCAGTCATGTTCTCTCTTCGTGCTGCAACGCCCGCCGACGTTGACGTTCTTACCTACATCGAGGCCCAGTGCTTCCCTGAGGCGGAGAAGGCCACCCGCGAGAGCTTTGAGGCCCGCCTCGCCGTCTTCGCCGACAGCTTCCTCATCCTCATGAAGGACGACCGTCCGATCGGCCTCATCGACGGCATGATCACGAACAGCCGCACGATCACCGACGACATGTTCGAGGACGCGACGCTGCACAACCCCGACGGTCACTGGCAGTCGATCTTCGGCCTTGCGGTGCTCCCCTCCGAGCGCCATCAGGGCTGTGCTTCGAGCCTCATCCGCGCCTTCATCGAGAAGGCCCGTCAGGAAGGCCGCGACGGCGTGATCCTCACCTGCAAGGAGCACCTGATTCCGTTCTACTCGACCTTCGGCTTCGTCAGCACGGGCGTCTCGAAGTCCGTCCACGGCGGCGCCGTCTGGTACGACATGGAGCTCGACTTCCGCCAGGAGCGGCTGAAGAACTGAGCGCGCATCGACCCGCTTCATGCGGGACGCATGACAAGAGGGACGTCACTCTGAAATTGAGGAGGGCGTCCCTTCGTTTTTTT
>NZ_JAUNSF010000193.1 GCF_030539355.1 Sutterella sp.
CCCCGGAACGCTTCACCGGCGCCCTCCGGGGACACCTCCAAGAAGAAGGAAAAAACATGGAATCGATCCGCTGGCCCGAGGAGTACCTCCCCGGCTTCACCGACAATTTCTGCTCGAACGAAATCATCCTCCGCGGCTTCACCGCGACCGACGTCTGGGCGCTTCTCGTCAACCCGCACGTGTGGCCGACCTACTACGCCAACTCCGCCAGCATCGTCTTCGACGGCACCGAACTCAGGGCCGGCGACCGCTTCGACTTCGACACGTTCGGCTTCCCCGTGAAGGCCGAGGTCACCGAGTGCGTCCCTCCGGCCCCGGGCGTCCCGGGCCGCATCGCCTGGCACGGCTGGGCGGGCGAAGGTGCGGAGCGCCTTGACGTGATCCACGCCTGGCTCGTCGAGGAGCTCCCCCTCGGCCGCGTGCGCGTGCTCACCCAGGAGTCCCAGAAGGGCGAGCCCGCGAAGACGCTCGCGAAGACCCGCCCGAACCCGATGGTCGCGGGTCACCA
Organism: Sutterella sp.; assembly: GCF_030539355.1. Taxonomy (GTDB): domain Bacteria; phylum Pseudomonadota; class Gammaproteobacteria; order Burkholderiales; family Burkholderiaceae_F; genus Sutterella. The sequence goes on from NZ_JAUNSF010000193.1 coordinate 509, forward strand.
GCAGTGGCTCGAAGGCATCGCCGACACGCTCGCCGCCTCGAATCTCTGACCATCATCCCCGATCTCCGTCCGGCGCCTCGTCATTCGCGTCTCCCGACCCGCCTCCTCGAAGCCGGAGGCGGGTGCCGGCAAGGACGCCGGACGGGGATCGCCGGCAGCCGTTCAGAAGAGCGCCGCCTTTCCTGCCGGAGGTCAGCGCTCTTTCCGTCTCAGAGGTCGGGCTCCTCAGAACCGCCAGCGCAGTTCCGCCCCGCCCGTGACGGCCGCGCCGTCGCCGTGGGTGAGCTCGCCCTCAAGCCTGAGAGCAGCCGTGAAGCCCTTCTCGTTGGCGAGTTCCAGACCTCCGCCAATCAGCCAGCGATTGCGGTCGTTCCAGTCCACGCGCTGCGAGAAGTTGCCCGCCATGCCGGCGATGCCGGCCGTGAACTCACCCGCGTCCTGCAGAAGCTCGCGCTCGTACCCGGCGTTCGCGGTCCACTTCCACGAGAAACCCGTGACTGCGGAGGCGATCGGAGCCGTCTCGGCCGAGACGCCGACCTGCGCGCGAAGCGACCGGTACCAGGCGTCGTCGATATCGAGGCCGCCCATCCTGTCCTCGGTCTTCGAGGGCGTCCTCAGCACCGTGCCCGTGAGACCGACCGACGGCCTCAAGAAAAGCACGTCAGCGAGCTCAAGCCTCGGACCGATCTTCCCGGAAAGCGCGGCCGAAAGACGAGTGCCCTCCGCTTCCTGGGAGGATCCGATCGAGGTCTGCAGGCGCTCGGTCTCGACGTTGGCGAGACCGACGCGGCCCGAGAGGTCGAACCACCACTTCTCCCCGCCGTCAAAGGCCTGTCCCAGCGAGGCGCCGAGCCAGAGCCCCTCCCCGCGGGTCTTCGCGTGGAGATTGTTCGATTCCGAGAAATACGCGGCCGCCACCTGCCAGCCGATCTCGTGACCGGGCTCCGTGACGGTCACGCCGCCCGCGAGGCCGGCGGCCTTCGTTCTGGAATGCGATCCGCGCAAGTTGTCCGCGAGCCTGCCGCCGAAGGGCTGCGCCCAGACGTGGCGGCCGGAGACCGCGGCGTCGGCCGGAGTGCGCGCAAGCGTGCGGTCAACGAGGCGCTCCACGGCGAACTGGGCCCGCACGGCCGAGAGGTGCGCGTCGCCCCGGAGGTCGCCGATCATGCCCGCGACGGTTTCCGTGTCGGGCGCGAAGTCGATCGCGGCGACGAGGGCCTGCGCGTTTGCGCTGGTCACCGCCCCGGCGTTCGCGTCGAGGATCGCGGCGAGCGACTGTTCCGTACCGGAAGCGGACGGATTGCCTTCGGCGAGCGCCTTCGTGTAGGCGTCTGCCGCTCGCGCGGCCGTGAGGGTCGAGCCGTCCGAGGACACCTCGAAGTCGAGCGTCACCGAGATCGCGTCGAGGAGCTCCGTGTCCGTGATGAACGACTGCGACGTGAAGACGTCGGTCGAGATGCCGGTGTCGCTGTCCGAGACCACGAGTCCGCTCGCATCCACCGCGGAGAGCACCGTGCCGGACTTGAAATAGCTCTCCTCGGGCAGGAACTGCAGCGTGAGCGTCTCCGTGGCGGAGGCGGCGG
>NZ_JAUNSF010000093.1 GCF_030539355.1 Sutterella sp.
ACACTGACGCGGGATGGTGCCTTTTTTTCTAGTCCAAGTTTCCCAAAGTCAGGTTTGTTGATTACTACAAGGTTCTCGAAATCCCGGCGACGGCCTCGCAGGCCGAGATTCAGAAGGCCTATCGCCGGGCCGCGATGAAATGGCATCCGGACCGGTACAAGGGGGCGGACGCCAATGAGCGCATGGCCTCGGTCAACGAGGCCTACTGCATTCTGAGAGACCCCGAGGCGCGCAGGAAATACGATGCGGAGCTGCAGAGGTATCAAAGCCTGTTCGGTTCCCGGAGCGCTCAGGCTTCCCGGGATCAGACGTCAGCGGACCGGACTGACCGGAATGCCCATGGGACTGCCTCTGGCGAGGACTATGTCTTCGATGACAAGATCCTTGAGGAATGGATCCGTCAGGCAAGGACAAAGGCAAGAGACCTGGCGAAACAGTCCCTGGATGATCTGGTCGGCATTTCCACGACTGCAACAAAGACTTTTTTCTCGGAACTCTTTTCAGGCTTTGCGTGTGCAATCGCAATACTGCTGATCATTTTGCTGATCAGTTTCATTGCATAAAGCGCCGGAGCAGAGCGGACTGCTCCTCATGAGACGCCCGACCGTCCCTGAAACGACGGGGCGGCTTCCCGCCGCCCCTCTGCGTCAGAGGTTCTTCTTGCAGTCTCCCGGCCTTGCGCGAAGACTTTTACCGTGCCCGGCCATGACGCACTTCGTCCACGAGCGCCTGGACATCATCCTCGCTCGATACGCCGAGAGCCTCGGCAGCCCCGGCAAAAGCGGCCTGTGCCTTGCGGATGGCCGCGGCGGAGGACTTTCTGACGACGATCTCTCCATTCTGCCTGCGGAGGAACAGGATGCTGTCGCCGGGTTTCAGACCCAGCTGCCGCCTGATTTCGAGCGGCACAGTGATCCGACCGTTCTCGGAAATTTCAGCCAGAACCATAGAACCCCCCTCCATAACCTTAGAATTCAAGTTTTCCTTGTCTCCGCTCAGCTTACACCCCGCGCTCATTGAGAAGCGGCAGGACCTTCGCGAGGCAGCCGGAGAAAGCGGCATCGCCTCCCGGCGCCCCGCCCCTCCCTGCAGTTCAGTCCTTCCTCCCCTTGCCGCCGGCCACCGCCTCCTCGGCGCGCTCGATCGCCATCGGCTCGGTGAGGCGGAGCTCCACTCCCGGCGCGATGCGGAGCACCACCTTGGAACCCTTCCCCTTGCGTCCGGCCTTTCCGGCCTTTACAGCCTTCCCGGCCATCTCGGTCTCCCCGGTCGGCACGACCTCCCCCTTCCCTTCGATCAGGGCCCCGAGCACGTCGCCCGCCGCCTCAGAGATCTGCGCGTCACCTACGAGCCCGTCGGCCGAGCGGCTCACGGCGGGATCCTTCAAGGCTTCGCGCAGCGCAGCGATCCCGGCCTCGTCCGCGACGAGGAAAGAGATCCCGCGCGGGCTTCTCACGACCGACTGCCTCACCCTGAGCTTCGGATCGGCGAGGAGCTCGCGGTAGTCGACGGGCTCAAGAGGCCCGCGCGCGCCCATCTCGCGGAACTTCGCCTTCGGGTGGCGGGCAAGCGCCTTCCAGAAGGCATACACCTCGGGCGCGGGCGCGCGGAGGTCATCGGCATGACGGTCAAGGCACTCCAGGGCGAGCCTCCAGGGCGCCTCGCTCTTGGTGATGAATTTCACGCCCACCTCACGGGGTTCCTCGTCCTCCTCCGGGCGCCAGTACGCCGGCAGTTCTTCATACAGAATCGCAAGCGCCTCCTTCCCGGAGACACAAACCTCGCGGCCGCGGCACACGACGGCGGGACCGTCGCCCCTGATCTTCCTCTTGCTCATGCTTCTGCACTCCTCACAGACAAAACAAAACTTCAGCTGACTGACCGACGGAGGAACCGGGCCGGGGGCCTCTCCCCTCCGCACCGTCATTGTCACCGATGCCTGCACCATTCAGTGTCGCAGCCGTTTTCCCCGCCTGCGACGGTATGCGCGCACCCGTCCGCAATAATTCAAGTGCGCAGACCCGCCCCTCCGTCACTGTCCCCGCTGAACGACGAAAAAAAACCGGGGCGGCGAACCGCTCCGGCGAGGCTTTAAGGAGATACAGAAGAAACACTCTCTGTCGGGGGAAAAACTCTGCCCAGAGTGAGCGTCCTCTCCCGGTCTCCTGCCTTCCACGAGACCGGAGAGAGGAACTCACCCAAGGGGTTGGGATGATTACTTTCCGAGCGCCTTCACGGCGTTCTCGGCGGCGCGCTGTCCGGACCAGGAGGCGAAGCCGAAGGCGTGGCCCGAGGTCCAGGTGCTGTACGAGTCACCGTAGAGACCGCCCGCGTCGAGGCCGGCCGCGAAGAGACCCGGGATCACCTTGTCGTTCTTGTCGAGCACGTGCATGTCGGTGTCGATGCGGATGCCGCCGCAGGTCGCGTAGTAGTAGGGCTGCATGCGCATGGCGTAGAAATTGCCCTTCTCGATCGGACGCATCCACTGGCCGCCCTTGAAGTACTCGGCGTCGTGGCCCGTGCGGGCGGCGTTGTTGTACTTCTCGAGCTCGGCCTTGAGCGTGTCGGCCGGGACGTTGATCTTCTTCGCGAGCTCCTCGATCGAGGAGGCCTTGAAGAGCGTCTCGCACCCTCCCGCGATCACCTCGTCGATCTCGGCGTGGATCTTCGGGAGCTTCGCGGTCGAGGGGACGATCACGCCGACGCCCACGTCAACGCCCTTCTCGGCCACGTAGTCGAGCGCGGCGTCGTCAAAGATCGCCCAGCCGTAGTGGCCGTACTGCGACTCGATGGCGTTGCCGGCGAGAGCCATCTCAAAGGTCAGCGTCTCGGGGGCGAAGCGCTCGCCGCGGTTGTTGACCCACATCGTAAACGGCTGCCAGGCCATGAGGTAGACGTCCGAGCAGAAGGTGATGCCCTTCCCTTCGGTGCCCGGGTGCATGACCGAGGTGGTCGAGGTGCTGTCCGCGCCCACGGCCCAGGCCATCTGGATGCCGTCGCCGGTCTTGTTGAGCGGCACGCTCGACTTGACGCGGTCCGGGTCCTTGCCGAGCACGTTCCTCACCATGTCCTTGTTGTCGGCGAAGCCGCCCGTGGCGATGATCACCTGCGTGGTGGTGATGGTGTACGTGTCGCCCTTGTTGTTCTTCGCCTTGACGCCCGCGACTTTGCCGTCCTTCATGATGAGCTCCTGGGCGGGAGTGTTCACCATGATCTCGGCGCCGAGCTTCTTCGCGGAGTCCTGGAGGGCGTGGATGTAGGCCGCGCCGTGATGGTACTTGCCGTAGGGGCCGACCACGTGCCACGTGAGGGTCTCGGCCGGGCTCACCTGAATGGCTTCGAAGGTGAGGCCGTGGGAGGCGAGCCACTCGAGCGACTTGCCGGTCTCGGAGAGGAAGAGGCGGTTGAGCTTGGCGTTGGCGCGGTAGTGGTGGAACTTCTGGATCCACTCCTCGGCTTCAGCGCGCGAGAGGCCGTAGTTCTGGACGCGCTGCCACTCGGTCTCGATGCCGTAGAGGCCTTCGGCGAAGGCGGCTCCGCCGCCCACCATGCCGTTCTTCTCGAGCGTGATGACCTTGGCGCCGGCCTCGGCGGCCTTGACGGTCGCGGCCATGCCGGCGCCGCCCGCGCCGATCACGACGACGTCGGCGTTGAGCGCGAACTCGGCGGCGGCGGCCGAGAACGAGACGGCGGTGAGGAGCGCCACGGAGGCGGCGACGACGGTGCGCTTGAATTCCATTTTTTGTCTCCTTGCGGTGGAATCAGTCTGAAATGCGGTCCGGGTTTCTTGGCCCTGGTCTCGAGCTCCGGATGAGGGAAATCTTATTTTTGGAGCGGAAACCGGACTGTTAACCGGTGCACAGATCGCGGGCCCGCGAGTGTTAACTGCGGCACACTGCGAAAAACCCGTGAGGCACGGCTTCTGCTCCCCTCCCACTTACTCGCGCGCGCGCGATGCTGTACTCTTCCGGTGTCACCCGTCCAACAAGCCCCGCCGGAGACCCCAAGCGATGTACACGATCTTCATGAGCAAGCCGTGGATCTACCCCGTCGCCCCGGAGTCGCTCGCGCGGGTGTTCGAAGCGCGCGGCATGCCGGTGAAGCACCCCCAAGGGCGTGGTGCTCGCCCACGGCGGCGAGAACGGGACGGTGTCGCTCATCAGGAAAGGGCTCGTCACCTTCGGCTACATGGACGCCGCCGAGAACTACCAGGTGCTCTCGATCCTGCTCCCGGGCCGGCTCGCGGGCGACATGGACGTGCTCGAGCCGACGCCCTACCGGATCATCGTGCAGACACTGAAACCCATCGAGCTCCTCACGATCTCGCGCGACGAGTGGCTGAGGCACCTGCGCGGGTCGGTGGAGACGATGGAGACCTACACGCGGCTCGCGAACCGCTGCCACCAGAGCGTGATGGACGGCATGATCGCCAACTACACGCGGCCGCTCGAGCAGCGCCTGCGCACCTTGATCCTCTCGCTCATCACCGAGCACTATGCGGTGAAGCCCTCCGACTGGAATCCCTGCCCCGTGACGCTCTCGGTCACGGACCTCGCGCAGATCGTCTCGGCCTCCCGCTCCTGGGTGAGCCGCACGCTCTCGGCCTGGATCGAGGAGGGAATGGCGAGGAAGGACGGACGGCTCCTCTTCTTCCGCGGCGAGCTCTTCCGGGACCTCATCGACGAGCGCGGCTGAGCCCGGAAGTCCAACAAGGCGGACGGGGCCATGTGCCATCAACGGGCCTGAATGAGCCTTCAATGTTGCTCAATCCGCCGCCATCGGCGGACAAAAGTGTGTCCTGATGCACACTTGCCCGCCCCCGGCGTCCAAAAGCGTTAACCACGTCACAGTCCGGGCAGCGCCTGCCAAATAGGATTCTCCGCATCGAACGGCTCAATGACCAGCAGCCGTCCGAAGCCATTCAAAAGGAGAATCCTCATGTCCCGCCTGAACCCCAGGAAGCGCCTCACGGGCGTCGCCGCCGCAGCGGCCGGCGCCTTCGCCCTCCTCTCCGCCGTCTCCGTCCCTGCGGCCGCCGCCGAAGTCTCGATCTTCGGCACCGTCGACACCTTCATCGCCGTGCAGAACACTCAGGGCGACGTCTCGACCGCGCTCATGAGCGGCGGCCTCTCGCCCACGCACGTCGGCATCGAGGGCTCCGAGGAACTCGGGAACGGCCTCGAGGTCTTCTTCAAGCTTGACTCCGCGGTGCTCTCCGACGAGGGCCAGTACCCGGCCGCTGCCGACGGCAGGCTCTTCAACCGCGAGGCCGCGCTGGGCCTGCGCGGCAGCTTCGGCGAGCTCTCCTTCGGCCGGCTCTACATGCCGCACTTCCTCACCTTCATCATCTACGACCCGAACGGCCTCTCGATCGGGTCCTCCGACGGCGGGTTCTTCTTCCCGGGCCCGCACAGCACCTGCGGCGACACGGGCAACCTCGTGCGCGCGGACAACTCCGTCTCCTGGGTGCTCCCGACCTCGTTCGGCCTCACGAACTTCTTCTTCGCCTCGCTCGGCGAGAACCAGAAGGCCGACGGCTCGACCTCGAGCACCCGCGGAAATGTGTACAACTACGCGGCGAAGCTCGACCGCGGCCCCTTCTCCGGCATGGCGAGCTTCCTCTGGGAGGACGGCGCCGAGGGTCTCGCGGGCTCCGCCCGCGCGGGCGAGAAGTACGACGCGAAGTACCTCTCGGTCGCCGCCAACTATGACCTCGGCTTCACGAGGCCCGTGATCGAGTACGTAAAGAAGTGGGGGTCGGCCGAGCACGGCTCGAGCACCTTCTGGATGGTGCAGCTCGGCACCGCGACGCCCGTCGCCGGCGGCACCTGGACCGTGACGGGCTCGTACCTCAAGAACGAGACCCGCGACGACGCCGACGCCTGGGGGCTCGGCACGAAGTTCATCTATCCCTTGAGCAAGCGCACGAGCGTCTACACCGGCATGGTCGCCGTCTTCAACGGCGACAACTCGGGCTACGTCCCGGAGGCCGGCACGGACAGCTCGCTGCACTTCAACTATGACGCCTCCAACATGATCGGCGGCACGGGCTACGGCACGGACTACCTCGGAAAGAACGTCCAGGCCTTCTTCGTCGGCATGAAGCACGACTTCTGATTTTCGCTTCTTCTCTCCTTGAAGCCGGCACGGGCGGCCGATCCCAGAAAGCCGCCCGTGCTCTTTTTGTCCGTCTTCTCCTTCAGGCCCTCCCCCGGGCCTCGCCTCCCCGTCACCCGAACGCCGCGTCCGGCCGGAGCACCCTGTTCCACTCGTCCTCCACCGTCTCCACGGCCGCCGTGCTTCTCTCCCCGGCATTTCCGTCCGGTTCATTCTCAACGGTCCCGCCGCCGGCGCCCTGCCCGGCCCCGGCGAGCGTCACGGTCAGATCCAGGGGGCCGGCCTCCCGGCAGTGACCTGAGGTGAACGGCCCGTCGATCCGTGCGGCGAGGATCGTCTCGCTCCGCATCCAGCGCCAGATGCCGTCGGGGAAGTGCGAGACGTGGATCTCAAGGCCCGTCTCGGTCGCGACCGACCTGAGCGCCGTCAGAAACTGCGCCGTCCTCGGAAGCCTCGGGCTCCGGCAGTCGGCGGTGACGAACATCCTCTTCGAACGGGGGAAGCGCCGGCAGCCGTCGCTCATCCACCAGCGCCGGATGGCGGCGGCGGCGATTTCGGCGACGTCGCCGTCGATCCAGACGCTCGTGACGCCCGCGAGCGCCTCCCCGGCTTCCCCTTCCTCCGCGTCCCCGGTCCCCGGGTCCCGCAGGGCCGGCGCCGGCATCGCGAACACGTCGATGACGGGCGAGCCCTCGGCGATGAAGGCCTCGATCCGGTCGCTGATCACCCGGAACTGCGCCTCGGAGGCCGCGGCCGACTCAGAGCCGTCACCTTTCTCCTGCGAGAAGCGCTTGCGCTGCAGGAAGCCGTTCGCCCGCAGGAGCTGCGACATCGCCACGTTGCCGATGCCCATCTTCCGGCCGGCGACCTTCCTGCCGGCGACCAGCCTTCGCCCGATCTCGTCGCAGGTGAGCGCGGTCCAGAGCAGGACCGGCGGCTCCCCGCGGGACCCCGAGCGCGTGCAGTCCTCGAGGATGAGCTCGATCATGCGCCGCTCGGTCTCGGCGTACACCGTGCGGAAGGACCGGTCCTCGAACCCGCGCAGGCCGCCCATTTCACTGCGGATCGCCTCGATCTCGGCCGCGGTCCGCTCCTTCCAGGCCCGGCGCCACGCATCGATGCTCGCGCGCGTGGTGCCGCAGAGCGTGGCGAAATGCTGTTTGCCGGCCACGTCCGCGGCCGAGATGATGCCGCCCGCAAGGAAGGCGCCGTCCTCACGGTTCCGGCACAGCCAGCGCAGGAAGGCCGCGGTCTCGAGCGTATTCATCGGAAATGTTTCCTTCATCTGTCGTCTCCTTCATGGAAATAAAACGAAAAGTGATGTGTGACTTCAGTGGAAGCGGTGCCAGTTCGCGGCAAGGCTCGCGAGCACGACGCCGAGCGCCATCGGAATGACGCCCCAGATCCAGAGGGGAAGCGCGAGCGGCGCGAAGGCGAGGGCGGCCGTCAAGGCCGTCCCGGGGACGAGGAGGTTCCCGAGCCCCGAGAAGACGCTCGGCCGGGGCGCGTGCTGCCGCGCGGCGGCGAGACGCCTCCTGAAGAAACCGTCGGCGACGAGCGCAAGAATCGGAATGCCCGCGGCGAGGATCACGATCACCGCGCGCGCGAGGCGCTTCGCGGCCAGGAGCCCCAGGAGCCGTATCGACTCGCACCAGGGCGAGGCCAGCATCCCGGCGAGCGCCCGCGTGAAGGCGTGCTCCTCGGGGAGCATCGCCGTCGCGGGGTTCATGCCGGGGTAGCGCGTCGAGTGCGTGACGGGACGCACGGGGAGCGTGATGAAGGAGAGCGAATCCTCAATCACCTCCTCCACGGCCTTCGCTCCCTCGAGCGCAGGGCCCGAGAGGAGCGCGGCCGACGCCTCCGCCTCGCGCCAGAGGAGCGTGCGGATCTCGTCGGGCCGCACGCAGGCGGCGCACCAGAGCACCTCGAGCACGAGGGCGACGATGATGAGCGGTATGAGCCGGTCCCTCATGACGACGCCTCCCGAGCCTCATTCACTGCGTTCAGCTGCTCGGCTTTCTCCATCGCCTTCTCCTTCGGTTCGTCCGGTTCGTTCTGTTCATTCGGGTCGCTGGACGAGGCCGTCGCAGCGGCCTCCTCCTTTTCATCCGTCCGCTGCGTTTCCACTGCATCCGGGTTCCCGCGCCCCGGCCCCGGGCCCGCGGCGAGCACCCGCTCCGCCCCGGGCGCCGACGCGTCCGTCTCCTCACTGATCCCCGGGGCCCCGGAGGCTTCGTCTGCCTCCCGGGCCTCCGCCGCCCTCTCCGGCATCTCCTCCTCCAGGAACGCTTCATCAAAGCGCCCGGGCGGGAAGATGCGGTCAAGCACCCGCGCGAACCACGGCCGCAGGTTCGCGGGCACGCGCTCCCAGGCACTTCCGCCCCGCTTTCTCGACCCGTCCTCCTCGAAGAGCCGGGGGTCCTCCTCTTCGGTCAAGAGGATCGGCATGCGGCCCTTCCAGAGCCGCCCGCCCGACAGACAGGCGAAGTACTCGAGGTTGGGCAGGCTCCCGAGGGTCTCCATCGGCACCACGGTGTCGCGCCGCCCCGAGAGCGAGTGCGAGACGCTCGCGCGGAAGGCGGGCGAGACGTCGTCGTCGGCCGTGGTCGACACCGACGAGGCGCTCTCCCAGACGGTCGTGCGCCCGAAGGCCTCGCAGATGAACTCCTGCGTCACCTGGTCCTTGGTGCGCAGGGCGATCAGGTTGTTCAGGTTGCCGAGCACCATCCTCGCCCGCGCGCTGCTCCCGAGGCGGCTCTCGAGGTCCGCCACCGTCTGCATCGCGCAGGTCGTGGTGATGCCGGCCTCGAGACCCTTGTTGAGGATCTCGATCAGGGGCCCGTTGATCACGTTCGCCGTCTCGTCGACGAAGAGACTCACGGGCGGCGCGTCCCTGTCGGAGACGCCCGCGTTGTAGCGCCGGCCCGCGGCCGCGGCGAGGTCGGCGAGAAGGAGCGACCCCAGCGCCCCGGCGACCGCCGCGTCGGGCAGCGCGTCGAGACCGAGATAGAGCACGCCCTTCTTCTCCAGAATCCCGTCGATCGAGTGGACCGGACGGCCGTCGGCCTCCCCGTCTGTCGAGTCGGGCGACAGCGACCGTCCGAGCTCTCCTGAGGTGAGCATCGCGAGCGCCGGCACGAGCGAGGCGGTGATCTTCGCGTAGTGCTCCCGCGAGTGCCGGAAGACCGAGATGAGACCCGTGACCGCGGGCTCATTGGGAAGCGTCAGGACGTTGCGCTCCCAGAGCGACACCATGGCGAGAAGCGTGAGGCTCGCCCGCGACCCGAAGGGCGCGCGCATCGAGGGCCCCTCCTCCCTGACGAGCAGATCCACCTCGTCGCGCCACCCGGGCCGCACGCGGTCATAGGCGACACTGAGGCACTTCTCGAGCAGATCCTCGACGCCCAATTCGAGCAACGTGCGGAACCGCATCAGCGTCGGCCGCTCGCCCGCGAAAAGCAGTCCCTCGGTCATGACGTGCACGGCCTGCCAGGCGAACGACGTGAACGCCCCGTCGCGGTCGGGCGGAAGCACCGCCATGATGCGGCTCGCGATCTCGGTGGATCGCGTGAAGCTCCCGAGGGGATCGAGCCGGATGCCGCGCCCCGGAAAAGCCGGGTGGAATTCGAGCGGCGCTTCGCGCCCCGCCGCGCGGCAGGCGGCCCTCACGGCGCGGGACAAACGCCTGCTTGACTTGGGGTCAATCACGATCACCGCCTCCCCGCGCAGGATCGCCTGCGAGACGAGGCACGTGAGCACGACGCCCTTTCCGGCCTGCGTGGTGCCCACCACGAGCGTGCCGCCGCCCAGGCTCGATATCGGCCGCTCGATCGGCTCCTCCTCCGGCCCCGCGCCGTGGATGACGGGCAGCCCGAGGTCGCGGTCGGAGAGACCGGGGTCGTCGGTGAGGAAGGCCCGGATGCCGGGCGGCGTTCTCATCGCGCGCCAGTCGACGCGCGAGAGCTCGTAGAGCTTCTGCGCCTCGGCCGGGGTCCAGACGAAGCCCTGCCCGAACCAGACGCCCGCCGTGCGGATGCCCTCGGGACCGCCGGGCCCCGCGTGCCCGTCCTCGGGGACGTGGACGAGCTTCCCGCCCGTCGCCCTGGGCAGGACGCGCCGGTGCACGTCGCCCTTCCTCTGGCGCAGCGCGAGCGTGCCGTGCCCGGAATCCTTCCCGTCCAGCTTTCGCATGGCGCGCATGCGCACCACGACGTCGCCCATCGACATGAAGAGGGGCGCGAAGCCCGAGAGCGGCGCGCGGCGGCGCCAGACGTCGACGGCACCTTTGAAGCGCACGGCCGCCACGGCCCCCGCGGCGCCCGCCCAGAGGAGGCCCCAGGCGGGCGGAACCGCGCCGCTCACGGCGAGCGTGCCCGCGTAGAGCGCGGCGAAGGCCCCGATCCCCGCGGGCACGGTCTCCCAGGCCGGCCGCCAGAGGGCGAGCGACTCGTCGGTGGCCTCGGCGGTCGAGCGGGCGCGGTCGCGCCAGCGCTCCGCCTTCTTCGTGAGGGTTCGCTTCGTCATGACCGGCCCTTCCCCTCGGAAGTCCTCACGACGCAGCCCGTGGCGCGGCAGCCGACGCCATGGGGCGCGGGCCGCGCGGCCGGCGTCTCCACGCCGTCCTCCCGGTCCCTGGAGAAGAGCCCGCTCCTGAGTTCACGGTCCGGGGCGTCGAGAGCCCCGCGGTCAGGGGTAAAGTTCATGGTGTCGTTCATTTCGTCTGTCTTTCCTCGAAGCTGTGTTCCTTCCCCCGTGGGGCGGATTCCCCCCGGGGCAGGCGGTGATGCCCCGCCCCGGGTTTGAAGAGGGGCGGAGCGGTATTCATCAGCGGCATTTCTCCGCTTCCTTCTCCTTCCTCCCGGCCCCGGGGGCCGTCGCGCGCCGGGACTTCGGCGCCGACTGCGTCCCGAGCACCGAGCCGTCCGGGCGCTCGTAGATGCGCTCGACGGTGCCCCGGCCGAAGGCGACGGGCCACTCGGCGTTCTTCACTCCGCCCGTGGAGAGGCTCCAGACGGGCTTCACGAAGGCGCGCTTCACGAGGAGCCCCTCGATCGGGTCGCCGAAGGTGTTCTGCTGCGGCAGGAGCCAGGGGGAGTCGGCGCGGGAAGGAGCCGTCCTGACGATCCCGGCCGCGGCGAGCACCCGGCCGCAGCGGCGGAACACGGCGGGCAGCAGCATCCCCGCGGGGATCACGAGGCCTTCGTCGCGCGCGAACCGCGCCACCCACGTGAAGCGATCGAGCCGGTCCTCCATGACCTTCAGCGCGTACCACACCTCGCTCCACTTCTCGTGCCCCCTCGGGATCGGCAAGCGCCAGCGGAAGGTGCGCACCGTGCCCGTCGGAGGCGGGTTCCAGGGCTCGAGATTGAGCGCGCGGTTCCGCTGCATCTCCGGGGTCATCCACGGACAGGGACGGCACTTTGCGCTGCGGATGAGCTCGTTGCGGATGGCCGCGTCCTCGCTGCAGACCGCCCCGGAGCCGGCCTCCGCGGCCTTCCG
>NZ_JAUNSF010000094.1 GCF_030539355.1 Sutterella sp.
ACACTCCATGCTGCCGAGCTCTTCAGCAGTTCAAGAGCCTGATAGGGTACCTACGCTGCACAACGTCATGGCGGCCTCCATTTTTGAGGTCGGGGTAGATATTGTAATTTCTCATTCGACTAGTTTAGCCCCGGGGAGCAGATATCGGTAGTCGTCCTCAAGCAGCCGGTCGGAAGTCTGACTTGGAGGAGGAAGCCTCAGACGCTCCGCGATTTCTGTCTCGGTGAGTTCGGTGCCGCCGGCGGGGGAGGGCGGCGCGGGTTCCTCGTCCTCGGCGAGGATCTGCAGAGCGCCCGGGCAGTCGCGGCCGCCCGCGAGCAGCAGCGCCGGGAGATCGTCCGGCCCGGGCGGGACGTCACGGGCGGTGAGCCGGCGCAGATCCTCGTTTTCGGGGAGGAGGTTGAGAAAGAAATTGCGCACCGCGTCGCCGGTGAGCGGACTGCCGCCGGCCGTCAGCGGCAGAGAGCGCGACAGCGGAAGACCGAGGCCGGAGCCAGCCCGGTCATCGTCAAGGTCAAGTTCCCAGCGGTCCCGTCCGGGGAAAGCGAGCATGCCTGCCCGGTGACCGTTCATCCAGAGCGAGAGCCGGCGGGTCATCGTCATTTCACTTCAAATTATTTTTATAATATGAAACAATATCGAAAACTAAGTATAATGCAAATTAAGGCGCGCCTTATTTGACGCGCCCAGATCTTGCTTTCTGAAGATTTTAATGCTAGGATTTTTCATGTAATCCGTAAAAGAGCATAGGCGAATTCGTTTTTGCCGTTGAAAACCCTCTTTTAATATAGAAAAGCCGTGCCTTTTCGGAAATTGGATGAACTACAAGGGCGGCTACGCCGATTGACTCGGCCGCTGCCATTGAAATATCTAGAGCAGCCATAAGCAAAGAATCGCCAAGTCCTTGCCCTTGAAATTTTTTACTCACAGCGAGCTGCCCGAGAAGAATCACTGGCAAGGGAGCAGGCATATCTCTTCGCAAACTTGCACGCAATGAGCAATGCTCAACAGAATGGGTAGATAGTGCAAAGAATCCAGCCAATTCTCCATCGTCTAATGAGAAAACCAAATAAGTTCTGCTACCGCCACGTATATCGTTCGCTAAAGCGCGTCTCCGGAGCCACTGATCTATATCACTTTCTCCACATTCAAATGAAGCAAGTGCAGGGGCATCTTCCGCAGTTATAGGAATAGGCTTCGAAAAGCGTGCCATCAATCCTCCCAAACAGGCTTGCGGGCGCGGAATCGAGCACGGGCAGCTAAAACCTTAGGATCTTTCTCACCTTCCTCAAGTTGAGTAAGGAAATTTTCGAATTCCTCAAGTGAAAGTCGGGTTACGCGTTCATCTTCGCGGATGGAACTCGCGAGCATCCTTAGAGATCTGAGGACAAGAGCAGTCTTTGTTTCGCCGGTTGACTTAGCAAGGTCATTAAGAAAAGCTTCATCAAAGTCCGACAAACGGATCGTCAGAGTTGCCATTTGATGCCTCCAAATGTGTTGCAACTATCAGTACATAGTGTACTGCAAATTGCAGTGCATCACAAGAGAAACGATTGTATCTGCCGAATGACAGAGATTCTTTCAGCTTTGGGTCAATGTTCAGCACAGCACTTAGGTGCCCGTTCCAACGCCTTCACCCCTCTGTCCGTCGCATCCCAGCAGAGGAGCGACCCCGCCACGACGAGCGCCACGCCCGTCCAGAAGGACCCGTCGAGCTCCGCCCCGATCCACACGACGCCGAAGAGGCAGGCGAGCACCGGCGTGAAGTAGGATGCCAGCGCGAGCGTCGTCACGTTCCCCTTGCTGACGCCGTGCGTCCAGGCCGCGTAGGCCGCGCCCATGGCGGCGCCGCCGAGCACCACCGAGACGATGCCGTGCGCGTCGGGCTCGCCCAAAGTCTCGGTGCCGATATCGAGGAACCACAGCACGCCGTAGATCGCGGCGTCGATCGCGAAGATCACGGTCGAGAGATTGGCCCCGTTGCTCCAGGCCTTGGTCATCGAGGAGAAGCTCGCCCAGGTGAGGGCGGCGAAGAGCGCCATCACGTAGCTCCACGGGTTCTCCTTGAGGCGGGCGACGAAGCCCGCGAGCGAGAACCCGTCGTTTCCGGCGAGGATCTGAATGATCCCGACGAACGCAAGCATCACGCCCGGCACGATCCACCAGCGGGTCCTCACGCCATTGAAGATGACGGCGAAGAGGAGCGTGAGCGCGGGCCAGAGGTAGTTCACCATCCCGACTTCCATGGTCTGCTTGCCGCCGGTGGAGAAGAAGATCGCGAGGCAGTAGCAGATCGAACACAAGTTGGCCATGGGGAGGCCCAGCAGGAGGTACCGCCGGTCAACGGTGCGCAGGTCCGGCACGCCCACCATGAACCAGAGGCACACCACCGCCACGAGATAGAGCAGCGTCTCGCCCTGCGCGAGCCCGAAGCCCTCGGCGATGCCGCGCACGAGCGCGACGCCCATGCCCCAGCAGACGGGCGCGAAGAGTCCGATCAGGGTCGCACGGCGGACGGATGCGGCGGAGGGGACCTGGGAGACGGGCGTGGTCATAAATATAGAGAGAGGTGAAGGATCGGGAGAGGCGGCAGGGGCGTGCCCGGAATCAGCACGCCTCTGACGCCTCGACGCCCGCAGGTGAGGAACGCTGCGGGCGACGAAGGTCTTTTTTGATCCGAGGAATCCGGTGCCGTTCCTTCCCGGCTCGAATCCAGGGTCTCCTCCGGCCGCCCCGGGGCTTCACTTCGGGACGGCGGGCGGGAGAGCTGAGGTTCAGGCGGGGGAGGGAATCAGCCTCGGGTTCTCAGCGTCAGAACTTGTGGGTGATGCCGACGGCGGCCTGGTAGAGCTTCTCCTCGGCGGCGGCGGAGAGCGTCTGGCCGGCGGCGGCGTCACGCTCGAGCTGCTGGTAGCCGACGGAGGCGTAGACGGTCGTGCGCTTGCTGAAGGAGTAGAGGTAGCGCACCGAGCCGAAGTAACCCGTGAGGTCGTAGAGCTTGCCGTCCAAGTTGTTCGCCTCGCCGTCCGCGTAGCCCGCGGCCACGACGAACTTGCCGCCGAGCGCCGGGGCGATCGCACCGATCTGGGCGGCGTAGCCGTCAACCGTCACGAACTTCGAGGTCGAGACCCAGTCGTTCGCGAGGTTGTCGCCGTCCTTGAGGTACTGCGCACCGGCGTAGACCGTGACGGGCCCGAAGTTGTAGTTGCCCGCGAGCCCCACCACGACCTTGTCGTCGATCTGGCGGTCCTGGGCGTCATTCGCGTTCGCGTAGTGAACCGTCTCGGCCGTGAGCGCAACATTGAGCGGCCCCTGGTTGTAGGTGGCGGCAAGACCCATGTAGCGCTGGTTGAGACCGGACTGGGCGTTCTCCGTGCCCTGGGCGAAGGAGTACTGGGCGTAGACCTTGAAGCCCGCGAAGTCGGGCGAGGCGTAGGTCACCATGTTGTCGCGGCGGCTTTCGTAGGAGAAGACGCCGACCACGTTGCCGTCGCCGCCGTCGAAGCTGTCGCCCGTGCCGAAGAAGAGGTCGTAGGTGCCGGCCGCGGACGAGAAGGAACCGATGCGGCCGAAGGTGAGGGTGCCGTACTGGCCCTGGGCGTAGACCGTGGCCTGGCGGTGGAAGAGGAGCGAGTTCTTGAAGGCGCCCGTGTCAACCATGTACTGAGCCTCGAGCTGGAAGCCGACCTTCATGCCGTTGATGTCCTCGGCGCCCTTGAAGCCGAAGCGCGAGCCGGCGTTCTGGCCGCTCATCATCTCGAGCTTGTTGGTCTTGACGCCGTCGACCTCCGTGCGGGAGGCACGCAGGCCCACGTCGGCGACGCCGTAGAGGGTGACGTCGGCGGCGGAGGCGGCCGTGGCGGCGAAGCAGCCGGCGATGGCGGCGGCGAGGAGAAGCTTTTTGGTCATGGGTATGTACCTGTAGGGAGGAGAAACGCGGCCGTTGGAGAAGAAAAACTTGAAAAGAAGCGGCCGCAGGGTTGAAGGGAGAAGGGAATCCGGGGATGAGGAGGGGGAGCCGGGGCCCTCGAAATGATTTCGAAAAGGCTCCGGAACATTCCTCCCGCTTCACCCGCGGGGCTGAAAAAATGAGTGAGTGGATCAGTGAATTTCGTCAGGCATAGGCGACGAGGTCCCGGCCGGCGGGGACGAACAATGTTCCCGAGCCGTAGAGCACGGTGCCCGCGAACTCGGCGTGCACGCGCTTGACTTCCTTGCCCTCGAAGTCGCGCAGTATCCCGAGGAGCGCCCCGGCGGGGAAGCTCTCGCCCGCGCGCACCGTCGGGTACCAGAGGCCGTCGACGGCCGAGCCCGCGTAGACCGCGACCGGGGCTTCCCTCTGGTCGTGGCGGGGCTTGTTCACGAGCCCGAGCGCCCCGGGGACGATGACGCCGAGATGCTGCAGCACGGAGGCCACGTCACGGCGGTAGGCCGCCACGCCTTCCTCGCTCCAGCGGCCGCCTTCGCCGCGCTCGATCAGGATCGAGGGGATGCCGAGAACGGCCGACGAGTTGTAGGCGCCGGTCGTCGCCTGCGAGAGCACGCGCACCGGGACGTCGACGAATTCCGCGGCCGCGCGGGCCTTCTCGGTGACACTCGCCTCGCACGCTCCGGGCACGTAGACATAGGCCGAGAGGCACTCGTGCACGTCGCCCCCGTGGAGGTCGATGTGGAAGTCGCTCGCAAGCGTCAGTTTCGTGATCTCCGCGGCGATCCGCTGCGTGATCGACCCTTCCGCGTTTCCGGGGAACTCGCGGTTGAGGTTCCTTCCGTCGGCGGGGTTCACCGCCGGCACGCGGGCGGCGAAGGCGCCGGGGTTGGCAAGCGCGACGACGGTGAGCGTGCCCTTGACGAGGTCGGGATTGAGCTCGAGCGCGATGCGGCGCGCGGTCTCGATGCCGACGTACTCGGCGCCGTGGATGCCCGCGGTGATGAGAACGCGGGGACCGGGTGCCGTGCCCTCGATGCGCCGGATGCGGAGGCTCTGCGTAATCTCCCGGCCCGATTCGTCGGGGCCGGTGACGGAGAGGAGGTCAAACTTCGGGGACTGGACTGTCACAGCTGAAAAGTTTCCTGTCAGTTGAATGAAAGACGGCGGGAAAGGTGTTCGTTGCGGCGGGGTCGGTCTGGGTCTGGTTTCTGTCCTGCGGGAAGCCCGTGGGGAGGAGGCCGTGATCATCTCAGCGCTCTCCTCCCGCCCGCCGCCGCCGGGAACTGCCTTCATTTACCGGCGGCGTGACGGGCGGGAGGTTTGCAGAGCACCGGGATGACCGGTTCATCCCCCTGAGACTTCCCCCTAGGGTCTCGCGGATGTCTCTCGTCAGAAGCTCACCTGCGCCGCGGCGTGAGCGCCGGTCCCGTGGGGACCGAGCGCCTCGGCGTCGGTTTCGCTTCGCTGCTCGAGGATCCGCGCGTACTCGTCGTTGTCGTGGTCGATGCCGATGCCGACGACCGCATGGAGCAGGTCCTGCGCGTAACTGTTTTTGATCTCCGAGATGCGGCTGATGTCCTCGACGGTCTCGACGATGCGGCCGTTGTGCATGAAGTGCACCTTGTCGCAGAAGTACGTGATCGCGGTGAGGTCATGCGTGATGAAGACGTACGAGAGCCCGCTGTCGCGGCGCAGGTCCTTGAGCAGATCCATCACCTGGATCTGGGTCGCGGCGTCAAGCGACGAGATCGCCTCGTCAAGCAGCACGATCTCGGGCCGGATCGCCACGGCGCGGGCGATGCAGACGCGCTGGAGCTGGCCGCCCGAGAGTTCGTGCGGGTAGCGCTCCATGAAGTCCGCGGGCAGCCCCACGCGCTCGAGGATCGAGCAGGCCGTCGTGTACTCCTCCTTCTTCGAGATTCTCTCGCCGGCGAGCCTCAGCGCCCTGAACGATTCGCCGAGGATGTGCTTCACGCGGAAGCGCGGGTTCACGCTCGTCGTGTAGTCCTGGAAGACGATCGAGGTCTTGTGGGAGAGGGCGAGGCGCTCCGCGTGCGAGTGGCGCGCGTAGATCTCCATGCCGTTGAGACGCACCGAGCCGCTGTCGGGCTTGAGAAGCCCCGAGAGCACGCGGCCGAAGGTGGACTTTCCCGACCCGGACTCGCCGATGATGCCGAGGCACTCGCCCTTCTCGAGCGAGAGGTCAAGGCCGTGCAGGATCGTCTGGCGCTCGCGGCCGAAGAGCTTCGCCTGGTTTTCCTTCTTGAAGCTCACGACAACGTTCTTTGCTTCGAGCAGCATCAGTTCTTCTCCTCAATGGCGGGGGACTTCTCACCCTTCGTCGCGCGGACGAAGGCGTTCATGACGCTCGAGTGCCGGTCAATGAGCTCGCGGGTGTAGGCGTCGGTGGCGTTTCTGAACACCTCGTCCACGGTTCCGCGCTCGACGATGCGGCCGCGGTACATGACGCACAGGCGGTCGGCGACCATCGAGAGAACGCCGAGGTCGTGCGAGATGAAGATCATCGCGGCCTTCGAGTGCTTCTTGATGCGCAGGAACTCCTGCATCACGGCGAAGCGGCTGATCGAGTCGATGGCGGTCGTGGGCTCGTCGCAGACGATGAGGTCGGGCTCGAGCTTGACGGCGAGGCCGATCATCACGCGCTGCAGCATGCCGCCCGAGAGCTGGTGCGGGTACTTGCGGAGCACCTCCTCGGGATTGCGGATGCGCATGAGCTTCAGAACGGCGATCGACTCCTCGCGAATCTTTTTCGAGTTCCAGTCCGTGTGCTCGGCGAAGGTCTCCGCCATCTGCTCGCCCACGCGGTAGAGCGGATCGAAGCAGCTCATCGGATTCTGGAGGACCATCGTGATCTTCTCGCCGCGCATGCGGCGGATCGCCTCGTTGGACTTCTTGTTGAGGTCCTCGCCCTTGAAGAGCATGCCGCCGGAGATCTCGAAGTTCTTCTCGAGCAGTCGCAGCACGGCCTTCATCGTCATCGACTTGCCGGAGCCCGACTCGCCGAGGATGCCGAGGCACTGCCCGGGCATCACCTCGAAGGACACCCCCTTGACGATCTCGGCCGACTTGCCGTCCTGGTGGAAGGTGACCCTGAGGTCCTTCACCGACAGAATGGGATTCATGTTGCTCACAGGCGGACCTCCTTCGGATCGAGCGCGTCACGGAGACTGTCGCCGAGCAGGTTGAAGCAGCCGACGAGAACGACGACGGCGATGCCGGGGACGAGCATCTGCTCGGGGTTGGAGACCATGACGTTCTTGGCTTCGTTGAGCATCGCGCCCCACTCAGGGGTCGGCGCCTGGACGCCGAGCCCCAGGAACGAGAGCGTCGAGATGTTGAGGATGGCCCAGCCGGTGTCAAGCGACGCCAGGACCGCGAGCTCCGCGGCGATGCAGGGCAGCATGTGGCGGCTCATGATGTAGCCGTCGCCCGAGCCGATCGACTTGGAGAAGAGCACGAAGTTCATGCCGGTGTACTTCACCACGGCCGTCCTGATCATGCGGGCGTACCACGCCCACTTGATGAAGATGTTGGCGATGATGACGTTCTGGATGTCGACGCCGAGGAGCGCCACGACCGCAAGGATCATGATCTGCGAGGGGAAGGAGAGCATCACGTCGACGACGCGCATGATCACCTCGTCCACGGGCCCCCTCATGTAGCCCGCGAGCACGCCCATGGCGAGTCCGAGCCCGATGGTGCCGAGCATCGTCAGGATCGAGAGGAAGAGCGTCGGCTGGATGCCGTAGAGCATGCGCGAGAAGACGCAGCGGCCGAGCTGGTCGGTGCCGAGCCAGTACTCCCACGAGGGCGGCGCGAACTTCATCAGGATGTTGTTTTCGTAGGGGTCGTGCGGCGCGATCCACGGGGCGAAGAGCCCGAGGAGCGCCGTGCCGATGATGACGAAGAGGCAGAGCTGCGTCATCGGATTGCGTAAAAAGACTTTCAGCATTTTCAGCGGCTCTCTTCCTGGCGCAGACGCGGATCAGCCATGGTCTGCAGCATGTCAAAGAACAGGTTGAAGAAGACGAAGAGCACGCCCATCATCAGCACGTAGGCCTGGATGACGGGGTAGTCGCGGTTGAAGATCGACGTGATGCAGAGCTTGCCGAGGCCCGGCCAGGCGAAGACGTTCTCGACGACGATCGTGCCGGCGATGAGCTGCGGGATCGACATGCCGATCGCGGTGACGCAGCTCTGGAGCGAGTTCTTCAGCACGTGCTTCACGAGAATCGCGCGTTCCTTGAGGCCCCTCACCTTGGCGTAGAGCACGTAGTCCTCGCGCATGTTCTCGAGCATGTTGTTGCGGATCAAGCGGATGTAGGTCGAGATGTAGGTGAGGGCCACCGTGAAGGCCGGGAGGATCAGGTGCGCGAAGGACCCGGAGCCCGAGGTCGGCAGCAGATCCATCTTGATCGAGACGAGCCAGATGAGCAGCAGGCCCACCCAGTACGCCGGCATCGCGGTCGTCGCGAACACGACGCCACGCATGATGCGGTCGAACCAGCTGTCCTTGTAGACCGCCGAGAGGAAGCCGATCGGGAGCGAGAGGCCGATCACGTAGACCAGCGACAGGCCCGCGAGCGAGAGGGTCGCCGGCATGCAGCGCGAGAGTTCGCCGAGCACCGTGCGGGCGGGGTTCGTGTAGCTCACGCCGAAGTCGCCCTGGAGGCAGGCCCAGAGCCAGTGGAAGTAGCGCACGAGGAAGGGCTCGTCGAGGCCGAGCTCGCGGCGCATCTCTGCAATCGCCTCCGGCGTGATGATCGGGGTCTGGCGCACGCGGAGCGCCACCTCGGCCGGATCCGACGGAATCAGGTTGATGAAGCAGAAGCAGAGGAATGAGATGATGAATAGCAGCGGTATCGTCGCGAGCAACCGCTTGATGACGTATTGACGCATGGCTGAAGGCAGTTCTCTCCCTTGCGGGGCTTGAAGGGTTGGCGGGGAAAAGGCGGGGGCATCCCTCCGGGTGAGACCGGGGACTCACGGCGGAGAGAGCTCGAGGGAAAAGAGAGAAGAGACCCCGCCCGCGGGTGTTCCCGTGCCGGCCGGCCCGGGGTGCCCCGGGCGCCTGCGGCTGGTTGGTGCGGGCGCTCCGGGCCGCGGGCCGGCGAGGCGACCCGCGCGCGGTGTCTCTTTCAAACGGTGCGGATTACTTCACCGGGTACATGTCGCCGAACGGGACTTCGTACTGATTCGAGAGGAAGCCGACGCCGCCCACCTTCTTGTTGAAGAGGGCCTTGTTGGTCTCGTACGTGATCGGGATGTAGACCGCGTCGTCGTGCAGGTGCTTCAGCACGAACGTGTAGAGCTCCTGACGGCGGGTTTCGTCGGTGGAGGTGAGGATCTCGGTGATGGCCTTGTCGATCTCGGCCTTGTCGGGAAGGCCGAGCTGGGCGGCGTAGTCGCCGTAGACGCGCTGGCGCATGGCGGCGAGCGACGACTGCGGGTCATACGGGGTGCCCCAGCAGATGTTGAAGACGAGGTCGAAGTGGCCGTTCTTCATGTTGTCGCGATAGCTCTGCTCCTCCTCGCCGCGGATCGTCACCTTGATGCCGAGCTTGCCGAACTCGCTCTGGAGGTACTCGGCGATCGTCTTTTCCGACACCGAGTTCGAGTTGTAGAGGAGGTTGAGCTCCATGGCCTTGCCGTCCTTCATGAGCGGGGCGCGGCGGCCGTCACGCTTCCAGCCGGCCTGCTCGAGGAGCTCGGCGGCCTTCTTCATGTTGGCCTCGTAGGGCTTGAGGTCGATATTGCAGTACGGGATCGACTTCGCGTAGAGCGTGTCGGCGGCGGGCTCGAGGCCGTGGAAGACGCCCTGGCTGATGACGGCCTTGTTGGTGGCGTGCTGCAGCGCGCGGCGGACGTTGGCGTCGCGCAGGAACTCGTTGTTCGTGTTGAGCACGATCTGGCGCGTCGAGGTCGGATCAGACACGGCGATGCCGAACTTGTCGCTGTCGCGGTACTTGTTGAGGGCGTCGGCGTCGACCATGTTCTTCCCCCAGATCAGGTCGGCCTCGCCCTTCTCGAGCGCGAGGATGCGGGTCTGGTTGTCGGGAATGACCTTGACGATGACGCGCTTGTAGGCGGGCTTCTTGCCCCAGTAGTTCTCGTTCCTCTCAAAGACCGAGTACTCGTCGATCACGTGCTCCTTGAGGATCCACTGGCCGGAGCCGATGAAGCTCGTGACGCCGTCCTTGGTCTTGCCGTCCTTCATCACCTTCGGGGACACGAAGGCGAAGGGGCGCGTGACCGCGAGCTCCGTGAGCATCGGGTAGTACGGCTCCTTCATCGTGATCACGAACGTCTCGGCATCCGTGGCCTTTGCCGACACTAAAAGACGCATCATTTCGAGCCACGAATGTCTTTTCTTGTTGTCGATGAGGGCGTCGAAATTCTTCTCGACGGCATAGGCATCAAGCACTTCGCCGTCGGTGAAGGTCATGCCCTTGCGGATCTTGAACGTGTATACGCGGCCGTCCGGGGAGATCGTCCAGGACTCGGCCACGGCCGGGTGGTAGGAGCCGTCGTTGCCGAGCGTGACGAGACCCTCGAAGAGCATCTCCTGGGCGAACATCTCGCCGCCGTAGAGGTGCGGATTGAGATCGCGCAGATCGCGGTAGTTGAGGAAGGTGAGGGTTTCTTCGTCGGCGACCGGGGCGGCGGAGGCCGCCGGGGTGTAGCTGCCGAGCATGGCGCCGGCCGAGAGGGTGAAGAGGGCGGTGCCGAGGAGCTTGATGACAGAACGGCGGGCAAACTTGATGGACATGCAGGATCCGTGTGGTTGAAGTGCGGAAATGAGCATTCAAATGAGAACCTTTCCCATTTGAGAAGCGTTGGAGTCTACTCTGTAAATTTTTCTTTACATTCGCATCCTCGGTGCCGCGTGTTTTTCGTGACACACGCCGCAGGATTCCTTATGCTCGGCGCGGGGAGTCCGGGAACAGGCATCTTCAGCCATACCCGTCCCGGGTATCGGCTCGTAAATAATTATTACTATCAAATACCCATTCAGGGGTATATAGGCATCGTTCTATGCCGTTGAGAATTTTTCTCAATATTTGAGGCGGTTGCCCGCATCTGGGTACCCGATGGCTCTCCCGTTTGGGACGGTCCCGACGGGCGGGATGGCGGGGCGGTGTTACTTTTGAGCATAACGTCGCATTGAGAGGACGCCTCAGAGGTCTTGTCGGAAACAGTTTTCGGATTGCCGGGAGAGGTCCTGTGCACACATATATATGACATATGGGTTGGTTCGATACAACAGACCGCTCAACGGGAATACCTTGATTTCATGGGAATACCCGTAGGGGTATGCACGGCCGGCTGCCAGAGGAGAAGAGACCGGCGGGAAGGCTCTCGGGAGCGGATATCAAGTACCTGATGAACGACAGAGTCGTAAGAAGAAAGTGCGACTGGATCGGGGCCGGCGTTCGGTCCGGCGGAGGGCCACTGGCAACCGGGAGCGGGGAGCGCAGGCGTGGGGCGGGTTTCATTCAGACGCCGGGCATCCCGCGCGTGCGGCACTTGATCAAAAGGCGTATTCACAC
>NZ_JAUNSF010000009.1 GCF_030539355.1 Sutterella sp.
CCGAAGTAGCTACCGCCTTTCCAACCTACCCACTCGAAACAGCGAAAGGCCGAAATAGGTTCGGAGTCAGCGAAGAAAAGGTTCCGCGGCGGGCCGGGGGAAAGCTCCGGGGAACCAAGTTTTTCAGGCGAATGCTACCACCGAGACATGGGGGTTAACCCGAATACTGAAACTAAATTCCCCCCGGGTCACCGGCTGCGACACTTTTTCGACCATGCGGGGTGAAAATATGTCTTGAGACCCGGGGAAGTTCAGATCCGCGGGCCTGCAGCAACACTCAAAGAAGGGAGGTTCAGACATGAAACGCTTTCTCCTTGCCCTGATCGCCGGCGCGCTCATCGCGCTCACGGCGCCGTTCTCGACCGCCCCGGCCGTGGCCGGACCCGCCGAGGACGCGATGACGCCCCCGGGGCGCGTCTATGACAGCTCCGGGCGCTACCAGGGCCGCGTCGACGACCGCGGCCGCCGGTATGACTCGTCGGGGCGCTACCAGGGGCGCGTCGACGAGAACGGCCGCTCGTATGACTCGAGCGGCCGCTATCAGGGGCGCATTGACTCGAACGGCCGCGCTTACGACTCGTCGGGGCGGTACCAGGGCCGCGTCGACTCGAACGGCCGCGAGTACGACGCCTCCGGGCGCTACATCGGCCGCACGGACTCGAACGGCCGGCGCTATGACGCCTCGGGGCGCTACGTCGGCCGCGTCGGCGAATAGGAGCGCGGTTACTTGATGTGGTCGAGGATCGAGCGCGCGGGGTAGCCCACGGACTGCGCGGCCACGACCATCTCATCGTCCTTGAGGTGCAGCGCCTCGGCGAGCCGCGCGGCGGGGAAGCCCGTGCGGGCGACGCAGGCGAGGCGCATCGCGGCGGCGGCGAGGTAGACCGACTGGACCTTCACGCCGACGTCGAGGTGATAGGCGCGCAGTCTCATCTCCTCGAGGTCGTCCTCCTTGACGCCCGTGCGCGCGATCTTCGGCGCGAGCGTCTCGACCGCCTCGGTGAGGAGGTTCCGCGTGCGCTCCTTGTTCGTGACGTAGACGATCTCGAGCGGCGGGAGCGTGAGCTGCGTCGAGATCACGTAGCTCGCCTCGCGCACGTCGTGCTTGGCGCAGAAGAGGAGTCCCCGGCGCTCGGGAACCCAGCGCCAGATGCCGTTCGACTTGAGAAGATAGATGTCCGTCTCGCGCCAGTCGAGCGCGGAGGGCGTCGTCCGGCGGCCGTTCTTGCGGTTGATGCCGTCCGCGGCGAAGAGAAGGTTCGAGACCATCTGGTCGGTGAGCGGCTCGTTGCTGAAGTTGCGCTCGCTCCTGCGGGTCTGCAGCGCCCGCATGAGCGTCATCTGCATGCCCCTGGGCTCGGGGAGCGGGCGGAAGACCTCGTCGTCATCGCGGCGCTTGCCGAAGCGCGCCTCGATCTCGGCTCTGAGCTCCTCGTACTGGTCCTCGAGCTCGGTGCGGAATTCCTTGATTTTCTCGACAGCTTTCTTGATCGACATGGAGACGGTTCACCTTGGGCGCGCGGAGAAGACGCGCGTCCTCAGAAACTTTGGAAACTTCGGCGATTCTATCGCCTGAGGCCCGAAGCTCGCCCCGGCCCGCACGGACGGCAACATTCGCTAAAGTTAACGCCGGAATCAGGCAGAGGAAGGCCCCCTGAGCAGAAGGAGCATCGTCATGGAGTTGAGGAAAACCGCCGGCCCGGCCGGCACAGTGACCTTCACGATCACCGTTCCCGCGGCGTCCGCGCAGGCGGTGGAGACGATTCTCTCGGGCGTCGCGGGCCTCTGCGGCGCGTCGCACGCGCCCGCCGCGCAGCCCTCCGGGGAGGAAGAGGTGCGGGAGCTCCCGGGTGTTCTTCTGAAGCGCCTGCGGACCGAGGCCGGCATGACGCAGGGCGAGCTCGCGCAGGTGGCGGGCACAACGCAGATCCGCGTGTCGGGCTTCGAGAGCGGCGTGCGCAGGATTCCCCGCGAGACCGCTGAGGTCTTCGCCGCGGTCTTCGAGGTGGACCCGGCGGTGTTCGATCCGGCCTGAAATCAGACTTCGGCCCGTGCCTTCTCCGAGCGCTCGGCGGCGATCGGAATGACGTTCTCCATCGAGAAGAGCGGCAGGAAGTCGCCCGTGCTCGCGAGGTCGGCGAGCGTGATTGTGTTGAGCTCGGCGTAGAAGGCCTCGAGCGCCCGGTCGAGCGCGCGCGGCAGCCGGCAGCCCCTGGCCATGGGGCAGAGGGGTTCGGCGCAGTCGACGAGCGGCTCCGCGCCCTCGAGCGTGCGCACGATGTCCCCGAGGCGGAGTTCCGTCGCCGGAAGGGCGAGCTCGAGTCCGCCCGAGCGGCCGCGCTGCGTGCGCAGCCATCCCTCGCAGCTCATGCGGTGGACGACCTTGACGATGTGGTTGCGCGACCAGCCGATGCGTTCGGCGATTTCCGTCACGGTCGCGAGTTCCCCGGCCGGACGGGCGCTCACGTACATCAGCACGCGCAGGGAAAGATCTGTGAAGCGGGTGAAACGCATGGGGCGGAAAAATGCGCCGGGGTGCGGTTTTCGTCTGTGCCGCCCCCGGGGAGGAATTCATGATCCTCCGGCCGTGCGCTCCGTCCGGAGAGGGGAGCGCACGCGCGGAGGGGATGGAACGGATCAGACCGAGCCGGTGCCGAAGGCCTCCGTGTGGATGCGCGGGGCGATCACGCCGACCAAGCGCAGGCCGTTCGAGATGTCACGCATGAAGGACATCGGGCCGCAGACGTAGAAGTCGGCGTCCGGATCCTGGCAGAAGCTGCGGATGCGCTCGGGGGTGATGCGGCCGGCGGACTGGTAGTCCTTGCCGAGGTGGTCCTCGGCGGTCGGGCGCGTGAAGAAGACCGCGAGCGCGGCGTTCGGCATGGCCTTCACCACGTTCTCGAGATCGTTCCTCAGCGGGAAGTGCTTGCCGTCGCGGGCCGAGTAGAGCACGTGGACCTTGCGCATCGGGTTCTCGGTGGCGAGCGCGTCGAGCATCGCGAAGATCGGGGTGATGCCGATGCCGGCCGCAATGAGCACGAGCGGGTGCTCGCTCTTCACGTCGTCGGCGTCAAGGCAGAAGCGGCCCGTGGGGGCGGAGAACTCGACCGTGTCGCCGATGTTGATCGTGCGGTGGAGCTGGTTGGAGACGACGCCCTCGGGGTCGCCCTCGGCGCTCGGGATGGCCTTCACCGTGATGCGGAAGAAGCCCGTGCCGGAGGCGTGCGAAAGGGTGTACTGACGCGGCTGCGTGAGCTGCAGGCTCTGCGAGTAGACGCGCAGCGTGGCGTACTGGCCGGGCTGCCAGGCCGGAACGGCGCCGCCGTCGGTCGGACGGAAGTAGAGCGAGACCGCGTCGGCGCTTTCCTGGACGCGGTTGACGCACTCGAAGGGGCGCCAGCCGGACCAGCCGCCCTCGGCGGTGGTCTGCTTGTTGTAGATGTCCTGCTCGGCCTTGATCAGGATGTCGGCGAGCTGGCCGTAGGCGGCGGCCCAGGCGTCGACGAGCTCGGGCGTGGCGGCCTCGCCGAGGACCTCCTGGATCGAGGCGAGGAGGTGCTTGCCGACGATGGCGTACTGCTCGGCGCGGATGCCGAGCGAGCAGTGGCGCTGGGCGATCTGCTCGACGGCCGGCGCGAGCACGCCAAGGTTCTCGATGTTCTGGGCATAGGCGAGAACGGCGGCGGCGAGGGCCTGCTGCTGGGCGCCGTGGGCCTGGTGGGCGTGGTTGAAGACGTTGCGCAACTCGGGGTTGTGCTTGAGCATGCGGCTGTAGAAGTGCTTCGTCAGATCAACGCCATGGGCCTGAAGAACGGGAACGGTCGCCTTGATGAGTTCAATCTGGGACGGGGTAAGCATGTAGGGGAACTCCTTCTCTCCTGGTTGTTGCGCCGGAGCACCGCAATTTATGGTCCTGCGGCTCCTCCGGCCTCTTGATGACAGTATAGCTTAAAGTTGCATTTTTGGTGCAGCTTTTTGGTTTCCCTGCCCGTTGGAATTCACCTCCCGCGGGAGGTATCGAGACGTCTTTTTCCGGTCTTCTGACGTGCTCAGACCGTAACGGGAAAGCGGTCCCTTCTAAAATCGGTTTGGCTATGAGTGTTTCCCCCTAATACCATCGGCGGAGGTATTTCGGAAGGCGTAAAACCTAGGGGTTAGTCCTTCTAACTAGTGGATATATCGGGAAAAGGCAGTAGTTTACAAATTGATACAACTAACACGGGCAAACCTATCCTGAGGATAGTTTTACAACACGAAACCTTGGATATACTTTCTTCCGTGTTCAGCAGATTCGATCGAAGAAAAATTGATCGTTCGAATGTGCTTAACAAAGACGCGCCATGACGTCGAGGTGCTCCTCATTCACGGCCGCACTTCCTGTAAGTGTGTTTTTTCTCCTTTTTTGTGGTTGACAGGAGCAACGTGCGGTTATCGGCTGGTCCCCGGTCTCCGCTTCCGGTAAATCCGGCGACATCGTTGTTTCCTCTGGGCGGAAGCCCGGAACGCCCGGTGGTGCGTTCCCTCAAGGCTCCGTCCGCTGCGCGGCCGCTAGAAAGGGAGGTGAATTTCTCCGTTCATCTCCTGGCCGCGCAATCCCCTGGGGCGGCGATTCGGTTTTTCTCCTTTTCCGAATCGCCGCCAATTTCTTTTTACAGCTCCGCGTTTTCCGCTCCGGCGTCGGGCGGTATCCTTCAGATGTCTCCCAGAACAGAAGGATCCCCGATGCGCCGTCCCATCCGTCTCCTCCCGCTCGCGGCAGTCCTCGGCCTTGTCGCAGGCTGCTCCGTCGTGAACATCAACGGCTCCTGGCGCACAGATGACAATGCGCTCTGCCTCATCGGCCCGGAGCGCAAGGACTCCGCGATGCACGCGGCCCTCCTGCGGTTCTTGAAGCGCAAGAACTTCGACGTGACCGAGCTCCCCGCGGGCACGCCCCCCGGCGTCTGCCGGCAGACGCTCGTCTACCGCTGGGGCCTTGAGCAGTACTACCTCCCGGCGCTCGTGAAGCAGTATCCGGTGAGCTTCGACTTCTATCTCGGGGGCGACAAGTACGCGAATGCCTCGTACGACCCGACGCGGAACCTGATCTCGCCCCACGTGAAGTTCGTGCCGAGCGCGGGCTACTGGGCGAGGGCGCTCGACCGGCTCTTCCCCGGCAGGCCCGAGGCGGCCGACTGATTCCCGAAGACAAAATGAAAACCCGCCGGGGAGAGATTCCCTGCGGCGGGTTCCTGGCCGGCCGGACTCACACAGGCGTGAAGCCGGCCGTTTCCTTTGGTAGGAAGATCAGGCGAGGCCGGTGATGCGGCCGTCGACCACGTCGATCGACATGGCGGCGGGCTTCTTGGGCAGGCCCGGCATGCGCATGATCGAGCCGGCCATCGCAACGACGAAGCCGGAGCCCGCGTTGAGGATGAGGCGCTCGACCGGAAGCGTGAAGCCCTTCGGGGCGCCGAGGGCCTTCGGGTCGGCCGTGAGCGAGAAGGGGGTCTTCGCGACGCAGACCGGGAGGTTGCCGAAGCCGAGATCCTCGAGGCGCTTCAAGTCCTTCAGGGCCGCGGGGGCGAGCTTCGCGCCGGCGCCGCCGTAGACCTTGGTGACGATCGCGTCGAGCTTCTCGAGGATCGGGGCGTCCTCGGCGTAGGTGTTGACGAGCTCATGGGGCTCGGCCGCGGCGGCGACCACCTGCTCGGCGAGCTCCGTGGCGCCTTCGCCGCCCCTGGCGAAGCCGTCCGAGACCGCGAAGCGCACGCCGAGCTCGGCGCAGCGGGCGCGGATCGCCTCGATCTCCTCCTCGGTGTCCGTGTGGAAGTGGTTGAGCGAGACGACGATGTTCGGCCCGAAGTTCTTCAGGTTCGCGATGTGGGCGTCAAGGTTCACCATGCCCTTCTTCACGGCCTCGAGATTCGGCTGGCCGATCTCGGGGAGCGGGACGCCGCCGTGCCACTTGAGGGCCTTGGTCGACGTGACGATCACGACCGCGGCGGGCTTGAAGCCGGCCGCGCGGCACTTGATGTTGAAGAACTTCTCGGCGCCGAGATCGGAGCCGAAGCCGGCCTCCGTGATCGCGTAGTCGGCGAGCTTGAGTGCGGCGCGGGTGGCGGCGACCGAGTTGCAGCCGTGGGCGATGTTGGCGAACGGGCCGCCGTGCACGAAGGCGATGTTGCCCTCGATCGACTGCACGAGATTCGGGCGGCTCGCCTCAAGGAGGAGCGCGACGAGCGAGCCCGTGGCGCCGAGCTCCTTGCAGGTGAAGGGCGTGCCGTCGGGCCTGAGGCCGAGGACGATGCGGTCGATGCGGGCGCGCAGGTCGTCGAGGTCGTTGGCGAGGCAGAGCACGGCCATGAGCTCCGAGGCGGCCGTGATGTCGAAGCCCGCCTCGGTCGGGATGCCGTTGGCGGAGCCGCCGAGACCGGAGACGATGTTGCGCAGCATGCGGTCGTTCACGTCGAGGACGCGGCGCCAGTAGATCTCCTTGAGGACGACCTGCCCCTGGTGACGGGCGTTGTCGAGGAGCGCGGCGAGGAGGTTGTTCGCGGCCGTGATGGCGTGCATGTCGCCCGTGAAGTGCAGGTTGATCGCCTCCATCGGGAGCACCTGGCTGTAGCCGCCGCCGGCGGCGCCGCCCTTCATGCCGAAGACCGGGCCGAGGGAGGGCTCGCGCAGCGCGAGCGCGGCGCTCTTGCCGATCTTCTTGAGACCCTGGGCGAGGGCGATCGAGGTGGTCGTCTTGCCGGAGCCCGCCGGCATGCCGGAGGTGGCGGTGACGAGGATGAGGCGGCCCTTCTCCTTGCGGGCGGGGTCGAGGGAGACCTTGGCCTTGTCGCGGCCGTAGGGCTCGAACTCGCTGTCGGCGAGGCCGGCGGAGTGCGCGAGTTCATCGATCGGGATGAGCTTGTGCTCCTGGGCGATTTCAATGTCGGTCTTCATAGAGGGGAAACTCCGTTTGAAAGGTGAAAAAGGAAAAAAGGGAATTCGGTGGAAGGGCTGCCTCAGCCGAAGGCGACGGAGCGGGGCTCGACGTCGCGGGGGCGCTCATGTGGGGTCGTGCGCCTGGGGGAAGCTTCCGGGGCGATAGGTTAAGCCATCAAAACCCGTGCCGGGGTACGTCGTACGCAGGAAGGGTTTTCTCTTATGTAAAAGAAAGCGCCGCTCGCGGTCCGGTGAGGGACTTGCGGAAGCGGCGCTTCAGTGCGTTCAGTGCTGCGCGGTCATCAGAGCGGGTCGCCCGAGAGGAGCAGCAGACGCGCGATTTCGGCGGCGTTGTGCAGTTCAAGTTTGCGGTAGGCGCTGCCGCGGTGGACCTGGACGGTCTTCTCGGAGATGCCGAACTCGTTGGCGACCTCCTTGTTCGAGTAGCCCTGGGCGACCATGCGGATCACCTCGCGCTCGCGCTGCGTGAGCTGCTCGAGGCGCGCCTTGAACTCCGAGACCTCGGCCTGGTCGCGGCGCATCGCCTTGTTGCGGGCGACGGCGGCCTCGATCGTGTCGATGAGGCGGCTCTCCTTCGGCGGCTTCTCGATGAAGTCGAAGGCGCCGTTCTTGACGGCGTTCACGGCCATGTCGATGTCGCCGTGGCCGGAGACGAAGACGATCGGAAGGTCGCAGCCGATGTCCTTGAGCTTGTTCTGCAGCTCAAGACCGGACATGGCCGGCATGCGGACGTCCAGCAGAATGCAGCCCGGGCGGCGGAAGTCCGCGGAGGCGAGGAAGGTGCCCGCGTCGCTGTACTCGGCGCACTCGTAGTTCTCTCCGGAGAGGAGGAAGCTCCAGGAGGAGCGGACGGCGCTGTCATCATCGATGATGCGAATCAGGGGCTTGTTGAGTTTGCTGTCCATCTGTGTCTTCATTGGATAAGGAAGCGTCCGGCCTCGGGGAACCGGGCTTTCCGGGGGACTTCAGCAGCGCGGAGACAGCGTCTGTTACGCTTCACCCCGGGTGCATCACGCTATTTTAACGGTGATTTCCCCCAAGCGGGCCCAACGTGGCGCAAAATGGATAACTAAAACACCTGACGGGCCGCCAGCCTTCAGAGCGGCCTCGAAAAATAATTCACTTCGGAGACGCACGGAATGATGAATGAGAACGAGGATTTCCTTGAGGAGGCGGGCACCCGCGGCCGGCCGATGCGCCGCCGCGACCGCGAGCTCTCGCTCACCGACGCCCTGCGCGTGGTGAGGGCCGCCGGCCACGCCGTGCTCTCGACGGCCGACTCGGCCGGCATCCCGTACGGCGCCCCGGTGAGCCCGGCGCTCGACGGCGAGACGAAGCTCTACTTCCACACGACCCGCGAGAAGAGCAGGAAGGCCGACAACATGCTTGACTCGCCCGAGGTCTCGCTCTGCTTCATCGCCTATGCGAAAACCGACGTCCCCGCGTTCTCGGTCGACTATGCGAGCGCGATCGTGCAGGGGCGCGCCGCGCTCGTGATCGACGAGCCCGAGCGGCACCATGCCATGATGCTGATCGCCGGCCGCTACTCGGACGGCGACGCCTCGGAGAAGCGCGCCGCC
The DNA here is from genome assembly GCF_030539355.1 of Sutterella sp. Lineage (GTDB taxonomy): Bacteria > Pseudomonadota > Gammaproteobacteria > Burkholderiales > Burkholderiaceae_F > Sutterella. The sequence goes on from NZ_JAUNSF010000009.1 coordinate 8,514, forward strand.
GACACGGCCGCCTACTGGGAGGCCTCGGGCCGCGCCGTCTCGGTCTGGCGCATCGACATCTCGAACGTGACCGGCAAGTCCCGCGGCTGGGAGAAGATCCAGGCGGAGATCGCCGCCCGCGGCTTCTGAGGCACTGAATACCAAAAGACTTCAAATGAACAAGCTCATCTGCACTCTGCTTCCCGCCGCGCTCGTGGCGGGCTGCGCCGTCGGTTCCTCCGGGCCCTATGACGAGACGCCGGACTTCGCCCCCGTCTCCTACAAATCGGTGTGCCTGCTCGCCAACCCCGACGTGAAGATTCCGCGCGTGATGGAGGCCGTCGAGGCGGGCCTGAAGAGGGGCGGCGCTGAGGTGAAGCGCATCGCCGCGGGCTCGGGCACGCTCGTCTGCCCCTTCGTCATCACCTACGACCTGCCGAGCGATGACGGGATCGTGAGCTCGATCCGCTTCCAGAGCTTCGAGCACGGCATCCCTCGTCTTGACGCCGCCGGCCGCGCGCCGAAGGGCAAGGCCCTCACGATCGCCGCGGTCGAGGCCTATGCGGCGGAGTTCCTCAACCGGGCGAGCCGACGCGGCAAGCCCGCGGAGGCCGAAAAGGCGCCGGAGGCGGAGAAGCCCGTCACGGCGAGCACCTTCCGCAGCGTGCCGAACTGGCAGGCCGGGCAGAAATCGACTGAGTAAGCACCTGCGGCTCCGCTTTAAGGAGTAGTCCGCGGGAGCGCTTCCCGCGGCTAGAATGAAGGGGCAATCCATAAGTGCGCTGGAGGTATCGGCGCGCGGCTCCCCTTTCCGGGTAACCGCCGCGTCGGTTGAGAAACACTCCCACAACCGGATCAGGTTCACACCTGCGGCGGGAAGCGCTTTCAACATGCATCAGCTCCAACGCCTTCGCCGGGATCCGTCACGGGTCCTGCCGGAGGCGTTTGAGTTTTTTGATGAGTGATGCAGGTTCCCCACCCGAAGCGCACAGTCAACTTCAACATTTCCCCCTTGAAGGAGCCCGACTGTGACCAGCCATCCCTCCCCTCTGCACGACCGTCGTGCCTCCGCCGCTCCTGCGGCTGATTCCTCCGATCCCTCGGGGCTCGGCCTCTTCGCCGGGAGGCTCCCCGGCGTGCGCGCCTACGGCCTCTCGGACGCCGGCGAGCCCGTGCCCTTCCGCGCCGTGCAGCTCTCCGACACCCCGGACGCCTTCGGCGGCGGCCGCCAGCCCGTGCTGCACTTCACCGACGTGACCGGCCCCTTCGGCGAGGGGACGGGCGAGGGGCTCCCGCGCCGCCGCACCCGCCCCGCGCCCGGCTCGCCCACGCAGTACGAGTCGGCGAAAGCGGGTGTCGTCACCCCGGAGATGAGCTTCGTCGCCGAGCGCGAGAACCTGAGGCGCGCCGACCTCCTCACGTCGCTCGAGACCCTCGGCAACCCGCGCGCGAAGAAGCTCTTCGAGGCCGCGGCCTCGGCGCCGCTTCTCACGGGCGAGTCCGTCCGTCAGCTCGTCGCCCGCCGCGAGGCGGTGATTCCGCTCAACTTCTCGCACCCCGAGGCCGAGCCGATGGCGATCGGCCGCGCCTTCTCGACGAAGGTCAATGCCAACATCGGCACCTCGGTCGCCTCGAAGGACTGGCACGAGGAGATCGGCAAGCTCCGCGAGGCGCTTTTCTGCGGCGCCGACACGGTGATGGATCTCTCCACGGGCCGCGACATCCGCGCGACCCGCGAGGCGCTGCTGCGCCGCTCGCCCGTGACGCTCGGCACCGTGCCGATCTACGAGGCGCTCGAGCGCGCAGGTCGCCCTGAGAAACTCTCCTGGGAAGGGTTCCGCGACGTGATGGTCGAGCAGGCCGAGCAGGGCGTCGACTACATGACGATCCACGCGGGCGTGCTGCGCGCGCACGCGGCGCTCACCCGCGAGCGCCTCACCGGCATCGTCTCGCGCGGCGGCGGCCTCCTTGCCCTCTGGATGCACGTGACGGGGAAGGAGAACTTCCTTTACGAGCACTTCGACGAGATTCTTGAGATCGCCCGCAGGCACGACGTCACGCTCTCGCTCGGCGACGGCCTGCGCTCGGGCTCCGTGCGGGACGGCACGGACAAGGCGCAGCTCGCGGAACTGAGGACCCTCGGCGAACTCAACCGGCGGTCGGCCGCCGCGGGCGTGCAGGTGATGATCGAGGGTCCGGGCCACATCCGGCTCCCCGACGTCGTCAGGAACCAGCGCCTTGAGGAGGAGCTCTGCGACGCGGCGCCCTTCTACACCCTGGGGCCGCTTGTCACCGACATGGGCGCGGGCTACGACCACATCACCGCGGCGATCGGCGGCGCCGTCATCGGCGCGAGCGGCACGGCGATGCTCTGCTACGTGACGCCGAAGGAACATCTCGGACTCCCCGACGCCGACGACGTGCGCGTCGGCATGGCGGCCTTCAGGATCGCCGCGCACGCGGCGGACCTCGCCCGCGGCGTGCCCGGCGCGGAACTCCGCGACCTCGCGATGAGCTCCGCGCGCTTCGAGTTCCGCTGGGCCGATCAGTTCCGGCTTGCCGTCGATCCCGCGCACGCCGCGGCGCTCCACGACGAGACGCTCTCGGGCGCAGGGTCGCGCGACGCGCACTTCTGCAGCATGTGCGGCCCGGCCTTCTGCCCGATGAAGCTCGCGCGCGATCTCTTCCCGGAATCCGGTTCCGGCAGCTGATCGGTTGAGGTATTACCGAGCGGAATTCCGCGGGGCGGGGGTAAACTACATCCTCACAGACGCCCCGCGGGGGCGCTTTTCCGGGGTGCGCAGCCCCATACACGATCCTCCCGGACGCCTTCGAGGAAGGCCCAGCTCCGCCGGGGGACTTCCGAGGAAATCCTCGCTCCGTCGGAAGCCGCTGCGCACCCGCCCTGCCCACAGGATTCCACCACCCCAGTTTCCCCGTCCGCACGGCCTCAGGGCCCGGACGCAACGGGAAGCGTCTCCCCTCCAAGGAACCGTCGAGCCCCCGCACTGACCAGACCCGCGCCGGCGCTCCCTTTCCGGGGAAGACCTTCCTGAACAGATTTCAGACGTTTTTTTGAAGGATTTCTCCCATGCAGCTCAAGAACATTTTCACGACGCTCGCTCTCTCGGCCGCCGTCGCCCTCTCCATCGGCTCGGCCTCCGCCGGCGAGCTCAAGATCGGCGTCACGCCGGTTCCGCACGGCGACATCGTCAACTTCATCAAGCCCGCGCTTGAGAAGCAGGGCGTCACGCTCAAGGTGATCGAGTTCAACGACTACGTCCAGCCGAACCTCGCCCTCGCCGAGAAGGAGCTCGATGCGAACTTCTTCCAGCACAAGCCCTACCTCGACACGTTCTCCTCCGACCACAAGCTCAAGCTCGACGTCCTCGTCGCGGTGCACCTTGAGCCGATGGGCATCTACTCGAAGAGCCTGAAGAACGTCGCCGACACGCCCGCCGGCGCCAAGATCGGCATCCCGAACGACCCGACGAACGGCGGCCGCGCCCTCAAGGTGCTTGAGTCCGCCGGTCTCATCAAGGTCCGTCCCGAGGCCGGCATCCTCGCCACGCCGCTCGACGTGATCGACAACCCGAAGAAGCTCCGCTTCGTCGAGGTTGAGGCCGCCCAGCTGCCGCGCGCCCTTGATGACGTCGCGCTCGCCGTGATCAACTCGAACTTCGCGCTCGCCGCCAAGCTCAACCCGACGAGGGACGCCATCGCGATCGAGGCCAAGGACTCGCCCTACGCCAACGTCGTCGCCATCCGCACGGGTGACACCAACGCCGATCTGCAGAAGCTGAAGGCCGCCCTCACCACGCCCGAGGTGAAGAAGTTCCTCGAGGACAAGTTCCAGGGCGCCGTGGTGCCGTCCTTCTGATCCTCTGATCCAAGTTTCTTTGAGGTCTCCGTTCCGGGAGGTGCCCCTTGAATAGCTGCTGACGGGGCGCCGCCCTCCGGAACGACAAAGCCGACGTGCTGATATCCAGTCCGTCGGCTTTGTTTTGCCCGGGGCTCCGGGATACGGGCCCTGATTCGTCGCGATCAGAAGGTCACGGTGTCGGGGTGGAGCCCCGAGAAGGCCGTCTGCGGCATGAGCGAGAGCTCGCTGATCTCGTCGGGCGTGAGCTCGAAGCCGAAGACCTCGAGGTTCTCGCGCTGATGGTGGAAGTCAGTGGCCTTCGGAATCGGCGCGATGCCGAGCTCGAGGCACCAGCGGAGCGCAATCTGCGCGGGCGTGACGCCGTGGGCTTGGGCGATGCGCTCAAGCGTCGGGTGCTTCAAAAGCGTGCCGCGGCCGAGCGGGCTCCAGGCCTGCACGCGGATGCCGCGCTCCATGCAGAAGCGCACGGCCGCGCGCTGCGCGTAGCCCGGGTGGATCTCGAGCTGGTTCACCATCGGGATCACCTTCGCGCGCGCGAGAAGCGGCACGAGGTGGTGCGGCAGGAAGTTCGAGACGCCGATCGCACGGACGGCGCCGGCCTTGTAGATCTTCTCGAAGGCGCGCCAGGTGCCGGCGTTCTGCGCCTGCCAGACCATCGGCTCGCCCTGGGCGGCCGGCCAGTGGATGAGCAGCAGGTCGAGATAGTCCACCTGCATCTGCTCGCGGATGATCGAGTACGCGTCCTCGGCGCTCTCAAAGGAGCGGTGCGACGCCCAGATCTTGCTAGTGAGGAAAAACTCCGAGCGCGGAATGCCGGACTCGCGGATCACATCGCCCACGAGCGCCGCGTTGTTGTAGATCTGCGCGGTGTCGAAGTGACGGTAGCCGAGCTGGATCGCCGTCTGGATGGTGCTCTGGAAATGCTCGTTGATCGGGATCTGCCAGGTGCCGAAGCCGATCGTGGGCATCTGCACGCCGTTGGCAAGCTCGGTGGTTTCCGAGAGGGGGTGAACCTGTACTTCTTTTTTATGGGGCATTGTTCTTCGCTCGGGGGTAAGTCTGGTCCGGGTTCCGGGGCGTCATTGAAATAAGCGTCAACGAATAATCCTACATGAGTAGGAAAGACTGCATATTGATAAAAATAAAGGATGAGTCTGTATTCTGTGTTCCGGAGTGTCTCCGCCGGGCATTTCCCGGGCGCGGTTCGGGGGGCTCCCGGGCCGCAGGTACAATCACCTGAGTTTTCTCCTCGGAAATCCCTGAACTCAATGACCGCCTCCGACCAAGAACTTCTCACCTGGGTTTTCATCGCGCTCGCCGTCGCCGCGCTCGCCGGCATCTTCCTCATCGGACGTCTGCGCCGCGGCGCCGCGCCCGCAGGCTCGAAGCGTGATGCCGAGCCGCCGGCCCGTCCCCGCCGGGACCGGGTCGCCTCGCGTCCCGTCCGTCCGGAGATCCCGCGGCCGCCCGAGCCCGAGAAGCCCGTGCGCCCCGTGATCGAGGGGCCCGGCCGTCCCGCGGCGCTCGTCCTGAGGACCGCCGCCGCGGGCGAGACCGTGCTGGTGCTGCAGCGCGCCTCGGACCGCGAGGAGGCCGAACTCGAGGGCGCATCGGACATTCCGGTGCTTGAGCCTGCCGAGACGGCTTCCGGAAGCTTCGGCCGCGTGCTCGAGCGCTCGCGCGCTCTCGCCCGCGAACCCGAGGACGGTTTCGCCGGGAGCCTCTTCGCCGTGACCGTTCCCCCGGGCGCGGAGAAGCTCGAGGGTGCTCTTCAGGCGCTGTGGCTCAACGGGAAGGGTCTGCCGATGGGCGAGCCCGAACCGCTTGAGGAGACGGCCGAGTCAGTGCTCGCCGAGGCGGGCCTCATGCTCGCCCGCACCGAGCCCGGCGTCGCGGGGCTCACGGACCTTCTGTCGCTTGAGCGCGCGGGGCTCGAGGCCGCGATCGCGCGGATGCCCGCGCAGCGTGTCGACATCTGGCGGGGACTTGCCGCGAATCCGATGGCCGCCGAGGCCGCCGCGAGGCGCGTCACGGTGACAGGCGAGTTCACGGGACTGCTTGAGGCGCTTCGGACCTCGCCCGACCTCGCGACCGCCGAGCATGCGCTCAGGAAACTCGTGGAGATCGAGGCCGCGGTGAGAATCGAGCGCATCGCCGCGCTCTCCGGCGTCATCGCCTCGGGCGACTTCCGCGAGGGAGCCCACGCGGCGAGCGCGATCCTCGCGCTTCCCTCGAGCCTCCCGCAGCCCGAGTCGGTGCCTGAGACCGAGGGCGAGGCGGACGATGAAATCCGCGCGACTCTCCGTAAACTCGCGCGCGGGTCGGAGGCGCTCCGCGCCGGGCTCGCCCGTGAGGCGGGCGAGCTCTCGCAGGCGATCGATACGAGGCTTCTCGCGGTGCGGCCGCTCGAGCGCCGCCTCATCCGACTGGGATGAATTGAAACTGGTTGATATCAAAGGAAAAAGCGCGTGGCCTCCCTCTCGAAACCTCGCGCTTTCCCCCGTTTCCCGTCCGAGGATCGATTTGAGCCGCCTCCCGGACGAAATCGTTGCCGCGATCAGGCGCCCTCGCGGATGAAGACGAACTCGCCGCCCATCATCGTGCGGTCGATCTTCGTGCGGCGCAGCTCCAGCGGATCGATCGAGAAGATGTCCTCGCTCAGGACGACCAGGTCGGCGTAGAAGCCCGGGCGGAGCCTGCCCTTGATGTTCTCCTCGAAGCTCGCGAACGCGCCCTCGGTGGTGTAGGCGTCGACCGCGTCATAGATGTCGAGGCACTCCTCGGGGTGGAAGCCGCCCTCGGGCTCGCCCGTGAGACGGCGGCGGTTCACCGCGCAGTAGAGGTTGTCGATCGGGTTCATGTCCTCGATCGGGCTGTCCGTGCCGAAGGACATGTGAATGCCGAGGCGCTTCATCGTGCCGAAGGCGTAGGAGGTGCCGGCGAGCTCGGCGCCGACGCGCTCCTCGACGATCTTCGTGTCGTAGTGCAGGAAGATCGGCTGCACGAGGGCGAGGATGCGGTTCTTCAAGAACCTCTCCACGAGCGGGCGGTCGGTGATCTGCACGTGGACGATGCCGAGGCGCAGCGGGTTCATGCCCGTCGTGCAGACGGAGTCGTAGGCGTCGAGAACGCGCTCGATCGCGCCGTCGCCGATCGCGTGCGTGACGATCGAGCAGTTGTGGCCGTTGGCCATGACGACGAGCTCGTGGAGCTTCTCGGGCGTGAGCGTCGCGATGCCCGAGGTCGTCGGGTCGTCATGGTAGGGCTCGCGCATGAGCGCGGTGCGGGCGCCGAGGCTGCCGTCGACGAAGAGCTTGAGCGGCCCGAAGCGGTGCATGCCGTTGCCGCGGCCCGTGACGCAGCCCTCGGCGAGGAACTCGCGGTACTGCAGCGGATCGTGGAAGTTCGCCTGGTGGTAGATGCGCACGAGCGGCCGGTCATCCATCACGCGGTTGTAGGCGGCGAGCATGTTGCGCCAGGAGCCGGGCCTCAGGTCGCAGGTGTGGACCGAGGTGACGCCGCACTCGGCGGCGTGGCGCATCGCGGTGCGGATGAGCTCGACGTTCTCCTCGACGGTGTGGCTGCGCAGCAGCGCGAGGAGCGGCGCGCGGGCGTTCTCGGTGAAGATGCCGTCGAGGCGCCCGGAGGCGTCGCGGCCGATCGAGCCGCTCTCCGGGGCGGTGATGTCCTCGGAGACGCCGGCGCGCGCGAGCGCCGCGGAGTTCGCCGTGAGCATGTGGCCGCAGGCGCGCTCGAAGACGAGCGGATAGTCGGTCGTGATCTCGTCGAGGTCGGCGCGGGTGAGCATGCGCGCCTCGTCGGTGAAGTAGTCCTGGTTCCAGCCCATGCCGTGAAGGAGCGTGCCCGGCGCCGGACGGCGGCGCTCGATGAACTCGCGCGTGATGCGCTTCACGTCGGCGATGCTCGTCGCATGCTGCAGCTGCACGCTCGAGAGCGCGACGCCCGTGTTGTGCAGATGCTGGTGCGAGTCGATGAAGCCCGGGACGATCGTGCGGCCGCCGGCGTCGAAGACCTTCGCGTCGGCGGGCGCGGCGGCGCGGACCTCCGCCTCCGTGCCCACGGCACGGATGAAGCCGTTGCGGACAAGCAGCGCCTCGGCGAAGCGGCCGCGCTCGACGTAGATATGGGCGTTTGTGATCAGTGTGCTGGACATGACGAATGTTCCTGACGATGAATTCTGGTCAATGCTGCTTCTTGCAGGGAGAATTTTCTCAGCTTCCGGAGCCTTCGGCCGGATGACGGCGGCGGAAGAAGATCTCCCAGATGCCGAGGCCGACGATGGGCACGAAGATGCCGAGCGCCGCGGTCACAGGATCCTGATAGATCGTGTTGATGATAAGCGCGAGCATGAAGGTGACGACGAGAATGATCGACCACGGGTAGAACCAGACCTTGTACGGACGCTCGAGGGTCGGGTACTTGCGGCGCAGCACGATCACCGAGAGGAAGGTGAGGCCGTGGAAGATGAGGCCGCTGATCGCGACGAGGCTCGTGAGCTCGGAGAGCGAGCGCGAGCAGATGAGGATGATCGACATCACCATCGAGGCGATCTGGGCGTTGATCGGCGTGCGGTACGTCGGATGGAGCTTCGCGAGCGCGGGGAAGAGCGCGCCGTCGCGGGCCATCGCGAAGTACATGCGCGGGAAGACCATGATGCAGCCGTTCAGTGAATTGAAGATCGCGAGCATCATCGCCGTGCCGACCACGAGCATGCCCAGCCCCCCGAAGAGCTCCTGCGCCGCGGCCGTGCCGAGGTAGAAGTTGCCGCTCTTCACCATCTCGAGGATCGCGTCATAGGGGAGAACGCGGTAGACGGAGTAGTTGAAGAGCACGTAGAGCGTGGCGACGCCGAGGATCGAGAGGATGAGCGAGAGGGGGATGTTCCTCTTCGGGTTCTTCATCTCCTCGGCGATGGTGTTGAGGTTCGACCAGCCCTCGTAGGCCCAGAGGGTGGCGAGCACCGCGAAGGCCATCATCGAGAGGATCGTCGTGAGCTCGGGCGTCTCCGCGGGGAAGTGGAAGAGGTCCGGGTGCTGCTCGCCCATGAAGAGGCCGCAGACGATGATGAGCGCGATCGGCAGGAGCTTGAGGACCATGAAGATGTTCTGCACGGTGCTGCCGAGCTTGATGCCGCGCATGTTGATGAGCGAGAGCACGATCACGCTCACGACGGCGATCGTCTTCTGCTCGATGATCCCGAGGGGATACATGCTCGAGATCGCCGCGGCGAAGGCGAGCGCGAGCGCGGAGATCGAGCCCGAGCTCGAGAGGAAGAAGTTCGTGATGCCGCACATGATGGCGACGCGCTCGCCGTAGGCCTCGTGGAGGTAGACGTAGTAGCCGCCGGCCTTCGGCATCATCGCGCCGAGCTCGGCGAAGCAGATGCCCGAGAGCAGGGTGATGAGGCCGCCCACGCACCAGACGAGGAGCGCGAGGCCGAGGTTGTCGCCCGAGCGCTCGAGCACGATGCCGCCGATGTAGAAGATGCCCGAGCCGATCATGATGCCGGCGAGGACCGAGATGCCGCCGAAGAGGCCGACCTCGCGGCGCATCGTCACCTGGCCGCCGGGTGTGTGGGGTGTGGGACTGTCTGTCATTTTTCTGCTCCCGCCTGTCTGTGAAGGTGTTCCTGTTGTCGGAATGGTTTTCGGGGAAAGCCCGGGACAGCAAAAAAGGCTGCCCCGCCATCCTGAGCGGTTGCAGCCTTCTCGTTCCCGGAGTCTCCTTCAGCTTCATCCGCGGACCTTTCGATTCTTTCCGCCGGCGGGCCCTCGGCCTCCGACGGAAGGAGTGAAAGGCGCCTGACGGAAAGGGGAAGGTCTCCGAACCAAGGGGAGCTTCGCCGCCGATAGCGCCTCCGATGACGGATCCTCCGTGGATCCGTCCCGGGAGTCACCGGCGTCTTCCGTCGGTGCCCAACCTCGCGGACATGCCTGTCCGCCGGTTTCGGCCGCCCGGCCTCCTGCCGCTCGTCTTGAAACGGGTGCCCCCGGTTCGAGCGGCGCTCATCCGTAAGCGGCGCCTCTATTCAGCTTTCGCAGAAAGAAATGTTGCACACCCGGGGCGCATCCGTAAAGAACGCCTGAACGACAGGACGCCCGTTGTTTGAGCACAGCGGGAGAGGGCTAGGCAGTAGTGCCTAGCCTCGGTGCATTGCGGGAGGGGTTCCCGTGGATCAGCGGTCGCGGCCGCGCTGGGTCGTCGTGTTCGTGCGCCGGTAGGTGCCGCGCTTCATGGCGATGCGGGCGTTGACCTGCATGAAGGCGGCGATGAGGATGGCGAAGACGCCGAAGATGATCGGGGCGGGCTCCTGGCTGTCGATGCCGATGAGCGCGCCCATCAGGCCGAACATGCCGAAGGCGGAGGAGACGAAGTTGAGCGCGGGGTCGATCTTCTGCGACTTCCTCGCGGGGGCGGTCTGGGCGGGCTCGCGCGTGGAGGCCTCCATGCGCTCGAGCGCCTCGGTGCGGACCTCGTCCTTCGTCTCGCTCTTCTTCTTGAAGGCGCCGAGGAGGTCGCGCATGCTCACCCCCTCGCCCGAGGTCTTCGGGTGAGCGGTGGTGTCGGGCGTCTGAAGCGTGTCAGGCACCTCCATGGGCTTGAGCTCGCCGCCGCGGCCGCTCTGCAGGCGTTCGATGTAGCGGACGTAGTCGCCGTCATCCGGCTCGATGCTCTTCCGATCGGTCATGCGTTTAATTCTCCTGGGCTCCGCTCTGATGCGGAGAACCTCCAAATAAAAAGGATACCGCAGGAGGAGAGAAAAAAGCGCCCGGGATCCTGCAGGAACCCCGGGCAACATGCTTGAAATGGTATGGAATTGTTCTCAGGCCGGTCAGGCCGCGGCCGCGGCGGCGGCTTTCGGCGCGGCGGCGGGCTTCTCCTCGGCGGCCTCGTCCACGGCGCGGGCCATGGCGTCGAGGCGCTTCTTCGCGCGGAGCATCCGCATGCCGTTCGCAACCACGATGAGGCAGGTGCCCGTGTCGGCGAAGACCGCCATCCACATGGTCGCCATGCCGCAGAGCGCGAGGATCGTGAAGATCACCTTGATGCCGATCGCGAAGGCGATGTTCTGCACCAGCACCGTGTGCGTCATGCGCGAGAGCCTCACGAGGGTCGCGACCGACGAGACGCGGTCGTCCATGAGGGCGATGTCGGCCGCCTCGATGGCGCTGTCCGTGCCGCGCACGCCCATGGCGATGCCGATGTCGGCCTGCGCGAGCGCCGGGGCGTCGTTGATGCCGTCGCCCACCATGGCGGTGAGGCCCTCGGCCTGCAGTTCGCGGATGCGCTCGAGCTTCTGCTCGGGGAGCAGGTCCGCGCTCACGTTCTCGAGACCGAGCTCATGGGCGAGCGCATTCGCGGCGCGCGCGTTGTCGCCCGTGAGGAGCCAGGGCGTGACGCCCTCGGCGGCGAGCTGCCTGAGACCCGAGCGGGTGTCGGCCTTGATCTCGTCGGCGAGCGCGAAGTGCGCGATGACGCCGAAGGGATCGGTGAGGGCGACCGACGACCGTCCGGCGGCGGCGGCCTCCTCGAAGGCGGCCTTCACCTCGGGCGTCGCGAAGCCCTTCTCCTCGATGGCGGTGAGGTTGAGGAGCGCCGCCTCACCGCGTCCGACGCGGCCCCTGACGCCGCTTCCCGGGAGCGCCGTGAACTCGGTCACCTTGGAGATCTGCGCCTGCTCGGCGCGGGCGAGCGCGACGATCGCCTGCGAGAGCGGGTGCTTGTTCATGGCGCCGAGGCTCGCCGCGACGGAGAGCGCGCGCGAGCGCGGAGTGCCGAAGAAGAGCGTGACCTTCTCGACCTTCGGCTCGCCCTTCGTGAGGGTGCCCGTCTTGTCGAGGCCGACGTTCTTCAGTTTCCTCGCTTCCTCGAGGAAGAGGCCGCCCTTGATCAGCAGGCCGCAGCGGGTCGCGGTGGCGAGCGCCGAGACGATCGTCACGGGCGTCGAGATCACGAGCGCGCACGGGCAGGCGATGACGAGGAGGCACAGCGCCTTGTAGAGCCAGCCGAGCCAGTCGCCGAGGAAGAGGGGCGGGAGGATCGCGACGGCGAGCGCCACGACAAAGACAATCGGGGTGTAGACCGCGGCGAAGCGGTCGACGAAGCGCTGCACGGGGGACTTCGTCGCCTGCGCGTTCTCGACGGCCTCGATGATGCGCGCGGTGAGGCTCTGGCCGGCGGCGGCCGTGACCGTGACGAGAATGGTGGAGGAGAGGTTCACCGTACCGGCCCAGACCGTCTCGCCCGGGCCCTTCTCGGCGGGCATCGACTCGCCCGTGACCATCGACTGGTCGAGGGTGGTGTTCCCCGACTCGATGCGGCCGTCCAGAGGCACGCGGTCACCCGGCGCCACGCGGATCATCGCGCCCGGCCCCACCTCGGAGACCTTCATCTCGGTGAATTCGCCGTTCGCGCCTTCGACGAGCGCCTTCTCGGGGGCGACGCTCATCAGGTCGCGGATCGAGCGGCGCGCGCGGGTCATCGAGAGCTGCTCGATCGCCTCGGAGATCTCGAAGAGCACGAGCACCATCGCGGCCTCGGGCCAGGCGCCGATCAGCACGCCGCCCGTGACGGCAACGGCCATCAGGGTGTTCATGTTGAGCGTGCCGCGCATCGCCGACTGGATGCCCTTCCTGAAGGTCGTGAGACCCACGAGCGCGATCGCGACGAGGGCGAGCACGAGGGTGACCACGTTCGCCACGGACTCCTCGAGCGGGATGACGCCGTTCTCCGCGCCGATCTCGATGAATTCGCAGCCCACGGCCACGACGAGGGCGAGGATGTAGCGGCGCCAGGGCGTGCGGTCCTCGAAGTCCGCCTCGCGCTTCTCGCCCGCCATCATGGTGGAGGAATAGCCCGCGGCCTTGATCGCGGCCTGCGCGGCGGCCACGGCCCCCGCGGGAACCGCGATCGTGCGGTTCATGATGTTGGTCTCCCAGTCCGTGAGACCGGCCTTTCTGAACTCGCGCTCGATCTCCCCGGCCTCGACCGGGCAGTCCATCTCGGGGACCGAGATGAGCGTCCTCGCGCCTCCGGCGGTCGCGGGCGCAATCAGGGTCGCTTCGTACCCCGCGGCCTTCACGGCGGCAATCGCGGCCTCGGCCTGGCCGACATCCACGCCGATCGTGCGGTTCATCACGTCGATTTCATAACCCTCGAGACCGGCCTTTTTAAACTCGCGCTCGATCTCGCCCGCCTCGACCGGGCAGTCCATCTCGGGAACGGAGAGCTTCACGCGGCCGCCCGCGGCGGAGGAGCCCGAGAGCTCGGGTTCGTACCCCGCGGCGCGGATCGCCTCGATCGCACGCGACACCGTCGCGTGGTCGGAGGGAAGCACGACCGTGCGGTTCATGAGGTCGAAAGAGAAACCCTCGATTCCGGCCTTTTTGAACTCGCGCTCGATCTCGCCCTGCTCGACGGGGCAGTCCATCTCCGGGACGCGGATGCGCACAGGGTCGCCCGCAGGGGCGTCGTCGAGCCTGCGGAACTCGGTTCCGGTGGCGCGGACGGTCTCGAGCACCGCCGCCTCGTCGACGGCGCAGCCGTCGGGCAGCGTGATGCGCACCTGGCGCACGCCGTAGTCGGGCACGATGCGCACCGAGGCGTCAAGTTTCTGAAGGGCGCGCTCAACGGGGCCGAATTCAGCCGGACAGCACATGTCCGGCAGCGAGAGCGTGATGTTTTTCATGGGAAAAGAGGCAGGTTGCGAAAGTCTTCTGACACGGACGCGGCATGCATCCGGCTTCTTCATGGATGCCATTTCACACCTTGAAGTCGTTACAATGTCAAGCGCCGTTTTCCCATTCTTTCCCCGCACTCCGGCAGTGTCCGACCCAGTATCCGAGGTACGTCTCCCAAAACCGCACCGGATCCTCAGTGAAGGTGAAGGTGCTTCAAGGCAACTGGTCCATGCGCATCCGAGATCTAGCACAGCTCACCGGAAACACACCGGAAACCATCCGGTACTACGAAAAGATCGGGCTCCTGCCGCCGCCGCGGCGCGAGGCCAACAATTACCGTCAGTACGGGGAAATCCACGTCAGCCGCCTCGACTTCATCCGCCACTGCCGCAACCTTGACATCGGCCTCGTGGAGATCCGGTCGCTGCTCGGGGCCCTTGACGAGGGGAGCCGCGAGGGCGCCGACCTCGCGCACAAGCTCATTCACCAGCACCTCTCGCTCGTGGACGCCCGCATCAAGGACCTCAACGAACTGAGGCGCCACCTCAAGGACCTCGAGGCGCACTGCCGCGGCGAGAAGTGCGGCGCCGAAAGCTGCGGCATACTTGCCGAACTCAATACGCGCCCCGCGGACAAGGTGCCCGACCAGACACCGAGGTCGGCCGAGGAGATCCTGCGCGCCGTCTCCGAGGCGCAGCGCAGAGCCGAGGACGCCGCGGCGCAGAGAAAAAAGGAGCCTTTCTGATGTTTGAAAGTACAGTGCACTTCACGGGCATGGGCATTCTCTTTGCCGTCGCCGCCCCGTGCATCGTGGTTTTCTTCCTCTGGCTGCTCGGGCGCTCCGTGCCGCCCGCGGTGCGCCCGACGGGCAGGCCCGCCGGCGTGGGCGGACTGCTCCTCGTCGTGCTCCTCATTCTGTCTGCGAAGGCCGTCGTCTCGCTCTTCGCCCTCGGGCAGCAGGCGGGCGAGTGCGTGCGCGTGGTCTCCATGTCGCCCGACTTCCTCTGGCCCGCGGTCAAGAGCACGCTGCCGGCGGCGGTGAACGCCGTCGCGATCATGCTCGCGCTCGTGCTCCTCACGCTCGGCCGCTCGCCTGCGGCGCTCTTCACCGCGCTCGTCGCGGTCTGGGTGGCCGGCCCCGGCGACGATTTCTTGAAGTCCGTCATCCTCGGCGTCCCCTTCAACCCCTCGCAGGGCTTCATGGGGATCTCGTTCTTCACGATCATCGTGACCGTGTACCTGCTCTTCTCCTCGAGAAGCGCCCACACGTACGGACTGCCGAGCGCACGGCGCGCCGCGCGCTACTGAAGGCGTTGACTGAGCCCGCGGGCTCAATAGAATCACATACCGAAGAAACACTTTTCACGGGCCGGGCGCTATCGAAGTTCCCGGCCCGCATCACAAGACCGCAAGGCCCGCGACCCGGATGAAGCCGCGGCCGGCCGGAAGGAGACCACCACCATGACGAGTCCTGTTCTTCTCGTCCGCAACGCGGACGTCTACGCCCCGGAGCACCTGGGGCAGCGCGACATTCTCATCGCCGGCGGCAAGATCGTCGCCGTCGAGGAGAAGCTTGACGTCAGCGTTCCCGGCATGGAGACCCTTGACGCCGCGGGCCGCCGCGTCGCGCCGGGCCTGATCGACCAGCACATCCACGTCACGGGCGGCGGCGGCGAGGGCGGCTGGGCGAGCCGCTGCCCCGAGATGAACTTCTCCGCGCTCGCGGGCGCGGGCGTCACCACGTTCGTCGGCGTCTCGGGCACCGACAGCATGTCGCGCTCGATCGAGAACCTCCTCGCCAAGGTCCGCGGCCTCACCGTCGAGGGCGCCTCGGGCTGGATGTGGACGAGCAACTATGCTTTTCCCCCCACGACCATCACGGGGTCGGCCAAGATGGACATCTTCACCATCCCCGAGTGCCTCGGCGTGAAGATCGCCATGGGCGACCACCGCGCGTCCTTCCCCACGCCTGACGAGGTGCTCCGCCTCCTCTCCGAGATCCGCATCGCTGGCATGCTGACCGGCAAGACCGGGTTCCTGCACATCCACTGCGGCAACTTCGCCGCCGACATCTTCGACGCCCTTGAGTACGCGGTGCGCCGCGGCATTCCAGCGAAGCACTCGCGCCCGACCCACGTCGCGCGCCACCCGGAGGTCTTCGAGCGCGCCTGCGCCTTTGCGAAGGCGGGCGGCTTCATCGACATCACGACGGGCGGCGGCTGCTACCAGGGCTCGGCCGCGAAGGCCTTCCTCGATGCGCTCGAGAAGGGCGTCCCCGTCGAGCACCTCACGTTCTCCTCGGACGGCCAGGGCTCGATGCCGCGCTTCAATGACGCGGGCGAGATGGTGGGCTTCGGCGTGGGCTCGATCAAGTGCGACCTCGAGGCCGTGCAGGCCGTGGCCGCGGAGCTCGGCCTCGAGACGGCCCTGAAGCCCATGACCACCTCGATCGCCGACGCGCTGGGTCTTCCCGGCAAGGGGCGCGTCGCCGTCGGCTGCGACGCCGACCTTATTGTTCTCAATGACGCGCTCGCCCTCGACGAGGTCTTCATGAAGGGCCGCGGGGTGATGCGCGAGGGCAAAGTTGTCGTGAAGGGCGCCTTCGAGGAATAATCGAAGGAAAAACAAAAACTTTCGGTTGACAGAGTCACCGATCCGGCCCGGCGGGAGAGCTCATTCCGCCGGGCCGGAGTTTTTCATCTCGTGTCCCGCCGCGCAATAATTGGAACCGGACCGCCTTTCTTCCCACTCCGAACAAGAAAACCACAGTCTCATGAAGCCCTCCATTCTCCTGAGCCGTCTGCGCGAGCACCGGCTCTTCGAGACCGTCAGCTCGCTTTTCAGTTTCTCGGCCTCCCGCATGCGCGAGGCGCAGCTCCAGGAGGTCGCGTCCTCGATGACGCTCACGACGCTCCTCTCGCTCGTGCCGCTGCTCGCCGTTTCGCTCGCCGCCTTCGCCGCGTTCCCGAGCTTCGCCGACACGCGCAAGGCGCTCGAGGACGCGCTCTTCAACAGCTTCCTCCCCGATCAGTACTCGACCGAGATCATGGAGTACCTGAAGCTCTTCAGCGACCATGCCTCCGGCCTCGGCGCCTTTGGTCTCGCGGGTCTGTCGCTCACCGCGCTCCTGATGATCAACAAGTTCTTCGTCACGGTGAACCGCATCTTCCGCGTGAAGAACATGCGCCCCTGGACGCAGCGCGCCATGATCTACTGGGCGCTCCTCACGCTCGGGCCTCTCGCGATCGCCCTCTCGATCACCTTCACGACGCAGGCGATCCGCATCGCCTCGGGCTCGACCGACATCAGCGTGCCGGGGTGGCTCTTCGTCGTGCTGCAGCTCCTGCTGCAGACCTTCGGCTACGCGGTGCTCTTCAAGCTCGTCCCCAACTGCCGCGTGCCCTTCTCGCACGCCTTCGCGGGCGGCCTCATCGTGGCCGTTGCGAGCCAGATCGTGAAGATGGGCTTCGAGTACTACATCACCGCGGGCACGCTCTCCTCGATCTACGGCGCCTTCGTCGCCTTCCCCGTGTTCCTGCTCTGGCTCTACGTCGCCTGGATGCTCGTCTTCGCGGGCGCCGCGATCACGGCCACGATCCCGCAGCTCACCTCGGGACGGTTCGCCGACAGCTACATGCGCGGCAATGACTTCCTCACCGGCACGGTGCTCTTGGCCGAGCTCACCCGCGCCCGTCAGAAGGGCCAGCCCGTCGTGAGCGTCGACGAGCTCGCCCGCGCCGCGGACAGCTATCCGCAGGCGATCGAGCGCATCCTCGCGAGGCTCGCCGAGTACGACTACTGCGCCCCGGTGCTCGAGAGCGAAAGGCGCCGCCGCACGGGGTGGGCGCTCTTGTGCGATCCGGAGAAGCGCACGCTGCGCGACGCCGTCTTCGCGCTCCTCATCGATCCCGCTAACGGGCTCGTGCGCCCCGCGGGCGACGCCCGCCATCCCGAGGGACCGCTCTCGGCCTGGTTCTCCCGCTTCACCGAGGCCTCGATCATCGACGAGCCCCTCTCGGAGCTCGCCGACCCGGGGCGTGCGAAGGCGCTCGCGAAGGCCGTCTCCGAGGTCTGATCCCTCCGCCCCGAAGGCGCGGCCCTTGAGCTTCACTTAAGGTTGGGCCGCTAAAGTTCTCCCGCACGGAAATTCAAGTTCCCGGCGCCCCGGACTCACCCGGGGCGCCGGACATTTTGCGGAGACCCCTTCGATGCTCAAGTCCTTCATCCTCAGAACCGCCGCCGGCGCCATGATCGGCGCGGGACTTCTCACGATCGCGAGCACCCCGGCCGCGGCGAGTGTCGCGGATGGCGTGGCGCAGATCGAGGCGGGCAAGTACGCCCAGGCGATGAAGATCCTCAAGGCCGAGGCCTCGCGTGACGAGGCCGAGGCCTTCTTCTACATCGGCGACATGCTCAACCAGGGACTCGGCCAGAAGCGCGCCCCGCTCGAGGCGACCGACTGGTGGGAGAAGGGCGCGTACCTGGGCAGCGTCAAGTGCCAGCTCGCGCTCTCGCTCGCCTACCGCAACGGCGTGGGCGTCAAGGTGAACCCGCGCCAGGCCCTCATCTGGGACCGCGAGGCCGCCAAGCAGGGCTCGCCCGTCGCCTTCAAGAACATCGGTGACTACTTCGCCACCGGCAACGGTCAGGAGATCGACACGGCCGAGGCCGCCAAGTGGTACTACCGCGCGGCCGCGAAGGGCTATCCCGAGGGCTGCCTCGCGCTCGCGAAGCTCCTCGCCGACGGCGAGGGCGTGAAGCACGACCTCACGGCCGCCTGGGTGCTCGCCAGTGCCGCGGCGAACCCGGCCGAGGGCTTCGAGGCCGACCGCGACGCCGCCGCCGAGGCGAGAAAGCTCGGCCACAGGCTCTCCGCCTCCGAGATGGAGGCCGCCAAGTCGATGAAGCTCGCCGACGTGATCGCCCGCCTCGCGCCGCTCGACACCGAGGCGAAGCGCTGACAGCCTCAAGTCCGGGGGATCGTTCCTGATCCCTCGGAAGCTCAGAATGAAAGAAGCCCCGCGGTCAGAAATCGCGGGGCTTCTTCGTAATGGCGTCTCAGGTCAGGCGGATCAGCGGATCTCGGCCTTCTTCAGGATTTCCTGGAAGCGGGCGTCGTTTTTCTGATTGGCGATCGCGGTGCGCAGGAACCCCTTCCTCTGATCGTAGGACGGGAAGAGCTGGGCCTTGCGCTTCGCCTCAAGCTTCACGACGTGGAAGCCGAACTGCGTGCGGACCGGCTCCTGGGCGAGCTCGCCCGCCTTGAGGGCGGAGAACGTGGCGCCGAAGGACGGAACGACCGTGGCCGGGACGATCCAGCCGAGGAGGCCGCCCTGGGCCTTCGAGGCGGTGTCCTCGGAGAACTCCTGGGCGAGCTTGCCGAAGTCGCTGCCCTTCTTCAGGCGCGAGATCAGGTTCTTCGCCTGGTCCTCGGTCTTCACGAGGATGTGGCGGACCTGGTACTCGGTGTCGCCGTAGGCGGCCTTCTCCTGGTCATAGGCCTTGCGGAGCTCCTGCTCGGAGACCGGGTTCTTGCGGGCCCATTCCTGGGCGAGGCCCTGGATGAGGATGGTCTTGCGGGCCTCGTCGATCTGGAACTTCACGTCGGGGTTGTTCTCGATCTTGGCCTTCTTGGCTTCCTGCAGCAGCACGGTGCGCTGGATCAGGCTGTTCTTGACATTGCGCTCGAGCTGCTCGCCGGCGGGCTGGCCGGAGGCGACGAGACGGTCGTAGATCGCCTTCTGGGTGGCGACGGAAACGGTCTCACCGTTGACCTTGAAGGCCTTGAATTCGGCCTGAGCGGCACCGGTCGCGAGAAGAACGGCAGCGCCGATGGCAAAAACTTTCTTGTTCATTTCTAGGTGCTCAAAAAAGCCCTGCAGAGCCGGGCGCACCGGGATAGCGACGCGGCAGGGAGGGCATTGCATGCTGTGATTCAATCAATTCTGCCCATCGGTGCTTTGCTTTGTCATCCACACCGCCGCGCCAATTGTAAAAATCAATGTCAAGCTGAGGAGTCCGAAGAGCTTGAAGTCGACCCAGATTTCCGTGGGGAACGTGTAGGCGACGATGAGGTTGATGACGCCCACGACGAGGAAGAAGACGATCCACATCCACTGCAGCTTCGCCCAGGCGGCGTCGGGCATTTTGATCGCCTCCTTCATCAGCATGCGGATGAAGTTGCGGCCGGTGAGGCTGCCCCAGGAGAGGATGGCGCAGAAGATCCAGTAGAGGATCGTGGGCTTCCACTTGATGAACATCTCGTTCTTGAGCCACAGCGTCAGTCCGCCGAAGACGACGATGACGGCGAGACTGATCCAGAGCATCGGCTCGATCTTCCTGCCGCGGAGCTTCAGCCACCCGATCTGCAGGAACGTGGCGACGATCGCCGTCACGGTGGCGAGGAAGACCGGGGCGGTCGCGGCGGTGACGCCGTCGCCGAGGATCCCCGCGGCGATCGAGAGCGCCTCGTCGGGGAAGTGCTCGGCTCCCTTGAAGGCGCCGAAGAAGAGGATGACGGGGAAGAGGTCGAAGAGAAGCTTCATTGGGGAACAGGGACCGGGAAGTTTCAGGATGTCGGGGGATCAGGAGCGGCAGGATAGCGCGAAGCGGGCCCGGGCGTGATCCGCTGGGCCCGGGAAAAGCGCGCGGGAGCCGCGCGAAACGGTGCCTCAGACGGTAACATCTCGGAACGCAATCCCACAGTCCCCTTGCAGTGCGGCCGCTAAGGTTAACCGCAATTGCCTGAAGAGACGCATTCCGTCCCGCATCCCCTTCGAAGATAGGAGGGTGAGGCGCGGCGGTTCTTGTGAGGAACACATGCATCCAGTGAAAAACTTTCTGCTCGCCGCGGCCTGCGCCGCGGCGTTCACGGGCGGCGCCGTCGCGTCGGCCGGCGAGGAGAATAAAAACATGAATGAACAACCGGCGCCTTATGTGACGGTCGAGGGCATTTCGGAGTACAGACTCGAGAACGGCCTGAGGGTGGTGCTCTACCCGGACGCCTCGAAGCCCACCGCCACGGTCAACATGACCTATCTCGTGGGCTCCCGCCAGGAGAACTACGGCGAGACCGGCATGGCGCACCTCCTCGAGCACCTGATGTTCAAGGGCTCGAAGAACTACCCGAACCCGACTGCGGAGTTCACGCGCCGCGGCTTCCGCATGAACGGCTCGACGTGGCTCGACCGCACGAACTACTTCGTGAGCTTCACGGCGACCGACGACAACATGCGCTGGGCGCTCGGCTGGCAGGCCGACGCGATGGTCAACTCCTTCATCGCGCAGAAGGACCTCGACACCGAGATGACCGTCGTGCGCAACGAGTACGAGATGGGCGAGAACCGCCCGATCTCGGTGATGATGAAGCGCATGCAGAGCGTGATGTTCGACTGGCAGAGCTACGGGCGCTCGACGATCGGCGCGAGGAGCGACATCGAGAACGTCGAGATCCGCAACCTCCAGGCCTTCTACCATCTCTATTACCAGCCCGACAACGCGGTGCTCACCGTGTCGGGCAAGTTCGAGCCCGCCCAGGTCCTCGCCTGGGTCAACGAGCTCTTCGGGCCGATCCCGAAGCCTGCGCGCGTGCTCCCGAAGGAGTGGACCGTCGAACCGACCGCAGACGGCGAGCGTGAGTTCTTCATCCGCCGCAAGGGCGAGTCGCAGCTCGTGGCCGTGGGCTACCGCATCCCGTCCGCGCTCTCTGACGACTACGAACCGGCCGCCATGGCGGCCGAGATCCTCGCCGACGCCCCGACCGGCCGCCTCTACAAGGCCCTGGTCGAGACCGGCATGGCCTCGCAGGTCTTCGGCTGGCCGATCGCCGCGCAGAAGCCCGGCTTCGTCATGTTCGGCGCCATGGTGAAAAAGGAGGACGACATCGAGGCGGTGAAGACGAAGCTCATCGCCGAGATCGAGGGCGCCTTCGAGCGCGCCGCCGCCACCGACGAGGAGGTGAACCGCCAGAAGGCCGATCAGGAGACGATGTTCGAGCGCACGCTCTCGGATCCCGAGGAGTTCGGCGTCGAGATCTCCGACTACATCGCGCTCGGCGACTGGCGCCTCTTCTTCGCGGACCGCGAGAGCGTGAAGGCCGTGAAGCCCGAGGACGTGACCCGCGCCGCCTCGAAGTACTTCGTGCGTGACAACCGCGTGGTCGGCCTCTTCGTGCCCACCGACGAGCCGAAGCGCGCCGAGATCGCCGCCGCCCCGACCGCAGAGGAGCTCCTCTCCCGCTTCACCTTCTCCGAGAAGGGCGCCGAGGCCGAGGCCTTCGACCCCTCGCAGGACAACATCGACGCCCGCACCCGCTTGGTCGAGGCGGGCGGCGTGCGCCTCGCGCTCCTGCCGAAGAAGAACCGCGGCGGCACGGTCGTCGTCAAGATGCGCTTCAACGTGGGCGACAACAAGTCGCTCTCGAGGAGCGCCATCCCGATGCTCGCGAGCTCGATGATCACCCGCGGCACGTCGACGATGACGCGCGACCAGATCGAGGACGCCTTCACGGCGCTCAAGATCGACGGCACGCCCTTCAGCTTCACGACGGACCGCGAGCACCTCGCCGATGCGCTCAAGCTCGTGGGGTCGCTGCTGACCGACTCGACCTACCCCGAGAAGGAGTTCGAGACGCTGCGCTCGCAGACCATCGCCGGTCTGCAGTCCCGCTCGGACGATCCGGGCACGAAGGGCCGTGACGCCATGGCGCGCCACTTCAACACCTATCCCGAGGGCGACGCCCGCCGTCAGGAGACGAGCGAGGAGCTCATCGCCGACCTGAAGCGCCTGACGCTCGAGGACGTGAAGGGCTACTACACCCGCGTCTTCGGTCTCTCGAAGGGCTACATCGCCGTCGTGGGCGACTTTGATGCCGACCAAGTCGAAGCCGAGTTGAAGGCCGTGGTCATCGACCGCAAGAAGGCCGAGGTTCCCTTTGACCGCGTCATCGCCGAGTACCGCCCGGTCGAGCCCGCCCGCATCGTGATCGACACGCCGGAGAAGGAAAACGCGATGCTCTTCGCGCGCATCGACCTTCCCGCGACGCTCACGGACGCCGACATGCCGGCCCTCATCACGGCCGACTGGATCATCGGCGGCTCCGACGGTCTCTCGAACCGCATCGTCAACCGTCTGCGCCAGAAGGAGGGTCTCTCCTACGGCGCCGGCTCGGGCGTGACGATCCCGCCCTTCGGCAACCGCGCGAAGTGGTCCGTCGGCGCCATCGTCGCGCCGCAGAACCTCGCCCAGGCCGAGAAGAGCCTGCGCGACGAGCTCGCCAAGGCCTACAAGGACGGCATCACCGCCGAGGAGCTCGCCGAGGCGAAGCGCGGCCTCATTGAGAGCCGTGCGGTGAACCGCGCCCAGGACGGTCTCATCGCCTCGAACTGGATCAACAACCTCGAGCGCGGCGTGACCTGGCAGTTCTCCAAGGAGACCGAGGCAGCGATCGAGAAGCTCACCGTCGAGGACGTGAACCGCGCCGTCAGGCGCTTCGCCGACCCGGAGAAGCTCACCTTCGTGCTCGCGGGCGATCTCGCCAAGGCGAAGGCCGCCGGCAAGGACTTCTCGCAGCAGTGATGGTCCATGGCTGAGGCCGGAGGATTTCTCTCCGGCCCCGGTTGGCCCGATAATGACCCGGACGGCTCCGGGAAGGCGTTCGACCTTCCGGATCCGGCCGGGTTTATGTTTTTTGGGGAACAGGAAATGAAGATTGAGATCGAGTCGGGCGACTGGAAGAAGCTCGAGCATCCCGCCTCGCGCGTGCGCCTCATGGTGTTCGTCGCCGAGCAGAAGGTGCCGAAGGAGGAGGAGATCGACGATCTCGACCCGGTCTCGACGCACTTCGTCGCCTGGGACGAGCGCCATATGACGCTCGGCTGCGCGAGGCTCACGCCCGACGGACACATCGGACGCCTCGCGGTCCTGCGCCCCTTCCGTGCAAGGGGCGTGGGCGCCGCGCTCCTCGAGGCGGTGCTCGCCGAGGCGAGGAAGCGGGGGCTCCCCGAGGCGGTGCTCCACGCCCAGACCCATGCGCGCGGCTTCTACGAGCGTTACGGTTTCGCCGCCGAGGGCAACGAGTTTGACGAATGCGGCATCCCGCACATCCGGATGCGGCTTGCGCTCTGAAATTTTGTTTTTTCGGGAAATCCGCCATGAATTTGAAAGCTGTCACCGCCGATGAATACTGGCGCGAGCTCTCCGCCCGGACCCGCATCGAGCCCCCGGCTCTGCTGATGATCACGGCCGCGGCGATGGCGGAGCCCGGGCAGGGCGGCGGCGGCAGGGTGAGCCTCAGGGGCACGGAGTCCTTGAGGCGTTTCGTCACGGAGCGCTGCCCCTGGCTTGGGCGACTCACCTGGAACATCGCGGTTCCGCCGGAGCCGATCGAAATCGAGCTCCCCGAGGCCGTTCTTCTTGATCCCCGGGCGCTCGCCGAGTCGTACTTCAGGCTCTTCCGCCGCAGCTTCACGCGCAGGGCGGAGATCCGCGACGAACTCGCCCGGGTCGCCGTCGACTGGCTTGTCCGCGACGATCCTCAGGATGATCCCTGTAGCGGCGTCTGGGTCGCGGGCGAATCGCGGGCCTTCCTGCTCGCGGTGCGCCTGCTGCTCGAGGGGAGAAGCGTCCGTCTCGCCACTCCCTCGGTGATGCTCGCGCAGCTCTTTCTGGCGCTGCGCGCCTTCTCCTTCAACGCAGAGGCCAGGGTGCTTGAGCCCGGAGAGGGCGCGCTCGCCCGTCTCGACGGGCCGGTCTTCTCGGTTCCCGAGCCCAACACGGAGGAGGAGGCCCCTCGCCTCGGGAAATATTCGCTCGATGAGCTCAACTATGCCGAAGCGGCAGCGGAGTGCCCCGGCCGACTCGCGGTGCTCGTCTCGGGAGGCATGCTTTACCGGACCTTGGGTGACGACGTCGCGGTGAAGCGCCGTCTGCTCGAGTCGGGGCGCGTCCGTTTCAGCATCGCCTTTCCGATCGGCGCCGGCGCCGCGTCGGGCGTCGAGACCTTCGGGCTGCTCCTCTGCGGGGAGCGCGGTGACGAACGCCCCGGGGTCACGCTCATTGACTTCGTGAAGCCCGAGGGCGGCCGCACCGGCCGCGGCGGCTGGCCCGCTGACGCCGCGGAGGCCCTCGACGGCCTTCTTGCCGGCCGCGAGACCGCGCTCCTTGACCATGCCGCGGTTCCCGTCCCGAGGCTTCTCGAGCGCCAGTGCGCGCTCACGGTGGGCGAATACCTCCAGGCCCCCGGGGATGACGGCATCGACGCGCTCTTGAAAGAGCGCGGTTCCCGTCCGCTCTCGGCCTTCTGCGAGGTGATCCGCTGCCACTCGCTCGGCGCGCGCGCCTCGTCGGGCGCGGGCGCGGTCTTCGAGGCGATGCCGAACGACCTGACGCTCGCCGGCGACCTCAGGCAGCCCGCAAAGCGGATCGACATCGAACCCGGCGACACGAATGCCGAGAGGCGGCTGAAGAAACAGATCCTGCAGCCGGGCGACCTGCTCATCACGCAGCGGGGGCGGATCGGCCAGGTCGGCATCGTCCGGGAGATCCCGGAGGGCGAGTGCTGGGCTGCCGGCCAGCTCTTCCTCGTTCTCCGCCTGAGGGCAGGGGGCCCGGTCGGGTCGCCCGAGTACCTGATGAAGTACCTCCTCTCGGACGCGGTGCAGAAGCGCCTCAAGCGCTTCACGAGCAACACGTCGGTCCCGCAGCTGCGGGCCGGGCAGCTCGAGAGCTTCCCCTTGCCGCTTCCGGACCCGGAGTCCGGCACCGCGGCGGCGGAACGGTCGGTCGAGAGGATCCGGGCGCTCGCCGCCGAGGTCGAGGACCTGCAGGAGCGGCTGCGCCAGGAGATGCAGAGTCTCACCGTCTGAGGCCCTGCCGTACAGAAGAGGAAAACCCCGGAATCGCGAAATTCCGGGGTTTTTCAAAGGGTTCGGTGACCGGATGACGGTCAGTTCATGTGGACGCCTGCGTGGGCGTCGGAAGCGGTCCCGGTCTCGGGAAAGTCGATCGGCAGCGCGTCCTTCCAGGCCTCGCGGAAGAGCAGGATGATCGCCTCAAGGCCGGCGTGGCGGATGGCGAGCTTCGCCTTCGCCTGCACGACGGGCTTCGCGTGGAAGGCGACGCCGAGGCCGGCGGCCTGGATCATCTCGAGGTCGTTCGCGCCGTCGCCGCAGCAGAGGGCCTGATCAATGGACGCGCCGAGGAGCTGCGTGAGCACCTCGACCGCGCGGCGCTTGCCGTCGGCGTCAAGGATCTTTCCGCCCGCCGGGCCGCGGACCTCGCCCGTGAGGCACCCGTCCTTGAGGACGAGCTCGTTGCTCACGGCGCCGGTCATGCCGAGGCGCTTCGCGATGGGGCGGGTGAGGTTGGTGAAGCCGCCCGAGACGACGTAGCACTGAATGCCGTTCCTCGCGGCGAACTTCATGAGCTCAGGCGCGCCGTGCGTGATGCGCACCGATTCGGTCGAGTGCGCGATCACGCTCTCGGGCTGGCCCTTGAGGAGCGCGACGCGGCGCTGCAGGTTCTCGGCGAAGGGCCAGTGGCCCTCCATCGCCTCGCGTGTCATGCGGCGGACTTCCTCGAGGCAGCCGGCCGCGGCGGCCATGTCGTCGATGCACTCGTTCTGGATGAGCGTGCTGTCCATGTCGAAGAAGAACGCCCGGAAGTTCTTGATGGAGAGACCGGCGCGGACTTCGAAATAGTCGGCCTCGTGGCGCTCGGCCTCGGCGGCGAGCGCCGCGAGCCCCTCGGCGTTTTCCTCGACGCCCTCGAGGCGGAGCGACGGCTCCGTGGGACGGTAGAGAACGCGCTGCGGGCGGAGGGCCGCGATGAGTTCGTGAAGCGGTCCGTGCTGGTGGTCAAGGTCGTGCCCGGTGAGGACGATGTCGAGCATTTGGTCTCCGATCAGGATGAAGGCGGTTTGTGGTTCGGTGCGCGTGAGTCTATCGCGTCGCGGGCGCGGCCGTGACTCCCTCGGCGCCGCAGAAAATGGAAAAGTCCGCCGCTTCGGTTCAGGAAGCGACGGACTTCAGGTGAAGTTTCCTTCAGCCGGAAAGGAGAAGGGAAGGGGGCGGGCCTTGTGAAGCTCTTACCTCAGGGTTCCGGCTTTCCGAATCCGGCCGTGCAAATCCGTCTTCGGTCAGCTGATCCTGCGGTGGAGCTCTGGCGGAGGCGTTCGCTTGTTCTTCAGTTCTCCTTCACACGCGGAAATTACTTCTTCTGGGCATCGAGGCCGCGGGCGTAGATGTACGCCTGCTGACCGGCGATGCGGCCGAACGTGACGATGTCAGCCTGGGCGTTGCCGCCGAGGCGGTTGCCGCCGTGCACGCCGCCCGTGATTTCACCCGCGGCGAAGAAGCCGGGGATGACCTTGCCCTCGACGTTGTAGACCTGGGTGAGCGGATCGATCTTGATGCCGCCCATCGTGTGGTGCACAGCCGGGGTGATGGCGATGGCGTAGAACGGGCCCTTGTCGAGGTCACGCGGCATGTCGGCGCGGCCGAAGGCATCCTTGCCGGCGGCCTTGCCGGCCTTCCAGGCGTCCATCGAGGCCTTCAGGTCAGCGGCGGGAACGCCCATCTTGCCGGCGATCTCGTCGAGCGTGGCGCCCGTCAGGCAGTAGGACTTCTTGATGTAGCCGTTCGTCGCCTTGAGCGACTTCTGCATGTCGGAGTCGAAGAACAGGTAGGCGATGCCGTCCTTCTGCTTGAGGATGGCGGCGGAGACCTTGTCGCGGGTCTCGAGCTCGTTGTAGAAGCGCTTGCCTTCCTTGTTGATGAGGATGGCGCCGTTGCCGCGGACGGCCTCGGTGATCATGTCACCGACGCCCGGGACCACGGTCGGGTGCGTCTGGATCTGCTCCATCTGGATCAGCTGGGCGCCGATCTTCTCCGCGAGGGTGATGCCGTCGCCGGTGGCACCCTTGTGGTTCGTCGTGTCGAAGCCCTTCAGGCGGGGCACGTACTTCGCGACGAGGTCGTTGTTCGCGCCGAAGCCGCCGGCGGCGTCAACCACGGCCTTGGAGTGGATGGTGTAGACGCCGTCCTTGCCCTTGACCTTGATGCCGACCACGGCACCGTCCTTCGTGAGGATCTCGGTGGCCTGGGTGTTCGTGCGCAGGTCAATGTTCAGGTTCTTGGCGGACGTGTAGAGGGTGCGGACAACCTCGGGGCCGACGAGCGCGCCGCCGGTCGGGCGGTGCGTACGGGGCTGGGTGGCGCCGGCCATCAGGCCGACGTCGCGGAGGTCACCGCCGTGGGCGAGGAGCCACTCGACGGACGAGGCCGACTTCTGGGCGAGCGTACGCACGAGAGCCGGGTCGTTGAGCCAGTGGCCGCCCTTCATCGTGTCGTAGAACATGATCTCGACGGAGTCCTTCGTGCCCTTGGCCTTCTGGAGCGCCGTCTCGGCGGCGTTCAGACCGCCGGCGGCACGGACGGTGTTGCCACCGACCATGGCCATCTTCTCAACGACGACGACCTTGGCGCCGAGCTCGGTCGCCTCGACGGCGGCGGAAAGACCCGCGCCGCCAGCGCCGATGACGGCGATGTCGACGTTGATGTCCTCGGCGGCGCCGGCCGTGCCAAAGCAGGCCGTGACGGCGGCTGCAACGAGAATCTTCTTCATGTTTGCTATCTCCTTTCTGTGTCGAAGCACGGAAGTGCGGACGGGCGCGCTTCTCTCTTCCGAAGGGACTTCCCTCCGTGCGCCCTGTCCGACAGGGACGGATGCACTGGATGCGGCATCCTTACAAAGAGTTAATGTTAACCCTTAAGGAGGAGAAAGAAAAGGAAAATTTTCCCCACGGGCTACCTACTACAGGGTATTCAAATGTAAGACCTCTTCATTCGTTTGACCTGACTGCAGTGGCAGACGTCTGCCGTGCTGTCCAACAGGAATCGCTCTCTCAGCAGTCCGCGACTCGGAATGTCCCGGAAAACGGCGCATTCATTTGTTGGGCAGAATATTCGTAAAATCCCTCTGCCACTAACTGGGTACTTCCGGCAAACGGGTAAAATGCTGACGTTTCGGCTTTTTTCGCCTGCCTGCCAGGCGTCTCGGAGGGATCATGGCTCGTCTTCAACCGGAGACATTCAGCGCGCTCTACTCAATGGAAGTCCGGGCGGGGTCCGGTCTCGGCGTCGCGGAACTGCGCGCGGAGCTCTCGGCCACGTTTCCCGAGGGCGCTCGGGTGCTCAAATGCACTGACGAGGACTATCCCGGGGCGCTCCTTGAACTCGCCGATCCGCCCGAGGTGCTCTGTGCCTTGGGCGACCTCGCCATCGCCGAGCGGCAGCTGCGCGTCTCGATCGTGGGTTCGCGGGATGCCTCGCCCGAGCGGCGCGAGGCCGCGCATGACGTCGCGGCCGACCTTGCCGCCCGCGGCGCCGTGATCGTCTCCGGCATGGCCGCGGGCATCGACCGCGCGGCGCACGAGGGCGCGCTCTCCGCCTGGACCCCGGAGCGCCGTCCGGGACGCACGATCGCCGTGCTCGGGACGCCCCTCTCCTTCCCGTGGCCGCCCGAGAACGCGCAGCTCTATTCCGAGATCACCGCGAGCGGTCTCGCGCTCTCCGAGTGTCCGCAGGCCGAGGGCCGGCGCTTCGACCCCGAGGAGCGCTCGAGGTCGCTCAAACGCCGCAACCGGCTCGTCGCCGCGCTCGGCGTCGGCACCCTCGTGATGGCCGCCCGGCCGGGATCGAGCACCCTGATCGAGGCCCGCGCCGCGCTCGCGCTCGGCCGCCCCGTGCTCATCTGGCACGAGGCCGCGGGCGAGGAGTGGGCTCGCTCCCTCATTGCCGAGAACCTCAGGGACGGCCAGGGCCGCGAGCTCGTCGGCGTCTTCGACTCCGCTCGCAGCGCCGAGCAGATCCTCTCGCCCTGGGCCCGCGTCTGGTGGCTCTGAGCCCGCGGGGGCAAAAAAATCCGGATTCCCTCTGAGAGGAGAATCCGGTCTTCAAGAAAGAAAAGGAGAGAAAAAGAGCTTCGCCGCGGCAGGAAGGAGAACAGAAAACCTGCCGCGAACCGAAGAAAAAGGGATCAGGGCACCTTGTAGCCGAACTGATGGCACTGGTCGCAGAAGTTCTCGCTTTCCTGGTGCATCAGGTGGCAGTTCGTGCAGTCGAGCGTGTTGCTGTAGTGGGGCGACACGTGCGGGTTCGTGGGCTTGATGTTCTTGGTCGAGGCAACAAGCTGGTCAAGGTTGTGGCAGCCCGTGCAGTTGTCGATCGTCGGCGTCTGCGGGTTCTTCATGTCCGGGCCGTGGCAGGACTGGCACTGCATGCCGAGCTTGACGTGCTGATCGGCGAGCTTTTCGCCGGCCTGGGCCGAGAAGGCAGTCAGGGCGAGCGCGCCCGCGAGGAGCGCGGTGAGAACGGTGCGTTTCATTTGTGGGGCCTCGTGGTCTGGCGCGGTCGTCTTCGAGACTTTTGACCGCCGGGGAAAAGGATGGGGGAGGACTTTGACGGGCGGGGAACCCGTCTGTCCCGTCGACTCCGGAAAGGCCTCGGTGATCACGGGGATCTGCCTTTCCGCAGTCGCTTTGAGGTTTGGGCTGCCCGGGAGGACAAGGAGTCAAATCCTCCCGGGCAGGACCTCAAAGGAATCGTTCGATTACATCTTGGCGAAGTTCTCGCCGGCGATCATGCCGAACGTGAGGGCGTCGATGACGGCCACCGTGCCGAGACGCGAGGCGCCGTGCACGCCGCCCGTGATCTCGCCGCCGGCGAAGAGGCCCTTGATCGGCTGGTGCGTCTGAGCGGAGATCACCTGAGCCTGCTCGTTGATCATCACGCCGCCCATGGTGTGGTGGATCTTCGGAGCGACTTCGATGCCGTAGAACGGGGGCTTCGAGACGTCAAGGCCGTTGCTGAACTTGAGGTTGCGGTGGAATTCCGGATCCTCGCCCTTCTTGATGAACTCGTTGTAGCGGGCGACCTGCTCAAGGAACGGGGCCTTGTTGACCTTGTAGTAGTCGGCGAGCTGCTCGAGCGTGTCGAACTTCTTCACAGTGCCCATCTCGAGCGGGAGCTTGACGAAGTTCGGGTTGATCGACTTGACGATGGCGTCGTCGGCGACGGCGATCGGGTAGTTCTCGTCGGTGCCGATGACCTTGAAGAGGGCGTCGGACTTGATCTTGCGGCCGGCGTGCTCATCCATGAAGCGCAGACCCGTCTTGCGGTCAACGACGATGCCGTAGTCCATGCAGGCGTGGTTGGTGAAGTTCACGGAGACGCCGAAGCCCTTCTCACGCGGGTTGCAGTACGGGAGGAACTGCAGCCAGCAGAGCTGGACGGGCTGGGCGCCGATGCCGAGGGCCTTCACGAGCACGCCGGCGGTGGCGCCGAGCTGGTTCGTGGAGTCGGTCGACGGAACGACGCGCGGATCCTGGGCCTGACGGAAGAAGATGTCGCGGGAGAAGCCGCCGGCGGCGAGCATGACGCCGAGCTTGGCGCGGACGGTCTTGGTCTTGCCGGTCTTGTTCTCGAGGTCGTCGCTCGCGAGCTTGGCGTTGAAGCGATAGCCCTCGCGGTAGGCGACGCCGACCACGGCGCCGTTCTCGACGATGAAGTCATCGAACTTGGCACGGGTCATGACCGTGACGTTCTTTTCCTTCTTGATGGCCTCGTACATCGGGCGGATGTAGCCCGAGCCCGTGCCGGCCTTGATCTCATAGGAGCGCGGCACGGAGTGGCCGGCCTCGAAGAGCATCTTGTTGGGAACGAACTCGGCGCCCGTCTCCTCGACGAACTTGATCGTGTCGTTGCAGCGGTCGGCGATGACGCCGAGGAGGTTCGGGTAGTTGATGCCGAGACCGTCCTTCAGGCAGTCGGCGATGAAGAGCTCCTTGCTGTCCTTGATGCCCTGGGCGGCCTGGACGGGGTTGACCGGGCAGGCGACGTTGCCGCCGCAGATCGCGGAGTTGCCGCCGACGACGCTCATCTTCTCGAGCATCAGGACGGACTTGCCGCCGCGGGCGGCCTTGAGGGCGCAGGCCATGCCGGCGAAGCCCGAGCCGATGATGACAACGTCGTACTCACCGTCGAACTTCTGGACCTGGGAGGCGGGGATGCCGGCGTTGGCGGCGGCGCTCGCCATCAGGGAGGCGGCGAGAGCGGCGCCCGACTTGAGCATGTTGCGGCGGTTGAGATTGATTTCAGACATCTTTCATTCCTTTGAAGTGTGGGGTTGGAACCTTTCGGTCCCCGCGCCGTGACCGGGCTGGTCGAAGTCCGTCAGGCGATGCAGTCATTCTGAAGTACCTCCGCTCCCCCGGAACTAGACCTTGGTCTAGGTCCGCCTCGACCTTTCTGCGGATCCGCTCTACGCCTTCCAGCGGATCCGGCAGCCGCCTCCCCCGGGGCATTCCGGCGGGGAAATCCATGCGGGACGGACGGAATCTCAGTGAAAAAACTGAGGAAACGCTTGCTCCCGTCGTGCATCGGCTACGAACCGACTCCGGATCAATCGCGCGGAATGTTGACTTCATACGTGACTACGTAGTGGGCGGTCGGGAGAACAATGCGGGTCAGCGGATGAGTGACCCAATAGAAGCTCATCGGCTGACAGCCCCGGGGATACAGGGGTGCCATGAACTGACCGGGCGGCGGGTGAACCAATTGTTTCTCCTCTCCCGCCGTCCGGACATTTTTCCCCGGCACTTCAGACCCTCAACGATCGGAAACGATCCGTAATAAGAAACCAGAGACCAAGAGAAAGAACATGTCTGAGAAGAAGTTCACCATTTCGCGCCGTTCGCTCCTGAAGACAGCCGCCGCGGCCTCCGCCGCCGCCTCCGTGCCCGTCCTCGGCTCGACCGCGCATGCGTCGACCGCGCCCGAGACCGCGCACATCCGCGACTTCGCGATGATCGAGGCGTTCTACCGCGACTATCCGAAGCGCCTCGCCGCCGTCCGCGGCAAGCTCGGCCGTCCGCTCACGCTCGCCGAGAAGGTGATCTTCACGCATCTCTACCATCCCGAGAGCCTGCGCGAGTTCAAGCGCGGCGCCGACTACATCGAGCTCCGTCCGGACCGCGCCGGCACGCAC
Organism: Sutterella sp.; assembly: GCF_030539355.1. Lineage (GTDB taxonomy): Bacteria > Pseudomonadota > Gammaproteobacteria > Burkholderiales > Burkholderiaceae_F > Sutterella. Next base: position 41,121 of record NZ_JAUNSF010000009.1, read on the forward strand.
GACATCGGCGGCCCGATGGCCATCATCCAGTTCCTCTCCTCGGGCAAGGAGCGCATTGCGCTGCCGGCCGCGCTCGTCTGCGACCACCTCGTCATGGCCAACGCCGGCGCCATCCCCGACCTCAAGGTCGCCGAGAAGGGCAATTACGAGACCTACGACTTCCTCGCCCGCGCCGCGAAGCGCTACGGCTTTGACTTCTGGCCCGCCGGCGCCGGCATCTGCCACCAGGTGTTCATGGAGAACTACAACTTCCCGGGCGGCATGATGCTCGTCACGGACAGCCACACCCCGACCGCCGGCGGCATGGGCATGCTCGCGATCGGCGTGGGCGGCGCTGACCTCGTCGACGGCCTGATGGGCATGGAGTGGGAGCTCAAGATGCCGAAGTTGATCGGCGTCAAGCTCACGGGCGAGCTCTCCGGCTGGACCTCCCCGAAGGACGTGATCCTCAAGCTCACCGGCATTCTCTCCACCAAGGGCGGCACGAACGCCATCATCGAGTTCTTCGGCGAAGGCACGAAGGCCCTCTCCGCCACCGGCAAGGCCACGATCTGCAACATGGGCGCCGAGACGGGCGCCACGACCTCGGTCTTCCCGTTCGATGACTCGATGGTCCGCTACCTCAACGCCACGGGCCGCGAGGCGGTCTCGAACCTCGCCAAGGGCGTCGCCGCCGACCTGCAGGCCGACCCGGAGGTCATCGCCGACCCGGCCAAGTACTTCGACCGCGTCGTCGAGATCGATCTCTCCACGCTCGAGCCGCACATCAACGGCCCGTTCTCGCCCGACGCCGCGATGCCGATCAACACCGTCGCCGAGAAGCAGAAGGAAAAGGGCTTCCCGCAGAAGCTCGAGGTCGCCCTCATCGGCTCCTGCACGAACTCGTCCTACGAGGACATCACCCGCGCCGCCTCGGTCGCGAAGGAAATGCTCGACAAGGGCATCGAGGTGAAGACCCCGATCATGGTCGTGCCCGGCTCGGTCCGCATCTACCAGACCCTCGAGCGCGACGGCCTGCTCGACGTCTTCAAGAAGCTCAACGCCACGGTGCTCGCCACCGCCTGCGGCCCCTGCATCGGCCAGTGGCACCGCACGACGGGCGACATGACGAAGCCCAATTCGATCATCGAGTCCTTCAACCGCAACTTCGCCGGCCGCAACGACGGCTCCACGAAGACGGCCGCCTTCCTTGCGTCGCCCGAGATCGTGATGGCGATGGCCGCCGAGGGTGACATCACCTTCAACCCGCTCGAGGGGTCGCTGCGCTCGAAGACCGGCATCAACGTGCGCCTCTCCGCCCCGAAGGGCGAGGAGCTCCCGAGCAAGGGCTTTGTCTCCGAGATCACGGGCTGCGTGCTGCCGACCTACGAGAAGATCAGCATGGAGGTGAGCCCCACGAATGAGCGCATCCAGCTCCTGAAGCCCTTCAAGGCCTGGGACGGCAAGGACTTCGCCGCGCTCCCGCTCCTCATCAAGGTGAAGGGCAAGTGCACGACCGACCACATCTCCCCGGGCGGCAAGTGGCTCCCGTACCGCGGCAACATCGACCGCATCTCGGACAACCTGCTCGAGCGCGGCATCAACGCCTTCAACGGCCAGGCGGGCAAGGTCTGGAACTTCGAGACCTCGTCCTACGACACGCCGGCCAAGGTCGCCCGCTACTACCGCAACCACGATGTCTCGAGCGTGATCGTCGGTGACGACAACTACGGCGAGGGCTCGAGCCGCGAGCACGCCGCCATGGAGCCGCGCTACCTCAACGTCGCCGTGGTGCTCGCGAAGAGCCTCGCCCGCATCCACGAGTCGAACCTCAAGAAGCAGGGCGTCCTCGCGCTCACCTTCGCCGATCCGGCCGACTACGACCGCATCCGTGAGAAGGACCGCATCTCGGTGCTCGGCCTCGCCTCCATTGCCCCGGGCAAGACCGTCACGGTCGAGCTCACGCACGAGGACGGCACGAAGGAGCAGTTCCAGGCCGCGCACTCCTACAACGAGAAGCAGCTCGGCTGGTGGCGCGCCGGCTCCGCGCTCAACTGGATCGTCGCCGAGGAGAAGAAGGCGAAGGCCTGATTCCCCTCCGGGCGAGCCCGGAAAGCCGCGCGTCCCCGGCCCGACGGCCGCGGGTGAGACCGTCCCGCCCGGGTGCGCGCGGCCCCTGCTGAAAGCCTTTCAACCGTCCGCGAAACCGGCCCGCGGACGGTTTTCAAATCCCCGAACCTTGACTTCACTACGTACTACGTAGTGGTCGATCGGCCGAAAATTTAAGCGTGGAGCAAGAATTCCTCCCCCGGACCTCCCGGGAAGGCTGAAATCCCGCGGCCCATGACCTCTCTCCCCCGGGCCCGCCGCTTCAGGCCTCTCCGGAAAGCGTCCTTCCCCAGATGGAATTCCCGCGCCACGCCTGCAAAGCCAAGAAACCGTCGCCGTCCCTTGACTCCATATTCCCCGGGGCCGGCTGAACGGACCAATTAGGAGAAAAAGAATGTCCAACACGGATATGAGCCGTCGCGGTCTGCTGAAGACCTCCTTCCTCGGCGCCGCCGCCGCCGGTGTCACGGGTCTCACCGCCACCGCCGCCAAGGCCGAGCCCGCCCAGGCTGCCGATGCTGAATACGACGTCATCGTCGTCGGCGCCGGCCCCGCCGGTCTCATCACCGCCATCACCGCCCATGACCTCGGCGCCAAGGTCGCGCTCTTCGAGAAGCGTGACCGCCCGGACGGCAACGCGATCTTCGCGCTCGGCTCGATCTGCGGCTGGGGCACCCGTCACCAGAAGGAACAGGGCATCGAGGACACCGCCGACGCGTTCTACGCGATGATGATGGATGTCTCCAAGCAGATGGGCGACAAGGCGCTCAACCGCACCTACACCGACAACATCTCCGAGGGCATCGACTGGCTCGAGAGCGAGATCGGCGTCAAGTTCGGCAAGATCCGTCCGATGCCGTATCCGCGCCTCGGCCGCACCTGCCGCGTCCTCGGCGACGGCATCACGGGCGGCGCCCGCCTCGTGCAGTACCTCCTCGCCGCGGCCAAGAAGCGCGGCATCGAGATCAAGTACGAGCACAAGGTGATCGAGCTCATCCATGACGAGAAGTTCGCCGTCCAGGGCGTCGTGGCCCTCACGGACGACGGCCGCAAGCGCTTCCTCTCCCGCGGCGGCGTCTGCATCACCACCGGCGGCTTCTCCGCCAACCCCGAGATGGTCGACCGCTACATCGGCGGCTGGGCCACCCGCATGGTGCTGCGCGGCTCGAAGTCGACGACCGGCGAGAACATCTCGCTCACGCTCCCGCTCTACACGAAGTTCGTCAACATGGACCAGTTCCACAGCGGCCCGATCATCGGCGTGACGCATGTGAACCCGGCCGACGTTCTGAACTCCGGCTACGGCGTCCAGGTCAACACCTCGGGCAACCGCTTCATGGACGAGAACAACACCTACGTCGTGAAGGCCCGCACCACGGCTCTCCAGACCGTTGACAACCAGGCCTGGGTGATCGTCGACAGCGACTGCTCGGTCCTCGACAAGGTCATCCCGAAGTTCGACCGTCTGCACAGCCCGTACGGCAAGGCCGACACGATCGAGGAGCTCTGCAAGCAGGTCAACCTCCCCGTCAAGAACGTTCAGAAGGCCGTTGACGCCTACAACAAGGCGCTCGCCGAGAACAAGCTTGACGAGATGACCCCGCCGAACACCTACAAGAAGCCTCATCCCATCGCCAAGGCTCCGTTCTACGCCGTTCCCTTCCAGGGCGGCATGACGGCCACCTTCGGCGGCCCGCTCATCAACACCCGTGCCGAGATCCAGAATCTCGACGGTGCGAGCATCCCCGGCCTCTACGCCGCGGGCAATGCCGCGGGCGGCATCTTCTACTTCAACTACGCCGGCGGCGCTCAGCTCGGTGCCGCGACCGTGTTCGGCCGCATCGCCGCCCGCGAGATGGCTGCCCGTGCCAAGAAGGCGAAGTAAGAACTGACCCCCACTGGGAAGAGAGAATCAAAATGACCAAGAAGACCCTTATCGCGCTCGCCGCCGCCCTTGCGCTCGGCTCCGCTTTCACTTCCGCCACCGCCGCGGACTTCACGGCTGACTTCCATGTCTCGAAGGGCCTGAACTGCGCCACCTGCCACAAGACCGCCCCCGTCGAGGGCGCGAAGGTGAAGAAGGCCACGTGCCAGTCCTGCCACAGCTACGAGTCGCTCGCCCAGAAGACCGCCAAGGTCGAGCCGAACCCGCACTACAACCACCTGGGCGACGTGAACTGCACGGACTGCCACAAGGGACATCAGAAGTCCGAGCTGATGTGCAACCAGTGCCATCAGTTCCAGCTCAACGTTCCTCACTCCAAGTGATCTGGCTTTCAGTGATGCCCGTCACTTGCTGAGTGGCTGCTCTTCGCAAGGCTGAACGAAAGAACTTCCAACCGGTTTCTTCCTAAAGGACTTTGCAGGAAGAAGAGCAAGGCCTTCGGATTCCGCGGTTCTCCCCGCGGGATCCGGAGGCCTCTTTTTATTCACGGCACGCTGATGCGGAAAGGGCGCCCGGCTTCTGGCCGGACGCCCCTTTTCGATGATCAGTTCCGTGCTTCGCTTCAGGCCGAGAGCAGGTCGATCTGTTCCTTGAGGTGCTTCGAGAGCAGATCGCGCGCGAGCTCCTCGTCGCCGCGCTGGATCGCGCGCAGCAGTTCGCGCTCCTGGCGGGCGATCGCCATGAAGAAGGCCGGGTCGTTCTGCGGCAGGTTCGAGGTGGTCTTCTCGAAGTACGTGATGAGCGCGGCCGAGAACACCTGCAGCACGCGGTTGCCGCAGGACTCGAGGAGGATCAGGTGGAACTCGCGGTCCCAGCGGTCCGCCTCGCGGGTGTTGCCGGCGTTGGCTTCGATCCTGCAGATCGCATCGTCGAGGCGCCCGAGGAGCGCCGGCGTCATGCGGCGCACGCAGAGCGGGATGATGTTCACCTCAATGAGGAGCCTCGCCTCGATGAACTCGCGGATGTCGAAGTTCGCGATGTCCATCTGCACCTGGATCTGCGAGGAGAGGTGCTTCGGGCCCATGGCGTTGACCGTCATGCCGCGCTTCGGCGCGCGGTCGACGATGCCCATCTGCGAGAGCACCGAGAGGGCCTTTCTCACCTTGTAGCGCGTCACGTTGAAGCGCTCGGCGATCTCGGCCTCGGTGTCGATGCGTCCGCCCGCCTTCGCCTGGCGAAGGATGTGCTTGTGGATGTCACGGAATAGCGTGTCCTCGTCAATCGGGGCGTTGGAGGAGAGATAGTTCTTTTCCAAGGCGGTTCCTTCGGGCGTTGCAGGTGGAAAAAGAGGGGAAACCGGGGCGGGGACGACGGCTCACGGTCAATTTGTCGACAAAGGTCGAACAAATAGGAATATTACCGCACGGCGCGCGTGCCGCAGTGCCCGGAGTCCGGGACTCCGGGCCTTCAGCGCGCGCCCGGCGGCTGTCCCCGGGCGACAGGCCCGCTCAGAGTGCCTCAGAGCGCCTCGTCGCGCAGACGCGCGGCCTCGGCCGCGAGCTCGTAGAGGAGGTCGAGCGCCGCGCGCGGCGTGAGGCTGTCGGTGTCGGTCGCGGCGACGCGGTTGACGAAGGCGGCGAGCGCCGGGTCGGGCGCGGCAGGCGTCTCGTCCGCGGGGTCGGCGGCCGGCTCGTCGGCGGGCATGGGGAGCCCCCCGCCGAAGAGGTCGGGCTGCACGGCGCCCGGCGCCGCGGCGCGCTCCTCGAGCCTCGCGAGGAAGCTCTTCGCGCGGCGCACGACCGGGGCGGGAACGCCCGCGAGCTGCGCCACGGCGATGCCGTAGCTCTTCGAGGCCGGGCCCTCGCTGCACTCGTGGCGGAAGACGACGCCCGTGCGGGTCTGCGAGGCCGAGAAGTGGATGTTGGCGACCTCGCGCACCTCCTGCGCGAGCGCGGTGAGCTCGAAGTAGTGCGTGGCGAAGAGCGTGAAGCTCCTTGACACCTGCACGAGCTCCTGGGCGATCGCCGCCGCGAGCGACAGACCGTCGTAGGTCGATGTGCCGCGGCCGATCTCGTCCATCAGCACGAGGCTGCGGTCGGTCGCCTGCGAGAGGATGCCCGCCGCCTCGGTCATCTCCACCATGAAGGTCGAGCGCCCGCGGGCGAGGTCGTCCGAGGCGCCGATGCGGGTGTGGATGCGGTCGACCGGGCCGATCTCGGCCGCGTCCGCGGGGACGAAGCTGCCCGCCCAGGCGAGGAGCGCAATGAGCGCGACGCTCCGCATGAAGGTCGACTTGCCGCCCATGTTGGGGCCCGTGATGATGAGCATCCGGCGTCCGTCCTCGAGGCGGCAGGAGTTCGGCACGAACCCCTCGATTGTCGTCTCGACCACCGGGTGGCGGCCGCGCTCGATGCGGATCCCGGGGCGCGCCGAGAGCACCGGGCGCACCCAGCCCGCGTCCTTCGCGTGGAGCGCGAGCGCGGTGAGGACGTCAAGCCGCGCGATCGTGCGCGCGGCGGTGAGGAGCGCCTCGGCATGCGCGCCGATCTCGGCGACGACGCGGTCGTAGAGCTCCTTCTCGAGCGTCTGCGAGCGGTCCTTGGCGGAGAGCACGCGGTCCTCGAGGCTCTTGAGCTCCGGCGTAATGAAGCGCTCGCAGTTCTTGAGCGTCTGCCGGCGCTGGTAGCGCACGGGGGTGTTCACGGCATGGGCCTTGGGGATCTCGATGTAGAAGCCGCTCACCTTGTTGTACTGCACGCGCAGCATGCCGATGCCGGTGGCGGCGCGCTCCTGCTGCTCCATCTCAAGGAGGATCCTGCCCGTGTCGTCGCGGAAGTGCCTCAGCTCCGCGAGCTCGGCGTTCCACGCCGAGGCGATCACGTCGCCGTCGCGCAGAAGCGCCGGGGGCTCGGGCACGAGCGCTTCGGCGAGCGTCTTCCCGATCGCCTCGGGGATGCGCATCGCGGCGCTCATCTGCGGGAAGGCCGGTTCGGGCCGGTCGGCGAGGAACCGCGCGAGGAGGTCGATCACGGGAGCGGCGTCGCGCAGCGCGGCGAGCTCCCTCGGACGGACCGTGCCGAGCGCGATGCGGCTCGAGATGCGCTCGACGTCGGGAAGGGCATTGAGCGCCTTCCGCACGGCCTCGAGCATCTCCGGGTTCGCGACGAAGCTCGCGATCACCTCGTGGCGGGCCCGGGCCTTCTCCGCCGACCTCACCGGCTGGTTGAGCCAGCGGCGGAGCTCGCGGCTGCCCATCGCGGTTTCGCAGTGGTCGAGCACCGAGAAGAGCGTCGGGCCCTCGCCGGTGGCCGAGAGCGAGGCATCGATCTCGAGGTTTCTTCTTGAGCTCGCGTCGAGCACGACGAACTCGCTCTCCTCGACGAGCTTCAGCGGCTCGATGAAGGGGACCATGTCGACCTGGGTCTCCTTCGTGTAGTCGAGGACGGCGTTCGCGGCGGCGAGCACGCCGGGCATGTCGGAGACGCCCCAGGCGTCGAGCGTCGAGAGGCCGAAGAGCTTGCAGAGCGCCTCGGTGCCGTGCTTCGCGTCGAAGTGCCAGTCGGGGAGCGACGAGACGACGAGCCCCGGGTGCGAGTCCCTGAGCTCATTGCGGTGCTTCTCGGAGACGAGCACCTCCGAGGGGGAGATGCGCGCGAGCGCGCTCTCGAAGGCCTCGGGCGAGACGCGCTCGGCGCGGAAGTCGCCGTTCGAGAGCGTGAGCCAGACGAAGCCGAAGTCGTCTGACTTCCTCGCGGGCCAGCTGATCGCGAGCAGGATCGCGTCGGACTTCTCCGGGAGGAGCGACGTGTCCGTGAGCGTGCCCGGCGTGATGATCCGCGACACCCGGCGGTCGATCATGCCCTTGCCCGGCTGTCCGACCTGCTCGACGATCACGACGCTCTCGCCCATGCGCACGAGCCTCGAGACGTAGGTGTCGAGCGAGACCGCGGGGACGCCCGCCATCGGGATGGGCGTGCCGTCGGTGAGCTTGCCGCGCTTCGTGAGCGTGATGCCGATCAGGCGGTTCGCCTTCACCGCATCGTCGAAGAAGGTCTCATAGAAGTCGCCCATCCGGAAGAGCACGAGCGTCTGCGGATAGTGGTTCTTCACCTCGATGAACTGACGGATCGAGGGCGTGAAGAGCGCGAGATTCGTGAAGTCGGGCTGGGCGGCGGGTTCTTCCATGGAGCGTCTCTATAGAAAGAAAGGCCGCGCCATGGGGCGCGGCTTCCGGGCTCCGCGCGCTCCGGAATGTCTGCAGGAGCGGACGGTTCGCCCTCTCAAAAAAGGTTCTGACGGGGTCCGGCGAGGGGCCCCGCAGGGGACGGGGAATCAGGCGTTCTTCTTCGTCGAGAGCTTGCGGCGCGGCTCGGCCTTCTTCGCGTCATCGGCGTCCTCGTGATGCGCGACCTCGCCGACGAGCGGGAGGAGCTGCGCGAAGATCTTCGGCGCGCCGGCGCAGATGCAGCCGGTTTCGAGCCACTTCTCGCCGCCCTTGAGGTCGGTGATCAGACCGCCCGCCTCGAGCACGATGAGGCCGCCGGCGCAGATGTCCCAGGGCTTGAGGTTGAATTCCCAGAAGCCGTCGTAGCGGCCGCAGGCGACCCAGGCGAGGTCAAGCGCGGCGGAGCCCGGGCGGCGGATGCCGGCGGAGCGCTCGGCGACGCGCGCGAAGCCCTTGAGGTAGCTCTCGATGTCGCAGCCGCGGCGGAAGGGGAAGCCCGTGCCGATGAGCGCGCGGCGCATCTCGTCATTCTCGGTGACGCGGATGCGGCGGCCGTCGAGCTTGGCGCCCTGGCCCCTGGCGGCCGTGAAGAGCTCGTTCTTGGCGACATCGTAGATCACGCCGACGATCGGCTCGCCGCGGAACGTGAGGCCGATCGAGACGCAGTACTGCGGCAGGCCGTGGATGAAGTTCGTCGTGCCGTCGATCGGATCGATGATCCAGAGGTAGTCGCTCGAGTTGTCGCCCGTGCGGCCGGCCTCCTCGGAGAGGATGGCGTGGCGCGGATAGGCGGTGGAGAGCTCGCGGATGATGATCTCCTCGGCGGCCTTGTCGGCGCTCGTGACGAAGTCGTTGACGGCCTTGTCGGTGATCTCAAGCATGTCGCGGTTCTCCGCGGCTCGGAGGATCTCACGGGCGGCGAGACGGGCGGCCTTGGTGGCGGTGGCGACGAAGGCGTGGAGCTGCGACGTGTTCGTGGACATTTTGTATTCGGATTTCGGAGTGGTGATGAATCGGGGACGCCCGCCGCCTGTGGGCTGCGTCTGCAGCGGAGGCCGGGGAGGCGCGGGGCGTCTGCGGGGAACGGTGCCCCGGGCCGGCGCGCGCATCCGTCTCGGGCCTTCGCGGGCGGAGGTGGTGCTTGATCTGACTGAAACTAAAAATTTTAACCCATGGCGCCCGGGCAGAGTTGGGAATTTTCTGCCGTGCGGAGGCCGGCACCGCGGACCGCCCCGAAGGGGCACTGTTAAAGGCTAAAATTTTCGTTTGCCTTTGAGAATCACCGACGGGTTCCAGAGCCCGTCCGATCAGCCGCTGGAAGAACACTTTTCATGACGAGCCCCAAGTCCCCCCGAGCACAGGATCCCGCAGTCGAACAGCCGAGTCTCCTTGACGATGACCCGGGTCCGGAGGTGTTCGTCACCTCCGGCATCGGCGTGACGGGCCGCGGACTCGCGGGCGAGCTCGCCGAGAAACCACGCCGCGCGAAGCGTGCGCCGGCGGCCGACGACGCCGCTTCCGAGGAAAAGCCCGCGCCGAAGCGCCGCGCCTCGAAGATCGGTGCCGGCACCGCTCCGAAGAAGCGTGCGCCGAGGCGCACCTCGGCGATTGACGCGGCGGCGCTGCTGCGCGCCCGCGAGCGCGAGGAGGCGCGCGCCGCCCGCCCGGTCACGCCCGAGGCGGAGGCCGAGGCCCGGGCGTTTGACGAGGCCTTCCCGCTCTTCTCCGACGAGACGCAGACGGATCCGAACGCGCCGCGCACGGGCCCGGCGAAGCTCCCCGACCTCGCGCTGATCGAGAAGCTCGAGGCCGAGGCCCGCACGAAGAAGCCCCGCCGCCGCCCGGCCGCGAAGAAGCTCACGGGCGCGGGCGCCGCGCTCACGGCGAAGCTCTCCGGCGCCGTGAGAACCGCGCTCGAGGAGGCGGCCGACCATCTGCTCGGGCGCTCGAGCCCCGAGTTCGCGCTCGTGCCGCTCAACCCGGTCCGCGTGGTGGTCGCCATCTCGGGCGGCAGCGACTCGATGGCGCTCCTTGACATCGCCGCGAAGCTCTTTCACGAGAAGCGCCAGGCGCTCATCTCGCGCCTCTGCGCGGTCTACGTGCACCACGGCATCGAGCCCGACGCCGACAAGTGGCAGAAGCTCTGCGCCGAGGAGTGCGCGAAGCGCTCGGTCGAGTTCGAGTGCATCCACGTGCGCGTGGCCCTGAAGGGCGAGAGCATCGAGGCCGCGGCCCGCGAGGCGCGCTACCGCGCGCTCGGGCACTTCGCGCTGCGCGAGGGATTCGACATCGTGATGACCGCCCACCACGAGGACGACCGCATCGAGACGTTCCTGCTGCAGTGGATGAGGGGCGCGGGCTTGGACGGCCTCGCCGCCTTCCCCGAGGCCCGCGAGCTCGCGGCGCCGTCGGCCGAGGACGCCCGCGCGGTGCAGTCGGGCAGCGTCGCCTTTCTGCTGCGTCCCTGGACGGGGATCGCCCACGGCGACATCGAGCGCTACGTGCGCAACCACCGCATCGCCTGGGTGAACGACCCGGACAACGAGAGCCCGCGCTTCTCGAGAAGCCGCGTGCGCGCCGAGGTGATCCCGGTGCTCGAGAGCATCCGCCCGGGCTTCCGCAGCGCCGCGGCCCGCTCGGTCGCGCTCGTCGCCGAGGCCCTTGAGGTCTTGAAGAGCGTCGCCCGCACCGACCTCGAGAGCTGCCGCTCCGAGGAGCACCCCCGCGGTCTCTCGATCTTCAGGCTTCTCGAACTCATTCCCGCGCGCCAGGCCTGGTGCCTGCGCGCCTGGCTCGCCGCGGAGGGGCTGCGCCCGATCTCCAAGGCGCGCCTTGAGGACATGCTGCGCCAGGTGCGCGAGACGCACTCGGACGCCACCTTCGCCATCCGCGTGCAGGGGAAGGAAATCCGCCGCTGGGGCCCCGATCTCGTGATCCGCGAGGCCGTCGTGCGCCGCCTCGCCCCTGCGAGCGCGGCGGTGGTGAGCACCGCCCGCGACACGATCGCCGTGCCCGACTGGGGCGGCGCGATCGAACTCATTCCCTGCGGTCCGGACGAGTCCGGCATCGCAAGAGAGCGCCTCGCGGGCAGGAGCGCCCGGCTCGAGGTTCGGGCGACCAACGGCGCGGCGAAGCTCCGCCTCTGGGAGCTGCGCCCCGCTCGGCCCTTGAAGGACCTCTACGCCCAGGCGGGCATTCCCGCCTACGCCCGCGCGGACCTGCCGCGGCTGTGGCTGAACGGCGAGCTTCTCTTCGCCGCGGGCCTCGGCATGGACGTGCGCTTCATCGACGACCCGGCGAAGTTCCCCGACCGCGTGCGCCTGCGCTGGCACCCGGACCTCTCGCTCTGGGACGACCGCGCGGTGCCCAACTACGCCGAGCTCCCCGAGGAGGACCGCCGCGAGCGCGAGGAGCGCGTCAGGGCCGCGGTCAAGGCGCTTTCCGCCGGCCGCCGCCGCGGGGAGTGATGCGTGACGGGAGGGGATGACCGCCGCGGCCGCGCGCTCGAGACACTGCGCTTCTGGGAGGAGATCGAGCTCCTCACGCCGCCCGACTACCGTGACGACGAGGACGAGAACCTCCGCTTCACCGAGTGGAGGCCCGGGCGCCTCGTCGCCGTCGAGAAGCTCGGCGTGAGCGAGTGGGAGGCCTCGCGTCTGCGGGAGCCCTTCGACTACCCGGCGAGCGACTCCGTGCGCCGCCGGCTCGGCGTGGGCCCGATTCCGTTCTTCACCGTCTACGTGGGGCTGCTCCCGAAGCGGACCGTCTACGAGCGCATCCTCGAGGAGTTCGGCGAGGAGAGTCCCGAGGGCGAGGACCCGGACCTCGTGCTCGACCACATCCGCGAGGAGACCGCCTCGGGGGCGCAGGGCGCCGCCGTGGACATCCAGGGCCGCACCTATCTCGCGAGCTTCGACATGACGCCGTGGGGGAAGTACGTCGACGGGAGCTTTCACGCCTCGGGCTTCGCCGGGGCTCTGAGGCACCTTGTCGCCCGGCGCCAGGGGGCGACGCTCGCCGCCGTGAACGACGGCGACAATCTCGTCGCCCTGGGGCTCAGTCGCTGCGAGCGCATGGCCAACTGGTTCACGACCGAGGTCGCGAGGACCCTGGGCCAGGTCGGAACGACCGAGCCCGGCCGCCGCATGAACGTCACGCAGCTCTCCGACACCGACCCGAAGATGGTCCGCCTCGAGGATCCGCACCCGGAGGCCGAGCCCGTGCCCGAGGGATTCATCGGGATGGTCGCGCAGGAGATCGCCCGCTCGATCGGCATCGCCGAGGATCTGCCCAGCGCCGTCTCCGTCTCCTGGGAGTCGCCCACCCGCCGCACGCCCTCGAGGGGCGGCGCGATGACGGGAAGCTTCTTCCTCGGAGACCTGAGCGCTGCCCGGCGGTCGCTCGAGATCGCTGGGTCTGTCGCCTGCGACGCGCCGATGCTCGACGGGATGACCCCTGACGGCGCGGAGAAGGACGCGGTGCGCGAGCGCGTCTCCGCCGTTCCCGCGTCGCTCACCGAGGCGCCTCCGGAGACGGTCGTCGAGGCACGCATGAAGGGCTTTGACCCGCTCACCGCCGGGGACTTCATCGTCGCCGATCCGATCAGCGCGCCGCTCTCCCGCATTCTTTTCCTCGGCGACGCCGAGGGCATCCCGAGAATCGATCTCCTGAGGCGCCCCGACGCGCTCGCGCAGCTGCTCGCCCCCGCGGATCTGCCCTCGGGGCGCTGGCCCGCGCCGTCCGGGCACCATCTCTACATCGCACAGCAGGCCGCGGTCGCCGCGATCCTGCGCGCGGGCGAGGGCACGGGGCCGCTCGTGAGCGTGAACGGCCCGCCCGGCACGGGCAAGAGCTGGCTCCTGCGCGACATCGTCGCCGAGATCGTCACGCGGCGCGCCCGCCGCATCGCCGCGAAGAATTCCTCGCGCGAGGTCTTCGACACCGAGCGCCCGGTCGCCTTCCGGCCCGAGCCGAACCGCGTCGAGACGCTCGTGCCCTTCGCGGCCGACGTGATCGCCGACTCGCTCATCGTCGTCGCCTCGAGCAACAATGCCGCGATCCGCAACATCACCGACGCGCTGCCGAGGAGCTACGGCCTGCGCGAACCCGTTCCCGACGGCTCCGGGCGCACGCGTCCGGCCTTCACCTACTGGCGCGACTGCGCCCTCGGGCTTCTTGCGCTCTCCGAGGAGGGAAGGGGCGCGGGCAAGGGCCGCCACGGCAAGGCCGGTCCCGAGAATCTTCCCTCGCTCTTCTCAAGAATCGAGCGCGAGCGCGCCCGCTCCCGGTACGAGGCCGCGGGCGGCGACCCCGCGGAGGAGAACGCCCGCCGGCGCCGTACGCGCGACGAGATCCGTCAGGAGCTCCGCTCGAGGGTAAAGCGCACCGAGGAGGTCTGGGGACTTGCTTCGGCGACCCTCGGCAACCGCGCGAACTGCGCCCGCTTCGCCCGCGCCGTCTCGGGCCTGGGCAAGGCCAATCCCTTTGACTCCACGATCCAGCAGCAGATCGATGACGCGCTGCTCTTCTTCTCGGAGACGAGGAATCTCCCCGAGGATGTCTGGAACGACGCGAGGAAGGCGTTCATCGAGCTCGACCGGAAGATCGGGGAGCGCCGCCGCAGCATGGCAGAGCGCGGGCAGAAGAAACCGCCGCGCGCCTTCTCGGTGCCGCTCGCCGACGAACCCGTCCAGCACAAGCAGTCGCTCTGGGTGGACGAGGAGTTCGAGCGCATGCGCTCGGAGCTCTTCGAGGCGGCGCTCAGGCTCCATGCCGCCACCCTCGTCGCCCAGGCCGACGTCGCGAAGAAGAGCCTGCGCGCGGCCTGTGCCTACCTTCTCACCTCAAATCCCGTGTTCGAGTCGGGGAGCGCCCTCGACGTCTTCGAGACGCTCGGCTTCCTCGTGCCCGTGCTCTCGACGACGCTCGCGAGCGCCTCGAGGATCTTCTCCCAGATCGGCGCGTCGCAGCTCCCCTGGGTGCTCATCGACGAGGCGAGCCAGGCCTCGCCCCAGGCGGCCGTCGGCATGCTCAACCGCGCCCGCCGCGCGGTGGTGCTCGGCGACCTGAGGCAGCTGATGCCGGTCGTGACGATGCCGCCCGCCCTGGCCGAATACCTGCGCGCGCGCCGCCCGACGGTCGGGCGTGAGTGGTCGCCGCTCGAGTGTTCGCTGCAGTCGCTCGCCGACGCCTCGATGCAGATCGGCGCCGAGATCGGCGGCGGCATCGGCTCGGGCTCGGTGTGGTCGGGACTCCCCTTGAGAACCCACCGCCGCTGCGGGTCGCCCATGTTCGACATCGCCAACACGCTCTCCTACGGCGGGCAGATGGTGCAGATGACGCCCAAGCCCTTCGACGGACTGCCCCCGCTCTCGCAGTGGTACGACGTGAGGGGCGAGAGCTACGTGAGCACCGCCCGCACCGGCACGCGCCGCACGGGCGACCCGAAGATGATCCGCGAGGAGATGGCGTGGCTGAGGCACATCCTCAAGAAGCTCATCACCGACCCGGACCGCCGCGGCATGAAGATCTTCGTGCTCTCGCCCTTCCGCTCGGTCGCGGCGGGCGCGCGGCGCATCATCGGCGAGATCGGCCGCGCCGCGGGTGACGTGAAGGCGGGCACCGTGCACACCTTCCAGGGCCAGGAGGCCGACCTCGTGATCCTCGTGCTCGGGAGCGCCCCGGGCGCAAGAGGCCGCCGGCAGCGCGCCTGGGCGTCGAGCCCCGCGAACCTCCTCACGGTCGCCGTCACGCGCGCCCGGCGCGACCTGATCGTGGTCGGCGACTGGGGCGAGTGGACGCTCGAGCCCACCTTCAGGACGCTCGCGAACGAGATCCCCCGCATGCCGGTCGACGT
>NZ_JAUNSF010000095.1 GCF_030539355.1 Sutterella sp.
ACTGCCCCTGCAAGGGGAGGCGGGGCCGCCCGGAACGGTTACCATAGAGGAATCCCGGGACGCCGATTCCCGGTTCTGAACTCCCTCGGACGTCCCTCATGAAGAAAACCACGCTCGCCATCACATTCCTCGCCGCCGCGGGCACGCTCGTGCTCTCCGGCTGCACCACCGTCGCGCACCGCGATAACCTCGGCAACCCCGAGTGGAGCCGCGCGAAGAACATCGCCGTGCTCTTCGGCTACCGAGACAAGTTCCTCCCGGACGCCGCCGCGCCGCAGACGCACTGGCAGTTCTCGCAGCGCGACAACCTCGTCATCGACTCGCTCCTCGTCGGCAGCGCCGAGGGGGCGCTCATCAATCTCATCGAAGGGAAGCCCGGCGAGGCCTACAACGGGTTCGTCGGCTACCTTCCGGTCTCCGAGGTCCCCGCGGACGACCCGAAGCTCGCCCGTGACGTCTGGGCGATGAAGCTCGCCGGCACGGTCGAGGCGGCCGTGAAGGCCCGCCTGCCCGAGGCCGAGACCCGGATTGTCAAGACTGACAAATCCTCGCTCATCCCCGGCATGGGCAAGGGCACCGAGGTCGCTGTGCAGATCCGCGACCCGAAGCTCGGCTGCACGTACCCCGAGGAAGGCAAGGACACGGCCTGCTACGCCGTCATCGAGGTGAAGGGCGAGAGCTTCAGCAAGACGGAGACCTCGGCCTTCTTCGGGCAGTCCTTCGAGGCCTGGCATTTCGAAGCGGGCAAGACCTTCTTCTTCTTCCGCTCGGGGAACCCGAAGAAGATCGACGAGGCCGAGCTCATGCAGAACGCCGCGCCGCTCTTCCCCGGCCATGTCTACGCCTACATGCCCACCGTGCAGTGGACGAAGAGCCAGCAGTACCCGCCCGTCGTGATCGAGAAGGGCCGGGTGAACTACTTCGTGAAGCCTGCGGGCGCGCGCTGAGGCCGGAACCCGGAGAAAGAGTCCGCCATGACGAACAGACTGGAACTCAGGGAGATCACCGCCGCGGATGTCCCGCGGCTGCGCGCCTCTCTCATCGAGCTCGCCGCCTGGCACAACAGCGTCTCCGAACACTTCGGCGACACGGAGTCTTCGGCGGGCGCCTGGCCGGTGAAGCCCTTCGAGACGACGCTCGCCGGGTTCGACGAGGCGCTCCGGCGCGGGACCTCCCGCATCGCGGTCATCGAGTCGGACGACGAGACCCGTGCGGTGATCGGCTTCGCGAAGGTCGACATCGACTCCGTCGGCCAGACCGGCAAGATTGACTACCTCGTCGTGCGCGAGACCTTCCGCGGCCGCGGGCACGGAAGCCGTCTCATGGAGTGGGCGATGGCGACACTGCGCCGGGCGGCCGTCACCCGCATCGAGGTGAAGGTCGTCGCCGGCAATGACGGCGCGATCCGACTCTACGAGAAGCACGGCTTCCGCGTGTACGCGCACCTGCTCTGGAAGAACGAATGACCTTGGAGAGCGGGCCGCGTTCCCTCAAGGGAAGCGGCCCGTCAGCCTGCAGGGGCGAGGGGAATTACTTCCCTGCCTTGCCCCAGACGTCGCCCCAGTCGCCCGTGAGCGCGCCCTTGGCGTAGTCCACCACGCGGTTCTCGAAGAAGTTCGTGTGCGAGACGCCGAGCATGGCGTCGACCCAGGGGAGCGGGTTCTTGCCGGACCTGAAGATGCCCTTCATGCCGAGGCCCGTGAGGCGCCGGTCGGCGATGTAGCGGATGTAGGCGCGCACGTCCTCGCGCGTGAGGCGCTTCATCTCGGAGACGCCGAAGGCGAGGTCGATGAAGCGGTCCTCGAGGTCGACCATCGTCTCGGCGATGCCGTAGATCCTGGCCTTGAGCTCATCGGTCCAGAGCGCCGGGTTCTCCTTGATGTACTCGCGGAAGATCCTCGTCATCGACTCGGTGTGGAGCGTCTCGTCGGCGATCGACCAGGCGATGATCTGACCCATGCCCTTCATGGTGCCGTTGCGGGTGAAGTTGAGCAGCATCACGAAGGACGAGAAGAGCTGCATGCCCTCGGTGAAGGCCGAGAAGGCGGCGATCTGCGCGGCGAGGTTCTTCTCGTCCTTCTCCACCTCGCTGAAGAACGAGTGCTTCGCGGCCATGGCCTCGTACTCGAGGAACTCGTTGTAGATCGACTCGGGGAGCCCGAGCGTCTCAATCAAGTGCGAGTACGCGGCGATGTGCACGGCCTCGCGGGCGGCGAAGCTCGAGAGCATCATGCGCAGTTCGGGCTGCCGGAAGCGCGGGAGGTAGGAGTTCACGTAGGCGCCCGAGACGTCGATGTCGCCCTGCGTGAAGAAGCGCAGGATCTTCGTGAGGAAGTCGCGCTCGGAGTCGGTGAGCTTCTGCTGGTAGTCCTTCACGTCCTCGATCATCGGCACCTCGGTCCAGAGCCAGTGCATCTGCTCGGACTGCATGAAGGCCTCGTAGGCCCAGGGGTAGGCGAAGGGCTTGTAGCTCGTGCGGGTGCCGAGCAGCCCGCCCCCGTCGGTCTTCTTCTCTTCCATTTCTTTCATTTCCAAAAAATCCGTTCCAAAGGAAGCCGGGGAGGGGCTCAGCCCTCGCAGGCGAGGCACGTCGTGTCGTCGGCGACGTCGCGCATGCTGATCTCATCCTCGATGCGGCGGCGCTCGTTCACGACGCCCACGCGGTCGGCCTTCCTCAGCTTGTCCGAGCGGTTGTAGTAGATCGACTTCAGGCCCTTCTTCCAGGCGAGGAAGTGGCAGGCATGGAGGTAGGGGATCGAGACGTCGGGCGAGAAGAAGAGGTTGACGCTCTGGCCCTGGTCGATGAAGCGCTGCCGGTCGGCGGCGAGCTCAATGATCCAGCGCTGGTCGATCTCGATCGCGGTGCGGAAGACCGCGCGCACGTTCTCCGGAATGTCCTCGCGGTGCGCGATCGAGCCGTCGTGGGCGATGATGTCCGCCCAGACCTCGTCGGTGTCGAGCCCGAGCTCGGCGAGTTTCTTCGCAAGGAACCGGTTCTTCATGATGTAGGCGCCCGAGATCGTGTCTTGGCGGTAGATGTTCGCGCGGTAGGGCTCGATCGAGGGGCTCGTGCCGCCCATGATGAGGGACGAGGACGCGTTGGGCGCGACCGACATCCAGTGCGAGAACCGGCGCTTCACGCCCGAGTCCGCGGCGTCCGGGCACGGTCCGCGCTTCTCGCAGAGCATTGCGTCGGCCTTTTCGCACCCCTCGCGGATGCGGCGGAAGATCTGCATGTTGATCGACTTCGCGACCGCGGACTCAAACGGCACGCCCTTCTTCTGCAGGTACGCGTGGAAGCCGAGGGCGCCGAGGCCCACCGAGCGCTCGCGCATCGCGGAGTACTTCGCGCGCGAGATCTGCTCGGGCGCGTGATCGATGAAGTACTGCAGCACGTTGTCGAGGAACTCCATCGCGTCGGGGATGAACCGCGGGTCGTCCTTCCAGTCGTCGTAGTGCTCGAGGTTCAGCGAGGAGAGGCAGCAGACGGCCGTCCTCTCGGGCGAGGTCGGGAGGAAGATCTCCGTGCAGAGGTTGGAGCCGTGGATCCTGAGGCCCTTGTCGGCGAGCCATGGAGGCAGGGCGCGGTTCGCCGTGTCCGTGAAGACGAGGTAGGGCTCGCCCGTGTGCATGCGCATCTCGAGGATGCGCTGCCAGAGGTCGCGGGCCGAGACGGTCGCGATCACCTCGCCCGTCGAGGGGTGCTTCAGGTCCCACGAGTCGTCCGCGTCGGCGTCGCGCATCGAGGCCTCGATTTTCTCCATGAAGGCGTCGGGGATGTTGACGCCGTGGTGGAGGTTGAGGGCTTTCATGTTCTGGTCGCCCGTGGGCTTCCTCATCTCGATGAACTGGACGATGTCCGGGTGGCTGATGTCGAGGAACGCGGCGTACGATCCGCGGCGGGTCGAGCCCTGGCGGTACGCGAGGCACGCTGCGTCGTAGACCTTGAGGTGGGGGAGCACGCCGACGCTCTTCTCGTCGGCGCTGCGGATGCGCACGTGGATGCCCACGCCGCCGCCGAGCATCGAGAGCCAGTTCACCTCGGAGAGCGTGTCGACGAGACCCTCGGCGCTGTCATCCATGTAGGTGAGGAAGCACGAGATGGGCAGGCCCCGCTTGCCGCGCCCGAAGGAGAGGATCGGGGTCGAGAAGCTCAGCCAGTGGCGGCTCGCGTAGTCGTAGATGCGCTGGGCATGCTCCGGGTCGCTCGCGAACGCTTCGGCCACGAAGGCGAGGCGCTCCTGCGGGCTCTTCTCGTCGTCGCGCATGTAGCTCTCGCGCAGGCGCATGAGGCCGAGTTCGTCAAAGAGCGCGTCCCGGCTCGGATCAATTCTGACGGTCATGGAGGGGTTCCGTTGTCTGTTGGGTTCGTCCGAAGCGGGAGAGACCTCAAAGCCGTCTGCTCATGCTCGACTACAACATGATGTGGTCAGGAGCGGCTATCACTACTATAGGCAGTGTCTATCCCGTCGGACTGATGCAAAGTTCCTGCATATTAGCGAAGCCTCCCGTGCGAGGGCAAACGGCTCTGTCGGCGCAGGGTGCGTCCCGGAGAGCGAAGACGGTGAAACTCAAACGAAAGCGGCCGTTCGTAACAGTTTGTTGAGGGGCTGCGGGGCCCCGGGGCAGGGGGGAGGGCCACGGAAAGAACGAGACCCCGGCTCAAACTGAACCGGGGTCTCGTGTGCGGGAGTCAGTGCGGAGGATTACTGGAAGATCACTTCGGTCTTCGATCCGTCGCCTTCTTCGCTGTCAACATTGTCATTCATGTTTTCAATCTCGCCGAAGGCCTCGACGGCGCCGCGGCGAACCTGACAGGGAATGTTGCACCACTCGAATTCCTCTTCGTCATCCACCGCATCCGGGGAGATGCCCTTTTCGGCGGCCACTTCCTCGCGGTAGAGCTTGCAGATTTCGCGGCCGCTGTAATTCGCCGGCGAATTGATCTCCGCCATGGTCATGGGGCGCTCGCACTCATTCCAGAAAGTCAGGCGCTTGCGCGTGACATAACGGCGGCCGTTCTTCTTGTAGTCAATGACACGGCCCTCGTCGTCGAACTTGAAGAACACGTTCTTCACGTTGTATTCCCAGGAACTGGAGGCGATGCCGAAGGTCAGACCTCTGCCGAAGTTACGGCCGAAGGAGGCGAGGTCATCGGTTCCGACAAGGCCGTAGCCGATGATGCTCTTGCCGTCCTCCTTGGCGACGCCGGTGACGGTCGGAGTGCCGAGAAGTTCGCGGATCTCCTTCACGGTGGTCTGGTTCATCTTGACGAACGGGTCGATCTTGGAGGCATCAAGGCCGTCGCTGTCACTCTGATAGGAAGCGCAGCCGGTGAGAAGAATGGCGGAGCCGGCAGCGGCGCAGATGAGAAGCTTGCGAAGCATGGGCAGGTTTCCTTCGGGATTGAGTGGGTTGAGCTTTATGTCGCCGTCCGTTATTGGACGGAAGATTGTCCGATTCTCCCATTTCGGAAGATCGGATGGAACCCTGAAGCGTCGGAACTTGTCTTCATGCGGATGATGCTATGTCCTTTTACGGGCCTCTGATTTCAGCCGCGGCTTTGCGATATCCATTTGGTTTTTATGACGAAGCCGGCCATTGAAGTGTGCGGTATTTCTGGATTATTTGCTGTATACCAAGATTATGTGAGGGGGGGGGTGTATGGAATTGTGCTCGGGCAACATGCGGGGCACCCGGTCTGCCTTTAACAGCGTTATAAAACTTGTAACGCAACCGTAACTCACCGGGGATGCACAATTGGACGCCATGGGTACGGCAAGTCAGCGGCACAGCTGCTGTGTCGGGTTCCCCGTGGAGGAATGAGCCGCAGCCAGAAACATTTCGCCCCGGCTTCCTTTGATCAGGGAACCGGGGCGAAGTTCTGTCAGGAGAGAGATGTCAGGGTATCAGCCCTTGAGGACCTCGTTGACGACGCCGAGGGCGTTCAGGGTCCTCGGGAAGCCGAGGTAGGGCTCGGCGATGCGGATCGCGTCGATCAGGTTCTGCTTCGTCGCGCCGACCTTGATGTTGGCGTTCGTGTGGCTGCGCAGCTGCGACTCGCAGCCGCCGAGCGCGGCGATCGTGACGAAGGTGACGAGCTCGCGCTGACGGAGGTCGAGCGTCTTCCTGGTGTAGTAGTCACCGAAGCACCAGCCCGAGAGGTCGTCGACGATGATGCCCTTCTGCTCTGCCGGGGTGTTCTTGTGCATCTCGAGGATGCGGTCGCCGAAGATGCCCGTCTGGACCTTGATGCCGTCGGCGAGGCGCGTCTCGTTGGTGACGGTGGCCTGCGAGGGCAGCGGGAGCGCAATGCCGCGGGCCTTCATGACCGCGTTCACGGCGGGGAGCACGGAGGCCGGGCGGGCGAGGCCGCAGTAGGGCGTCGTCTGGATGATGGCTTCCTTGATCTCGACGGGCGAGACGCCGTCGTTGAGCGCGGCCTCGACGGCCGGGCCCATGTCACCGGGGAGCCCTATGGCCGTGATGACGGTGATGAGGGCGATGTGGGCGTCCTTGACGGAGAGCGAGCCGCGGCGGGCCTTGACGTCCGTCATGCGCACGCGCATGTCCGTGAGATCGGGATCAGGATCGGGCTCGGCGGGAGCGGCGAAAACCTGGCTGGTGGCTGCAATGGCGCCGGCAGCGGCGGCGGTTCCGGCACAGAGCATCTTGCGGCGGGTGATGTCTTTGATGGCAGGCATGGTCTTCTCCTAGCAAAAACGAATGAATCTGAATGATTCATGCATTGATTGTAGGAAATGACCCCTGCGAAATTTTCTCGAAGTTTTGCTCATTCCAATCGAAGCCCCGGGTGCCCTGAAACTTTCCGGGGCTTCCGGAGGCTTCGAGGGAAGGACTCCCCCGCGCCGCGTCATCTCCCAAAAGGAGAGAAGGAGACCGCCGGCGGCGCGGGGGAGGAAGCGGTCGGGAGATCACTCCTCCTTGAGGACCTGGTTCACGACGCCGAGGGCGTTGAGCGTCCTCGGGAAGCCGAGGTAGGGTTCGGCGATGCGGATCGCGTCGATGAGGTTCTGCTTGGTCGCGCCCACGGTGATGTTCCCCGAGGTGTGGCCGCGCAGCTGCCCCTCGCAGCCGCCCATGGCGGCGATCACGACGAAGGTGACGAGCTCGCGCTGTCTGAGGTCAAGGACCTTGCGGGTGTAGTAGTCGCCGAAGCACCAGCCCGAGAGGTCGTCGACGATGATGGCCTTCTGGCCCGGGGCGGCGTTCCTGTGCATGTTGCGGATGCGGTCGCCGTAGATGCCGACCTGCACGTCACGGCCTTTCTCGAAGCGGTCGGCGTCGGTGACGGTCGCCTGACTCGCGAGCGGGAGCTTCACGCCCTTCTTCGTGAGAGCGGCGTTGACGGCGGGGAGCACCTGCGCGACGCGCGCCATGCCGCAGTAGGGCGTGGCCTGGTAGACCGTCTCCTTCACCTCGTCGGGGGAGAGGCCGTCGTCGAGCGCCGCCGTGACCGCGCGCTCCATGTCCGCCTCGAGGCCGATCGCGGTGATGACCGAGAGGAGGGCGATGTAGCCGTCCTTCACGGAGAGCGACCCGCGGCGGGCCTTCACGTCCGTCATGCGCAGCAGCGTCGCGGTGAAGTCGGGATCCGGATCCGCGGCGGGCGCGGCGGCGAGGGCTTCGCGGGAGGAGCCGGCGAGGGCGAAGGCACCTGCGGCGGTGCCGGCGCAGAGCATCTGACGGCGGGAGAGCGACTTGCTGGCGGAGGTTGTCATGGCGGAACTCCTTTTCTTTCCTCCTTCGGGGAGGACTGTTGATCTGATGGGTAAATTTCATCAGACCGGGCCCCGCCGCCCTTGTCATTTCCTCCCGCCTCCTTGACCGTTTCTGCCGATTTCAGAGAAAGATGTCGAGGAGATCCTGCGCGTCATCGGGTCTGCAGGCGGGGCGGGCGCCTTCGAGCGTGAGGAGCGTGCGGAAGGTTCGCCACTCCCCCTCGCGCTCCTCCGGCCTCCAGTAATGTCCGAGGAGTCGGTGAAGCGGAACGATGACGGAGAAGGGGCTCTGCCAGGCGGCACGCCCGACCGCGCTGGCGGACTGGGGGCGGCCGAGTGACGTGGCGAGCTCCGTGCAGGTGTCGAGGTGCCCGAACGGGATGTCGAGGATTGCTTCCCAGACACTGCGCTCGAAGTCCGTGCCGATGAACCCGAGCGGCAGATCGAAGTGGCGGCGCCGGCCGTCGAAGTACTCGGCGAGCTGGCGAGCGGTCTCGTGGAGGATGCCGTCGCTCTTCACCGGCACCTCGCGGAAGGCTCGGCCGGTGAACTGAAGGATGCGGTCGGAGACCGCCTGACGGTGGCTGCTCCGTTCAAATTCGCAGAAGAGGAGGTCATCGTCGCTGCAACCGAGGCGCAGCATGCCGAAGGGAGTTTTGCAGCGGCAGGTGTGGAGCGGCGTTGAGGGCGTGATGAGTGGGAGCATTGAGGGTCTCCTTTGGAGGCTGGGGGAAGAGACCCTGAAAATGGTATCTATTTGATGTACAGCGCTTTGCGGCAGTTTTGTAACCGTGAAACGGAACTGGTTCCCGGCCTCCCCGGGCTGGGGAACGCCGTCAGCCGCGCGGCAGGATCGCCGCGCCGCCGTCCTCGCCCGTGACGGTGAACCCTTCGAGCTCGAGGAGCATCTTCTTCGCGGCGTAGCCGCCGCCGTAGCCCGTCATGGTCCGTGCGGACCCCACCACGCGGTGGCAGGGCACGATGATCGAGAAGGGGTTCTCGCCCGTGGCCTGACCCACCGCCCGGAAGGCCGCCGGCCGCCCGATCGCGCGCGCGAGGTCGTCGTAGGTGACGAGGCTCCCGAAGGGGATCGCCTTGATGCCCTCCCAGACGGCGCGCTGGAAGTCGGTGCCGACGAAGCGGATCGGCAGGTCGAACGCGCGGCGCTTCCCTGCGAAGTATTCCCCGATCTGGCGGGCGGTTTCCCTGAGAAGCGGGTTGCTCTCGAGTTTTACTTCGGCAAAGGGGCGTCCGGCGAAGCGGTCGATGCGGCTCTGCACGACCGCACGGTGCCAGCCGTTCTCCCAGTCGCAGTAAAGAAGCTCGTCTCCGGCGGCGCCGAGAAGGAGCGTCCCGCAGGGGACGGCGAGGCGGCAGGCGCGCAGCGGGAGATCAGCGGGGAGACGGTCTTTCATGGCAGTGATCCTTGTGTACAGGGTGAGTTTCGGGTGTCAGATGTCCTTCGGGAGCGCGAAGGCGGCGATGCCGAGGAGCGGCGTGAAGGAGGCGATCACGAAGACGTTCTCGAGCCCGATGCCGTCGGCGAGCCAGCCGAAGAAGGCCGTCGCGACGCCGCCCAGGCCGAAGCAGAAGCCGAAGAACACGCCCGAGATGATGCCGGTGTGACCGGGGGCGGCCTCGAAGGCGCTCACGAGGATGGCGGAGAAGGCCGCGGACATGATGAAGGAGACGATGACGGCGAGCGTCACCATGAGGGCGAACCCGGTGTGCGGCAGCAGGATCGCGAATGGCGCGGCGCCGACGATTGAGAGAATCATCACGGTGCGGCGGCTGATGCGGTCCGTGATGAAGCCGCCCGCGATCGTGCCCGCGGCGCTCGCCGCGAGGAAGGCGAAGAGGACGAACTGAGCCGTCACGGCGTCCGCGCCGTAGCGATCCATCGAGAAGAAGGTGAGGAAGTTCTGCAGGCTCGAGATGTAGACCTGCTTGGAGAACATCAGCACGAAGAGGATCACGAAGATGGGGACGAGGTTCGCGCGCGCGACGGCCGCGCCCTGGGTTCTGCGCTTCGCGGCGCTCGCGCGGACCTGTCCGGCGGTCCAGGTGGCGACGCGGATGAGGAGCACCGCCGCCACGGCGGCGACCGGCGCGAACCAGCTGATGCTGCCCTGGCCGTTCGGAATGATGATGAGTGCGGCGGCGACGGGGCCGAGCGCCATGCCGGCGTTGCCGCCCACCTGGAAGACCGCCTGAGCGAAGCCCTTCCTGCCGGCGGCGGCGAGCTGCACGGCGCGCGTCGACTCGGGGTGGAAGATGGCTGAGCCGCAGCCGAAGAGGGCGACCGCGCAGAGGATGGCGGGAAGCGAATCGGCGCGGGCGAGGAGAATGAGGCCGACCAAGGTCGAGAGCATGCCGACCGGGAGCGCCGCGGGAATCGGGCGCTTGTCGGTCGCCCAGCCGACGAGCGGCTGCATCAGCGACGAGGTGATCTGCACGGTGAGCGTGATGAGGCCCACCTCGGCGAAGGTGAGGCCGTTGGCATCCTTCAGGAGCGGCAGCGCCGCCGGGATCAGCGACTGCAGCATGTCATTCAGGAAGTGCGAGGCCGCGACAAGCGCGAGGATGCCCGCGGCCATGGCCTGGGAGGAGCGGTCGGGCTGAACGGTCAACGTCGTCATGGGAATCTGTCCGAATCTGATCAAGGGTCTAGCGCCTCGCCGGGGCTCCCGGGTGTCCCCTCAAGGCGCTTCTCATTGCATGGGTGAGAGTCTAGAATCTTCGGGCGTGGGCGAAAGGACATTGAACATGGCTGAAAGGACAAAACTGGGGGAACTGCGGGATTTTCCGGAAAGCTGGCGGACGGGCGAGGGCTGGCGGCAGTTCGGGCGGGACTTTGAGGTGGGCGGCCGGCGCCCGGAGCACCTGCACGAGGACTCCCAGCTCCTCTACGCCGCCTCGGGTGTGATGCTCGTCATGAGCGAGGGCGTGCCGCGCATCCTCGCGCCCTTCCAGGCGCTCTGGATCCCGGCGGGCGTGCCGCACTCGATCACGTTTCTGTCGGACACTCAGATGCGGAACCTTTACTTTCCCGTGGAGCGCTCCCGCGCGGCCGGTCTTCCCGACCGCATCCGCACGCTCGCGGTGACGCCGCTCGTGCGCGAGCTGATGGCCGCGCTCTTCTCCAGGGCCTTTCCCGCGGAGACGCTCGACCTGATGAGCACGCTCACGCTGCGCCTCGTCGCGGAGAGCCCTGAACTCGGCACGGCGCTCGCCATGCCGCGCGATCCCGCGATGGCGCGCGTGCTCACGGGGATTCTTCACGACCGCGTCTGGGAGCGGCCCGTCGGGGAGGTCGCCGCGGCGCTGCATCTGACGCCGAAGACCTTCTCCCGGCACTTTCAGCGCGAGCTCGGCATGAGCTACCGCGACTGGCTCGTGCGCGCGAGGCTCTCGGTGTCGCTCGACGCGCTCGCCCGCGGGCTCTCCGTCAAGGCAGCGGCCGCGGGCGCCGGGTACTCGGACGCCGTCACCTACGGCACGGCTTTCCGCAGACTCTTCGGCATGACGCCGGGAGAGGTGCGCGGGCGCCTCCTCGGGGAGTGACGACTTTTCTCTTCGCGACACGGAAGTCGGCAGGATCAGGCAAGGGGAAGGGGAGAACCGTCAACGGTGACGCCGGCGGGCTTTCTAGTGTAGCATTCGCAAAGTCCGTTAAGTAATGTTGTAAAATGGCTTCACCTTA
>NZ_JAUNSF010000194.1 GCF_030539355.1 Sutterella sp.
AATGAGGTCGTGGTAGTTATTGTAGGTTCTACTTCGACTAGTTCAGCCCCAGGCGGGCAGTCTCTTCCGCTTCACTGTTGCGCCAAAGCCGCATCCCCAGTCCGGGGTAGTGCACCGTTTCCGTGCCTACACCCTTGGAATTAGGTATTTCTTCCTATCCCATGCATAACGCCGCAACTATTCGAGGCCGCACTTACATTGCCGGAGCTCTGGAAATGCCTCGCAGACATTGCCGCCGCGCTAGGCTTCGCCTGCGGCTTGATTTCCGTCCGCAGGTCGGTCTGCGCCCACAGAGCAGACCGGAAAAGCGGACGGGCCGGGGACCCAACGTTTCCTTGATCAAGGCACAGCAGCTCTCACCACATTTTCGTCAGCTGTTCTGGAAACGCCCCCGGTCAGAAGTCTTCGCCGTAAGACACAAATACGGAGTTCAACAAAAATGAACGCTACCCTCAGAAACTGGCTCATTATTCTGGCCGTGGGCGCGGGCATCTGGTTCTGCCCGATACCCGAAGGCCTCAAACCCGATGCCTGGCACATCTTCGCGGTCTTCGTCGCGACGGTGCTCGGCTTCATCCTCCACCCGATGCCGATCGGCGCGATGGCCTTCATCTCGCTGACGTTCTGCTGCTTCACCGGCCTGCTCAAGACGAGCGCCGTGCTGATGGGCTTCGGCAACGGCACGATCTGGCTCATCGTCTGCGCGTTCTTCCTCTCGCGCGCCTTCATCAAGACGGGCTTCGGCCGCCGCATCGCGTACGTGATCATCCGTGCGATCGGCAAGTCCTCGCTCTCGCTCGGCTACTCGATCGCGCTCTCCGAGCTCATCGTCGCGCCGGCCATGCCGTCGGCGACGGCCCGCGGCGGCGGCGTCTTCTACCCGATCGTCCGCTCGCTCTGCGAGGCCTTCGGCAGTGAGCCCGGCCCGAGCTCGCGCAAGATCGGTGCCTACCTCATGCAGGTCGGCTATCACACCGACGCCGTGACCTGCACGATGTTCCTCACCTCGATGGCCGGCAACCCGCTCTGCGTGGGCCTCGCCGCCTCCGCCGTCGGCGTCGAGGTCACCTGGACGAACTGGGCGCTCGCCGCCATCGTCCCGGGCCTCGTCTGCCTCGCCCTGGTTCCGTTCTCCGTGAGCCTCCTCTCGCCCCCGGAGATCAAGAAGATCCCGAACGCGCGTGAACTCGCCGAGCAGGAACTCGCCAAGATGGGTCCGATGAGCAAGGACGAGAAAGTGCTCGCCTTTGTTTTCGTAATGTGTCTCGTTTTGTGGGCCACCGGCAGCTGGACGCACTTAGGTGCCACCCCCATCGCGATGCTCGCAATTGCCATCATGCTTATCGCTAAGGTATTGAGCTGGCAGGATATTTTGTCGGAAAAGGGCGCTTATGACGCAATGTTCTGGATGGGCGGATTAATGTCACTGGCCACCGCCCTCGGCAAGTCCGGATTCATCACCTGGCTTGCCAAGGATGTTTCTGTGATCATCGGCGGCGCCGGCCTCGGCTGGATCGCCTCGTTCCTCGTCGTGATCGTCTTCTACACGTACTCGCACTACTGCTTCGCGTCGGTGACGGCCCGTATCTCGGCGATGTACGCCGCGTTCGTCGCGGTCGCGGCGGCCTGCGGCACGCCGGCCCTGATGGCCGCGATCACGTTCGGTATCTTCGCGAACGTCCCGATCTCGCTCACCCACTACGGCAACGGCTGCGGCCCGGTCTACTTCGGCGCCGGCTACGTCTCCCAGGGCGAGTGGTGGAGGAACGGTTTCGTGATCTGCACAATCAATACCGTGATCTATCTCGCCATCGGCATGGTCTGGTGGCAGGCGATCGGTCTCTTCTGATCGACAGACACACAATCCTTCCGAAACCTTGAAAACCCGCGGAACTGCCTTGAGTTCTGCGGGTTTTCCCTTATGTAGATTACTATTTCAGGAAAAGTTGCCGTAACTTGCATCTTTCTTAGTATTAAACAGATATACAATTAGTTTGTACATTAAGAAGACCCCTTCAAG
>NZ_JAUNSF010000096.1 GCF_030539355.1 Sutterella sp.
GAACACAAAGCGTGCCGG
Source organism: Sutterella sp. (assembly GCF_030539355.1). Taxonomy (GTDB): domain Bacteria; phylum Pseudomonadota; class Gammaproteobacteria; order Burkholderiales; family Burkholderiaceae_F; genus Sutterella. Next base: position 19 of record NZ_JAUNSF010000096.1, read on the forward strand.
GCCCCGGGCCCGGACAAAGAAGAACAGACATGCCAGACCGCTCCTCTCACGAGGCGCTGCGTTTCAGGCGTATAGCCTCCGTCATCATCCGCAACATCGAGTCAGGTCTCTACACCGACGGCAGACTTCCCGGCCGCCGTCAGCTCGAGAGCCTCTTCGGCTGCTCGCGCAGCACCGAGGACGCCGCGCTCGACCTCCTCGAGCGCGAGCACTGGATCCTGCGCGAGCCGAAGAAGCGCCCCCTGATCGTCCCGAGAAAACAGGACTTCGAGGCGAAGCTCGCGGGCTTCGTCGCGAGGAGCGGTTTCAGGCCGCCCCTGATGAACGAGGTCTACCGGCGCGCCGACGTGAGGAAGACCCGCGACCAGCGGGGCATCGGGGACGACGTCGTGAGCCTCGCGAGGCTCGGCGACGAGCACTGGGACGGGCACATCAACCTTGACCTCGAGATCGAGGCCTTCAACGCCGCGCTGAAGGACTTCCGCGCGGGAAAGACCGAGATGTTCGCCACCGGCGGCATGCCGGGCCTCAAGGCCGCGCTCTGCGCGCACCTGCCGACGGTCGGCATTCCCGCCGATCCCTCGCAGATCCTCATCACCTCGAGGCGCCTGCAGACCTACCGCCTCGTCTCCGAGGTGCTCCTCGGGCCCTCCACCGAGTTCTGGTACCCCGAGATGAGCCTCGTGCGCTTCTACGGCATCGCCGACCGCCACACCTCCTGGCGGCGCGAGATGCCGATTGACGCGGACGGCCGCATTGACTTCTCAGGCTTCGGGCTCTCCAAGCGCCCCAAGGTGCTCGCGCTCGAGCCCGACTGCGCCAAGCCCTTCGGCGGAACGGTCTCGGACGCGGACCGCGCCTGGCTCGTCGACGAGGCCCGCCGCACCGGCGCCTTCATTCTTGAGGACAGCTATTCAAGGGGCATTGACGAGCGGATCGTGAAGCCTCCGCTCGCCTCGCTCGACCCGACGCACGAGTGCGTGATCTACCTCGGGGCCGTGCCCTCCTGGCTCACCACCATGGGGACCTTCAACTTCGTCGTGGCCCACGAGCGGCTCATCAACCAGCTGCGCGCCTCGGGGCGCCGGGACTACATGTTCCCCGGCCTCTTCTCGCAGATCGTCGCCGAGAAGCTCTTTTCCGAACACCTGATCGATCCCATGCGCGAGCGGTTCCTCGCCTTCCACCGCGAGCGGGTCGTGCAGATGGAGGCGATCCTCAGGAAGTACCTCGGGGACCGCTTCACCTGGCGGCTCCCCTGCGGGTTCGGGAGCGTCTGCATCGACCTCGCGGGCGTGAACCTGCGCCGTCTCTGGCGCTGCCGCCGCGGCATCGACTTCGAGCCCGCGTGGTTCTACGGCGAGAAGGAGCCGCGGCACGTGCTGCTGCGCTACACCGTCACGCTCGCGAAGTTCGAGGAAGGCGTGAAGCGTCTGAGGGAAAACATCGAGCTCTACGGCTGACCGGGAGCCCGAAGTGCGTCAGGCGGGAAGCCGCATCGTCACCGACTGCGGCACCCGGACGCCGAGGTCCCTCGCGAGCCGCGGATATGCGGTCATCGCGGCCTCGACACGGTCGATGTCCTCCGTGACGTCGGCGGCCTTGAGACCGAACATGCCGCCGAGCTTCTGGACCCTGGATCGGGAGGGCATCCTGCCCTCGCCGAGCAGGCTCGTCATGTGCCAGAGGCTCTCACGGTGCCCGCCTCCGCCGGCCGGCACGACGTCATAGACCGGGGACGGCCGCCATTTCCCTGACGCATCCATCAGGAAGCTGAAGTTCTTCGCGTGATCGTCCGTGTTGCCGACGAGGAAGCTGAGCACCGCGCGGCGGAGCATTTCCCGGAGATATTCAGCACCGCAGAGCCTCTGCGTGAGCGCAAGGATCCCCTCGTAGTCGAGGCACGGAACCCGGAAGCTGCAATGGAGGAGTCCCGCGGCGGAGACCATGTGCACCTTTCCCTCGGGCGTGCGGTCGAAGCGCCGGATGCCGAACCAGCCCGGGCCGTTCCTTGAGGGGAAGAGATGCGTCGGCGGCACGTCGAGGCCGGCGCGCCGCGCGATCTTCATGGAGATGAATTCCTGCACGCCGGCGTCACGGGCGTCCCCGGAACCGCGGAACTTGACGATCCACGGCGTGAAGCTTTGGCTCCAGTCCGTGCCTCTTCGCAGCGTTCTGCGGTCGTCCGAGACGAGGCAGACGATCTTGGGCCGCGCGCCGCCCGCCGAACCGCTTGCACGCAGGAGCTCGTCGAGACCGTCGGAGGCGTCATCGTCGTCGAGGATGCGCTCGGCATCCCGGGCGAGCCTGTCGGGATCGATCTCGCCGCTCCCGATCCAGTCCGGGACCGGAGCCTGGGTCGGCTCGAACTCGAGCGCGCCCATGCCGTCCCGGCCGACCAGGCCGAGGCGCTTGAGAGGTGAGATGCGGGAGAGGTCCTTCCCGTTTTTCCGGAGCCGGCGGTCGAGCAGCAGCGCACCCCAGCCGTCGGGGATGGCGTCGTGGATGAACCCGGGGAGCCCGTCCATTTTTTCGGGGTTGCCGCGCCACGGAGCCGTGCCGAGCGGCACGAGGATGGGCGAGAGCTGAAGGCCCGTCCTCACGAATTCCGGGCTGTACTGAAAGACAAGAGCGTCACTTCCCTCGCTGAGAACGCCCGCCTCGCGACGCGTATGGCCGAGGCTGAGCCGGATCGTGCACTTCATTGCTTTCTCTTCGAGGCGCGCTGCCGCTGCGGGGGAACCTTCGCGAAGAGGTTCACCGGCGGCGCCGGCGCAAAGAGGCTGCCGAGTTCCTCGGTGCGGTTGAGCGCCATCAGAAGATTGACAAGGCCGCGGAAGGAAATCTCGCCGGTGGACTCGAAGCGCCTCAAGGAGCCGAGCGAGACGCCGGAGCGGAGCGCCAGCGCCTCCTGCGTGTAATTGAGGTCAAGCCGCAGCCGGCGCATGCGGGCGGCGACCTCCTGCTGGAGGGTCTTGGGCGACTGCAGAAAGTGAAACGGATCCGGTCCCTGGTGCATCGGAAGGAAGGTTCGTCGTGGGTTAATCAACTGCTCATATTTTAGCGATAAAGGCGTTTTTTCGCCTTCAGGCGCTCAAATACTGGCAGTTGCGTGACCTGCGGCCTCCCCTCTTCGGGGGGCGTCGGTATCGCGCGGACTGTCAGTCCGGCGCCGTCTCGGTAACATTCCTTCCTGACGAGCGTTTACAGGAGAAATGAAGGCATGACGACGGAGAACGAGGAGAACGTGACGCGGTACCGTGCGATCGCACGCGTGCTGCTCTCGAAGATCGAGCGCGGCGAGTGGCCGGACGGCCTTCTCCCCGGCCGGCGGGATTTGATGGATACCTTCTCGGCCTCCCGGCGCACGATCGACTCCGCCCTCGACATCCTCGAGCAGGGGCGCTGGATCAAGCGCGAGCCCAAGCGCCGCCCCCGCATCCTCGCCTCCGAGAGCGCCTTCTCCGACAAGCTCGGGATCTTCCTCAGCAGGAGCGGCTTCCGCGAGCCGCGCTCGAGCCAGGCGCTGAGGCGCTTTGACGTGCCGGCCTCCGCGACGGGCGCGAAGAAGCGCGTCGTGGAGCTCGCCGCCTACGTGGCCGAGAACTGGGCCGAGCATGCCGTCAGCGACATCGAGCACCGCGCGGCGCTCGCGGCCCTGAAGGAACTGCGCTCGGGCGACATGCGGATCTTCGACACGCTCGGCATTGAGGAACTCAAAAAAGCGATCTGCCGGCGCGTGGCGCGCTGGGGCATCAAGGCAAAGCCGTCCGAGGTGTGCATCGTCTCAAGGCGTCTGCAGGCCTACCGTCTTCTCTCCGACGTGCTGATCGGCCCCACGACCGAGCTCTGGTACCCGGCCGTGTCGCTCGTCAAGCACTGCGGCATCGCGGACCGCCACACGCGGCGGCGCTGCGAGCTGCCGATCGATGAAAACTCGGGCGTGAGGATCAACGACTTCATGATCTCGCGCTCGCCCAAGGTGCTGATGATCGAGCCCGACGAGGCCGTGCCGATGGGCGTGACGCTCCCTGAACTTGAGCGTGGCGTGCTCGTCGACGAGGCGCGGAAGTCCGGCGCCTTCATCATCGAGGACATCTTCTGCCGCGAGGTGACCGAGGGCGAGTTCCCGCCGCCCATGATGTCGCTCGACCCGAGGAAGGAGAGCGTCGTGCTGATCGGCGGTCACCCGCTGTGGCTTTCGCCGCTCGCGACCCACACCTTCATCATCGCGAACGAACAGTTGATCGAGCATCTCCTCGCCTGCGCCCGGCGCGACTACCTGATCCCGGAGGTGTTCGGGCAGGTCGTGGCGGCGAAGATCGACGAACTCAAGCTCCACGACGAGATGATCTCGCGCTTCCTCGAATTCCAGAGGGCCCACATCGCGCGCGTGGACGAGATTCTGCGCGAGACCTTCGGGGACCGCTTCACCTGGAGGATGCCTGCGGGGTTCGGGACGATCTGGCTTGACCTGAGCGGCGTCGACTTGAAGCGCATCCACCGCCACCGCGAGGACGTGAACTTCATGCCGGGCTGGTACTTCGGCGAGAAGGAGGCGCGGCACGTGGCGCTCCGCTACACGCTGCGGCTCGAGGATATCCGCGAGGGCGTCAGGAGGCTCGCGTGCCTCATTGACGAGTGGGGCTGATCCGAAAGAACAAAAAAAAACGCGCCCGGCGCGAAGAGTCATGACGGGAGACTTGGGTGTCCGCCGGTGCTTCCGCAGCGAGAGCTCGCTGTCTAACGGCGGGGTGTCATGACTCGTGAAGGTCCGCGCGGGCGCGACTCAAGAGTAGGTGCGCCCGGCGGTCTTCCGGTACGAACGGCTGCCGGGCGCGGGGAATTTTCGCCCCATGAGGGTGCTGCCATGAGGCCCAGATTTCGAGGATCATTGAGGCCCAAATGTGGTTTTTGGTCATCCTCCGCCCTCCGCTCCTCTGGTGCTGCGGGCCCCATGGGGCGGAGTGCCGGCGCACCGCAAAGCCCTCCTGCGGGTTTTTCCGCAAAAGAAATGCGCGGTAATGGTGCGCTGACGACGCCTGAGCCGCATCTCTGTCGGCCCGGGGCCTGCCCCGAAGTCGTGTTGAGACTCTCTTCTCTCGTGCAACAAGCGTCATGGATCTGTCTCGGAGTCGCAACAGAACGGCGAGATTCCAGAAGATTACCGATTCAGGATGCGGAATGATTCTCAGAGGCGATCGCATTGGGAAACGCGGTTGCGTAATTTTTCAGAGTCTACAAAGAGTTGGCAGTTTGTGCCTCGGCATGGACGACAGCGGCAGGATTGTGCTCATAACGCGTTTACGGGATGACTGCGCGTACATATTGACCCTCATGGCACGCCTTTTGCATGGCTTTGTATGCATTTGACGCCCTTCCCCGGAAAACGAAGCATGCAGCCCGGAGGATCGTGACGCACAATGCCTTCCCGTCGGGACCGCGGGCCGTTCATGACCCATTATCCGAGCCCTCGTCCCTCTCTCTCATATATTCCCCCTTCAGGAGACCCTGAAAATGAAGAAGATTCTTGCCGTGGCCGTCGCCGCCGCCTTTGTGTCCGGCGCCGCCGCCGCTGCTGATGTTGAGGTCTATGGTGTTGTCGACACCGGCCTCGTCTATTCCCGTACGACCGGCAATCACATCGAGAAGTCCGATACGTTCTCGATGGACACCGGTGTCAACGCCGGCTCCCGCTTCGGCCTCCGCGGTTCCGAGGACCTCGGCAACGGCTATGCCGTGAGCTTCAAGCTTGAGAACGGCTTCGGCTCCGACGACGGCACGCTCAAGCAGGGCAGCCGCCTCTTCGGCCGTGAGGCCCGCGTCTCCCTCGAGACCCCGTACGCCAACGTCTCGTTCGGCCGCATGGGCGCCCTGACCTCGGGCTGCGGCACGTACGACATCTTCATGGCCGGTGCTGACTCGATGGACGGCGGCTATGCGAATTACATCGGCGTGAACTATTGGTTCCAGCGCGACAGGTATGACAACATGGTCACTATCGACTCCGCCGAGTTCGCCGGTGCCAAGCTCTACGCTCAGTACTCCTTCGCCAACGATGTGGTGGGCGAGAACGGTGAGGGTTCCAACGCCCGTGAAGCCACCCGCTATGTCGCCGGCGGCGCCACCTACAACATTGGTGATCTTTCGCTCGTCGCGGTCGTTGATTCCGTGATGTACAAGCACACCGCCCTCGTGCAGCCGAACGATTCGCTCGCCGTCTCTCTCGGCGGCAGCTACAAGATCGACTTCGCGACGGTCTTCGTCGGTTTCCAGTGGGGCCAGTACGAGAAGCTTGATCTCTCCTCTCTGCTGGATGTTGATGGAGCCTTCGGTTATTTTGATGGCTACAACGTCCACGTCGGCGCCAACTTCGACCTGCCGTGCGGTGTTCTCTCGACCTCCGTTTACTACGGCGACTATGAGGCTTCCTCTGACAGCAACATCGACGCTGAAAAGTGGGGTGTCGGCCTGATGCACAACTATCCCCTCAGCAAGCGCACGACGATCTACACGGGTGTCGGCTACCAGCAGTCTGAACTCTCTGGTTACAGCTATTCCTATCGTGTCAAGGGCCTCGACGCCACCGTCGGTCTGACGCACAAGTTCTAATCAGCGACTTGTGAGGAAGGACTTCAGTCTTTCCTGACTGATCCCAGCTCCCGGTTTTCCTCGCGAAGGCCGGGAGTTTTTCGCATCTGCAGAGTGTCCCGGAGCATCCTTCAACGGAGGACTGCAGCTTCTCGGCTGACGCTCTGTGCCTACGCTGTGCCTACGATCGGAGGCAAAGTTCCATCTGAAGACGGGACTGGTCCCGCCTGACCGGTTTCCTGCGGTCTCGTGCCGGTGATCACGGGCGGAAAGTTTGCCGACCCGCAACTCTTTTCGGGCATCTCTGCCCAATATGCCGCCGGCCTTCCCGTTTACAGGCCCGATGCCGTGTTCCCGTGAGCGCCCGTGTGGCGGAGCGGACCTGTTTGCATCAGAATGCGCAGATTCTCCGGGGGCGGCCGCACACCGATTCAACGGCCGCCCGTACAACAAGAACATTTCCGTTCATCTCTCTCCCTGAGACCCCTCGAAATGAAGAAGAACCTCCTCACGGTCGCCGTCACCGGCGCCCTGCTCTCCGGTGCCATGGGCGCCGCCTCCGCCGCCGACGTCAATGTCTACGGCATCGTCGACACCGGCCTCGTCTATGAGCGCCTGACCGGCACCATGCATGAACAGACGAACACCTTCTCGATGGACTCGGGCGTCAACTCGGGCTCCCGCTTCGGTCTGCGCGGCAGCGAGGACCTGGGCAACGGCTTCGCCGTCAGCTTCAAACTCGAGAACGGCTTCGGGTCCGATGACGGCACGCTGAAGCAGAGCGACAACGACACGACCCGCCTCTTCGGGCGCGAAGCGCGCGTCACCCTCGAGACCCCGTACGGCAACGTCTCCTTCGGCCGCATGGGCGCGCTCACCTCGGGCGCCGGCACCTTCGACATCTTCCAGGCGGGCGCCGACGTGATGGACGGCGGCTATGCCAACCACATTGGCACGCAAATCTGGTTCAAGCGTGACCGCTACGACAACGTCGTCACGCTCGAATCGCCCGAGTTCGCGGGCGTGAAGCTCTACGCGCAGTACTCCTTCGCGACCGCCGGTCAGGAGGCCGCGGGCAACGAGCGCAACAACGAGCGCTACGTCGCGGGCGGCGCCACCTTCACCTCGGGCGCCCTCTCGCTTGTCGGCGTCGTGGACTCGGTGATGTACGAGCACGAGGCGGATTTCCAGCGCAATGACTCCCTCGCCGTGAGCGTGGGCGGCAGCTACGCCTTCGAGAAGGTGACGGTCTTCGCCGGCGCCCAGTGGGGCATGAACGAGTGGGCCGACATGATGCCCGTCGTCAAGAACGGCATTCTTGACACGATGTTTACCGAGGGCTTCAACTTCAACGTCGGCGCCCGCTTCGATCTTCCCTGCGGTTCGCTCGAGACCTCGGTCTTCTATGACGACCTGAAGGGCGCGAATCAGAGCTTCTTCAAGCTCGACAAGTGGGGAGTGGCCGCGATGCATTCCTACCCGCTCAGCAAGCGCACCGTCGTCTACACCGGCGTGGGCTACCAGCAGCACCGCTTTGAGAACGAAATGGCCGGCCTGACCCTCCGCACGAAGGCCCTCGACGCGACCGTGGGTCTGAAGCACTCGTTCTGATCCTGTCCTGAACTTCAGGAACCCTTTTCCTCCCCGGGTGAGACCGGGACGTCACGTTGGGCACCTTGGGACCCATCTCAGGACGTGACGCTCCTGCACCACCCGGGAATTTCCTCCAACCTTCCTTCAATAAGGTTCTCCCTCAAATGAAGAAAAACCTTCTTTCCTGCGCCGTCACCGGCGCTCTCCTCTGCGGCTCCCTTGGTGCCCACGCCGCCGACGTCGAGGTCTACGGCATCGTCGACACGGGCCTCGTCTATGAGCGCCTCACCGGCACGCTCCTCCCCCAGAGCAACACTTTCTCGATGGAGTCGGGCGTCAACTCCGGCTCCCGCTTCGGCCTGCGCGGCAGCGAGGACCTCGGAAACGGCTTCGCCGTGTCCTTCCGCCTTGAGAACGGCTTCGGGTCCGACGACGGCACCCTGAAGCAGAGCAGCGACGACACGACCCGCCTCTTCGGGCGCGAAGCGCGCGTCACCCTCGAGACCCCGTACGGCAGCGTCTCCTTCGGCCGCATGGGCGCCCTCACCTCGGGCTGCGGCACTTTCGACATCTTCCAGGCCGAGGCCGACGTGATGGACGGCGGCTACGCGAACCACATCGGCACCCAAGTCTGGTTCGAGCGCGACCGCTACGACAACCTCGTGACGCTCGAGTCGCCCGTGTTCGCGGGCGTGAAGCTCTACGCGCAGTACTCCTTCGCCACGGACGGTCAGGAACAGGCCGGCAACGAGCGCAAGCAGGACCGCTATGCCGCGCTCGGCGCCACCTGGACGGTCGGTGACCTCTCGCTCGTCGGCGTGGTCGACAGCGTCCTCTACGAACACGACGCCGAGGATTACATCATCAAGCGCCGCGATGCTGTGGCCGTGAGCGTCGGCGCCAACTACGCGCTCGACCCGGTCACGGTCTTCGCGGGCGCCCAGTGGGGCCGGTTCAACAAGTCCTCCCACATCGGGATTGTGGACGCGTCGGATGATTCCTTTATGATCGTCGACGGCTGGAACTTCGCGGCCGGCGCGCGTTTTGACCTTCCCTGCGGCTCGCTCGAGACCTCGGTCTTCTATGATGACCTGAAGGGCTCCTACAGCCCGGTGATGAAGCTCGAGAAGTGGGGCGTCGGCGTCATGCACTCCTATCCGCTTTCCAAGCGCACCGTCGTCTACACGGGTGTGGGCTACCAGCAGCACCGCTTTGAGAACACGCCGGCCTACGTCTATCGCATGAAGGCGATCGACGCGACCGTGGGTCTGAAGCACAGCTTCTGATCCCCTCCAGGCTTTCCGGTGTTCCGGGGGAGGCGGCGGCCCGGCCGTCGACCCCGGAGCCCGGATCCCTCTTCCCCTTCCCTCGTCATGAAGAAGCCCTTCCGCTCCGCCCTTCTCTCCCTGCTCCTCGCCGGCGCCTTCGCGCCGCTCGTGACGAGCCCTGCCCGGGCGATGGAGATCGAGGTCACGGGCGCTGTGGACATGGGTTTCCTTTATGAGCGGAACTCGGGGAGCAGCGCCGCCTCGGGCAGCACGTTCTCGCTCGCCTCCGACCTCGCGAGCGACGGCATCCTCGCCATCATGGGAAAGGAGTCGCTCGGGAACGGCTTCGGGCTCTCCTTCAACCTTGAGAACGGCTTCAGCGCCGACGACGGCGTGCTCCTCGGCGGGGGCTCCTATCTCTTCGGGCGCGAGGCGCGCGTGACGCTTGAGACCCCTCTCGCGAACTTCACCTTCGGGCGCCTCGGCACGCTCGCCTCTGGCGCCGGCGCCGACATCTTCGTCGTCAACGCCGACGTGACCGAGGGCGGGTACGCCAACTACATCGGCACCACCGATTTCTGGTGGATCCGCCGCCGCACCGACAACGTCGTCTCGGTAGAGAGCGCTGAGATCGCGGGCGTGAAGCTCTACGCCCAGTACTCCTTCGCCACGCGCGGAGAGGAGCTTAACGGGAACGTGCGCCGGAACGAACGCTACGCGGGTGTGGGCGCCACGTGTAAGCGCGGGCCGCTGACGCTCGTCGCGGTCGTGGACAGCGTTCTCTACGCCCACGAGGGCGCTGAGGCACCGGACGATTCGCTCGCGCTTTCGTTCGGCGGCAACTGGAACGTCGGCCCCTGGGCCTTCTACGCGGGCTTCCAGGTCGGCAGGAACGAGCGCCTCGACCTCGAGGCCCTCAGCGGCATCGCCCCGCTGTGGACCGACGGCGTCGCGTACGTTGACGGCTGGAACGTCCACACCGGCCTCGCCTTCGAGGCGAGCACCGCGGGGACGGTGCAGCTCTCGCTTCACTACGGCGACTTCGAGAATTCCTCGGGAGCCAGGCTTGACTCGAACAAGTGGGGCGCGGGTGCGATGTACCTCCACGAGCTCAGCAAGCGAACCACGCTCTACACGGGCGCGGGTTTCCAGCAGTTCCGGGCGGAGACGGACGGCCTCACCTCGAGGCTCAAGAGCGTCGACGTGGCGCTCGGGCTGCAGATCGAGTTCTGACGCGAATCCCTCCGGCCTCTTTTCACGGAGGCGTCCTGCCTGGCGGCCTCTCCTTTCCCGGTCTGCCATTCATTCCGTATTGCGACCGGTCACGCACGGGCGGCCGCCACGAAGCCCGGGTGTCTCCGCGGCAAGGGTCCGCGACCGTATGCGGGCCTGGTCCCGGGGCGACTTCGCGAGCAAGTACACGAGGCCGCGTCCATGAATGACATGGAGCTCAGGATCGTCGCCGAGCTCAAGCGCATCCACACCCCCGACAAGACCATCGCCGCCATGCTGCGGTGCTCGGTCTCGCTCGTCCAGATCACCTGGCGGAAGCTCCGCAAGGAAATCGAGGAGAAGGAGATGGCCGAGGCGCTCCGAAAGATCAAGGAGGACGCCGAGGACGACGTCTGACAATCCGTTCCTCACCCGGAGGCATCCGCCAGGATGCCCCGAACCATTGATTGTGAAGCGGTCTCTTCCCTCGGTGACCGCTTCTTTTTTTTCGAATTTGCAGGGGATGTTCCGCGGGCACCGGCAATCTCCCGGAACCCTTCACGACCGAACGGCGGCGCTTGATCGGACAGGCAGATGGCATGCCGTTTCTGCTGAG
>NZ_JAUNSF010000097.1 GCF_030539355.1 Sutterella sp.
ATGAGGACGAGGAGTCGGAGAAAGACGAAGAGCCCGATGAGAACGGGGAGTACGAGGAAGACAAAGAATTCGATGAGGACGGAGAAGCTGAGACAGACGCGACAACCGTGAAGTCGGACGAGCCCGAGCAACTCTCTCTGTTCTCGGAGGATGCAATTAAAAACTAAATCAACTGGAGGCGGCCGGCGTTTCAGCGGATTCCCTGCGGATGAGGCTGATCCCGTCGGCGGCTGACATGCCGGCAAGGCAGGCATCACGAAGCGTCTGCCCGCCGCATAGGTTCACCGAGGACTGTCGAAGGATCAAAGATGCCCTGCAGCCCGTGAAGCAGCGGGGTCTTCAGCTCAGGCGGTTCCGTTCAGAACCGCCTGAGGGTCCCCGGATTCGGGGCCTGAAGAGGCGTCAGGCCTCCGCTTCGCCTTCCTCGGTTTCGGGCTCTGCTTCCGGCTCTTCCGATCTGTCTCCGTAGAGTTCCTCGAAGATGCGCTTGAGCACGGAGTCGATGAGCGGAAGGAGCGCCGCGACACCGTCATCCGGATCCATGCCGCGGATGTCCTTGAAGGACACCTTCTGAGCCTTGATGGCGTTCTCGCAGGCTGTCTTCCAGAACTCGGGCGATTCGCTCTCCTCCCAGTCGCCGCGTCCGCGTCCGAAGTGGGCGACGGCGAGGTAGAGCAGCACGGCCTCCAGGAGGAAGCCGCTCATCGCGTGATCGCTCCAGGAGAGATCCGCGCCACTTTTTCCTCGGGTGAGATTGTAGGCGTGAGCCGCTCCGAGCCCGCCCACGGCGCCGATCAGGCCGCCCACGAGCGTGCCGAGACCGAGCGAGAGTCCGCCCGTCGAAATGTCCGTGGCGAGTCCTGCCGTCGCCCCCGAGACCACGCCGATGCCGGTGCCGATCGCGGCGGCGCTCTGCGGATCCAGTGAGTAGACGGCAAGGTTCCAGTCCGTGTTCATGCGGCGGAAGATTTCCTTCGATACGCCGGAGCCCTTGAGGCCGTTCACTTCGATCAGCTTGCTCGTGAGTGAGCAGAAGCTGTCCGCGGCCTGCGAGGCAAGCGCGGTCTGGGCGTCCGCGACGGCGTCATGCTCGTCCTTGAAGAAGCCGAAGCGGCGGCCGACGTTGATCGCGCGCTCCTTGAGCGACGGAACCGGAAGCGGCATGTGCGCGGAGGCGGTGTGCCAGAGGTGGCGCGCCATAGCATCGACCGAACTCGCGTAGGCGGCCTGGCGGCTTCTGCGCCAGACGGACTGCAGGGTGCGGTACGCGGACTGCTTCTCGGCGGGAAGGGCGTCACCGATCGCCGTGAAGAGCATTTCCTCCTGGATCCAGCAGCGTGCGAAGGCGTCCATCGGAAGCACCTTCTTCACGAAGTCGTACTGAGCGAGCGCAGTCTCCCAGGCCTTCACCTCGGCCGACTCCTCCTCGGGCGAGCGGGGCTTGCCCATCTGATTGAGAAGCACCACGACGGGTTTACCGATCCAGGAGAGGAGCTTCATCTCGGCGCCGATGTAGGGCGTCTCCGAAGGATGCTCGGCGATGTTGACGAGGTAGAGCACCACGCTCGAGATGTCGCGGATGTGGCGCACGGCCCTCTGATCGAGCCAGAAGGCCTTGTTCGTGAGGCGGTCCCAGACTTCGGAGAGCAGCCACCCGATCGGGTTGGAGCGCCCCTCGAGGCGCTTTGCGAGCGCGACGGAGTTGCCGAAGCCCGGCGTGTCCCAGAGCACGAGTTCGCTGCCGTCGGGGCCGCGGGCGAGCACGTAGTCATCCGTGGTCTCGGTGACGTGGGCCCGGTCGGCGACCTCGCCCACGTCGCGCATCAGGAGCGTGCGCGCGAGCGTTGTCTTTCCGATGTTGGTGTGACTGACAAGGCTGAGGTGAATGCGCAGGGGGTCCTGAGAGCTGGCCATGGGTTCGTGTGCCTGTTGGTTGTTCCTGAACTTTTAATTATCGCCCGCGGGCACGGGTTCCGAAGGTTTCGGAAGCCCCTCGGCGCGGAACGGAATGCCCGCCTCGGTCGCGAAATGCTCCCAGAGCGCTTTTCTCGAGAGGATCCGCTCGGGCGAGTCCGGGAAGCGCTTCGCGAGATTTTCGAAGTTGAGGACGAGTTCCGCGTGCCTGGTGCGGCCGAGCACCGCTTCGATCAGCGCTCCGTGGACTTCCTTCTCGGGTGTCGCCACCGGGTCGAGCGCCAGAATCACGCGGTCGGAGGCGGTGACCTGATCGAGCTCGGGGAAGTCCGGGGCGTTCCACGGATCAATGCGGACGCGTTGGGCAGCGCCTGCTGTATCAGGCTGGGGGAGGTCAGGATTCGAGAAGAGCACGAAGGTGCGCCGCTCGACCGCCTCGGATTCGGCCCTGAGCTCAGCGAGGCGCGCTTCGGAAATGGGAAGACGGATGCGTTTCGCGGTCTGGTTCGCGCGGATCCAGGTGAGGCCGGCGAGCAGGGCGCGCGGAAGCGCGATCACGGCGGCGATCGCCCAGATCATGCGGGCGAGCCAGGGAGCTCCCGGGGCGGAGCTGCCGATCGCGAGATTCATCTGCGCGAGCGTCTGCGCGTCGGGCAGCGGCTCGAGTCCGGGAAGGAAGGCCGGGAGCCAGCCGTAGAGTCCCTGAAGCATCCCCGCGATGATGTCCGTGCGGTCCGCGAACCAGGTGCTCTCCCAGCCAGCGGTGTAGGCCGTGCCGATGCCGCGCACGAGAAGGCTCACGGAAAGTCCGACGCCGAAGGCGAGCGCGGCGAGGTGCAGCACCGTTCTCACGCGCAGGCTGAGCTCGGGCAGAAGCAGCGGCACCGCTGCGCGCAGGAACCCTGACGCAGTGTTCTGACCGGGCAGACGCAGGCGGGGCAGCGCCATCACGGTGGAAAGCCCCCTGGCGATCGCTGCGGAGAGTCCGGTGACGAGATCCGCTCCCGGACGGATGAAGAGGATGAGGGCGGCGATGATGACGATCGCGTTCCAGAGCAGGATGCCGAGGAAGGGCGGGGAGAGGAGATTGAGCACCGCGCCTGTGCTGGCGAGCTGATCCGTGATGGCTCCCGTGAAGAAGCCGAGGAAGATGATGAGCGCCGCGGTCAGGCGGAAGGCGAGTCCGGAGGCGGCGGGGAAGTGCGGCTGGGGGATCTTCGGATCGAGCTCGCGCATCCGGGAGAGGAGGAGCTTTGCGCGCGTGACGAGATAGGCCGAGGGCTCCGCCCGGTCGCCCGCGACCGCGCGGGCGTCCCGGGAGACCGCTGCGGCCTGTGTTTCATCCCAGCCCTTCGGGGGCTCGGCCTCGAGCATCTCGGCCATGAGCACAGCCGCGGCATCATCGGGAGGCAGCGTGAGCGTCGTCGTTTTGTCTGCTGGCTTCGTCATGGGCTAACTCTCCGGGCGGGATCTCAGTGCGGGTCTGCGGGAAATTCTATCGGCCTCACTGAGACTCCGACGGCGGCATTTCCTCGTCCGAGATCGTGAGCTTCGGCTTCCTCCAGTCATAGAGGTCCGAGAGGAAGTTCTCCTTCTCCGATTCGCCCTTCCAGTGAATGCCGGCGATCGAGAGGAGCAGCGGGCTCAGCTGATCCGCACGGAAGGGACGGCTCTCAAAGGGTGCGAACCGGGCGTTCTCGGAGGACCAGAGGAGGAAGGGGATGCGGTAGCCGTCCTCGGTGAGCGGCGAGTGACCGGCGCGATCAATCTCGTCGCCGAGTTCCTGGCCGTGGTCGGAGAGATAGATCCAGCTCAAGGGGGCGGAATACTTTTCCACCGCTCTGCGTGAGACGTCAAGCAGCTCGTAGATCACCTCATCCTGATAACGCATCGCCGCGTCGTACTGGTTGCGCGAGATGATCACCCAGGGGGAGCGGTCGAGGCCGGAGAGTTTCTTCTCCACGGCATCCTCGCCCCAGTCGGGCGCGAGCCGGTCGGGATAGCGGAGCGAATAGTGCGGGTGCGCGCCGATCAGGTGGACGACGATGATTTTCCTCGACGCGGGATCCTGAAGGGCTTCCTTGAAGGCCGGCAGTACCTTTTCGTCCATTGAGACGCTCGTGCGGCCGCTCATGCGGTTGAGGAAAGTCGGCTTCTCCGACCACTCGGCGAAGCGCGAGCTGATGGCGCGGTCGTCCTGATTGCTGATCCAGTGAATGCTCCAGCCGGCGGCGGCAAAGAAGGCAAGTGCATTGCCCGCCTGCATGCCTTCCGCAGGTTCATTGGCATGACGCTTCGCGATTCCCTCGGGATCGACGGGGAAGGTGAGCATCGAGCAGAAGGCGCCGACGGTCGCCGAGTCAACGGACCAGGCTTTGCGAACGGTGACGAAGTTCGGATCCTCCTTTTCCAGCGCGGTGAGCTTCGGCGTGGTGTCGCGCTCGTAGCCGTAGAGGCTCCAGTTGTCCCGGCAGGTGCTCTCGCCGAGAACCAGGACAATGGTCCGCGGTTCAGCGGACGCTTCCGTGATGTGCGACCGGGCGGTCTCAAGTTCCTTCTCGCGCTCAAGCGCGGCATTGGCCCAGGTCGCCTCAAGCACGGCGATTTCGTTCGCCCACTTGGGCCAGAACCAGGGCGGGTAATGCCCGCGCCAGGAGGACTTGCAGACGCTGAGCACAAAGACGGCGGTGAAGAGAAGAGCGAGGCTGCGCCAGACGATGCGGCCGGCGCGGGAGCCGATGACAGCGTCCGCGTGGAGCTTCAGGATGATCAGAACCTCGAGCGCGAAGGCAACCGCCGAAACGGCGCACCAGAGGAGCACGTCCGGCCACTGGGAGACGAGAAAGTCGGTGGACTCAGAGACGGAGGTGTTGGCGATCGCCTCGAGCACGAAGCTCGAGAGCGGCTCGGCCGTGTAGACCTGCTTCAGGAAGGCGCGGACGCCCGCGTCAACCGTGAGGAGCGCGAATCCGGCGACGGCGACGACGCGGAAAAGTGCGCACAGAGTTCTGCCGCATGCGGGAGCCGCAAGCGCAAAAGCGATGAAGGGGATGGAAAAGACGGAAAGCTGCAGTCCGCGCTTGATGTCTCCCGTGGTGAGGTAGAGCGCGATGATGAGCAGAAGCAGGGCGAGGGCTCCCAGCGCTGATCTTGCCGACGGAGAGAGAAGGGACTTCAGAGCTTTCACAGGCGGATTCCGGAGTTGAAGCGGTTAAGCAGCATTCGGGCGGAAGCCTCGGGGTCAGGCTGACCGCAGATAGCGGAGATGACGGCGATGCCGGCGGCGCCCGTCGCGGCAACCTGATCGGCGTTTGCCGCTCCGATGCCGCCGATGGCGACGCACGGATGCGCGGCGAGGCGGACGACCTTGGCGAGGCCGTCGGTGCCGATTGCGTCACCCGCGTCGGCCTTGCTCTTCGTCGCGAAGACGGGGCCGACGCCGTAGTAGTCAACGAGCGCAGGATCGGCCGAGCGGAGTTCCTCCGGGCTGCCGGCCGAGAGCCCGATGATTCTGTCGGGACCGAGGAGCCTGCGGGCATCCTCGACGGAGAGATCGTCCTGACCGATGTGAAGGCCGTCGGCCCCGGCGACGAGCGCCACGTCCGCGTGGTCATCGATGAGGAGCGGAACGCTGAACGGCATGAGCGCGGAACGGAGCGCCCTCGCGGCCTCGACGAACTCCCGCTTCTTCCAGCGCGGGGCGCGCAGCTGAATCATGGTCACGCCGCCGCGCACGGCGGCGAGCGCGGTCTCGATCAGGCCGCCCGAGCGGGCGCTCTGGTCGGGGTCAAGAACAAGGTAGAGGCGGAGGTCGGCGGCTCGCATCACGCCTCCTCGCCGAGAAAATCGGCGGGCTGAATCTGATAGAGGGCGTCCAAGTACTCGTTGTGGAAGCTCCCCGGACCGCGCGAGCGGCCGCGGGCGATCTGGGCGGCGCGCTTCGCGAGGGCGCAGGCGGAGATCGCCCCGGTGACGGCGTCGTCCGTGACGGCGAGGAAGGCCGCGACGAGCGCGGAGAGCGAGCACCCGGTGCCGACGACGAGCGTGGCCATCTCACTGCCGCCCGAGATGCTGACCGCGCGGTCACCCTTCACCGCATAGTCCGTCTCGCCCGTCACGCAGACGACGGCGCCGGTTTTCTCTGAGAGCACGCGCGCGGCCTCAAGCGCCGCGTCGCTCGAATCCGTGCTGTCCACGCCCTTGCCGCCCGAGCCGAGACCGGCGAGCGCCAGGATCTCGCTCGCATTGCCGCGGATCACCGTGGGCGAGTCGTCGAGAAAACTCCGGATCTGCTCGTCACGCCAGGGCATGCCGCCCGCGGCGACCGGGTCGAGCACCCAGGGACGGCCGTGCTCGCGGGCGGAGCGCGCGCAGCTGTGCATCACCGCGAGGCGGTCGGGCGTGGGCGTGCCGACATTGACGAGAAGACCGCTCGCGACCGCCGTGAATCCCGGGGCTTCCTCGGCCGCCACGACCATCGCCGGGGAGGCACCGGCGGCGAGAAGCACGTTCGCAGTGATCTCCTGCACGACCTCATTGGTGAGGCAGTGCACGAGGGGACGCGACTTGCGGAGATTTTCGAGCGAGTGCGCGAGGCACTCCGGTGAGATCGGGGTGATTTGCATGGGATGGAGGTGTCTTCAATTTTGCCGGACTGTCCCGCGGGGACGGGAGGAGGAACACACTAGCACAGCCGGGACTTGTTGGACATCCTCCGAGAGAAGAGGGGAGCCGGCAAAGCTTCGTAACGCACCTTCCGGGCCCCGCCCGCGAGGCCTCTTAGAATGAGGACTTCCTCAAGACTCCCTCCACAGGATTGCCTCCATGCTCATTCATCCGCAGTTCGATCCGGTCGCGATCTCGATCGGTCCGGTCGGCGTTCACTGGTACGGCCTGATGTACCTCGCGGGCTTCATCGCCTTCTGGGCGCTCGGCCGCATGCGCGCGCGAGAGGCATGGCGTGGCGTGACGAGAGACGATGTGGAGAACATGCTTTTCTGGGGTGTCTTCGGCGTGGTCCTCGGCGGGCGCCTGGGTTACTGCCTCTTCTACCAGCCCGCCTACTACGCGGAGCATCCGCTCGAGATCCTGCAGATGTGGCACGGCGGCATGAGCGCCCATGGCGGCCTCATCGGCGTGCTCATCGTGATGGCGCTCTACGGCCGCATGCGCGGCATGGGCTTCTGGCGCGTGGCGGACTTTGTCGCCCCGCTCGTTCCGCTCGGGCTTGCCTTCGGCCGTCTCGGCAACTTCATCAACGGTGAGCTCTGGGGACGTGCGGCGTCCGCGGACCTGCCCTGGGCCATGGTCTTCCCGCAGGCCATGGACGGCGGCGTGCCGCGCCATCCCTCCCAGCTCTATGAGGCCGGCCTTGAGGGATTCGCGCTTTTCCTGCTCCTCTGGATTTACTCGAGAAAGCCCCGGCCCGTGGCCCGCACCGGAGCGCTCTTCGGCATCGGCTACAGCCTCGCGCGCTTCACCTGTGAGTTCTTCCGAGAGCCGGATGCCTTCCTCGGCCTCCAGGCCCTGGGACTCTCCCGCGGCCAGTGGCTCACGCTCCCGCTGCTGCTCGCGGGTATCCTCGTGTGGATCTGGGCCGGCCGGCGCGGGGCGAAGCGCTAGAGACGCAGCCCGCGCTCAGGCAGGGGCATTTGGGCTCTGCTGACAGGGCACAGAGAACAGCAAAACGGGATGCTTCCATCGTCGGAAAGCATCCCGTGTTGTCTTGGAGCAGTGCTTTCGCGAGGAAAGCTCTGCCGGGGCGTGAAGTTCTTTAGATCGAGGTGAGCGCCTTCCAGAGCATGTAGGAGGCGAGCACGAAGAGCAGGCACGCGAAGATGCGCTTCAGGGGTTTGGTATCAATCGAATGCGCGACCTTGGCACCGAGCGGGGCGAAGAAGATACTCGTCACCGCGACGCAGAGGAGTGCCGGAACGTGAATATAGCCGAGCGTGAAGGGCCAGCCAGGAAGGGTCTCAAGTCCCCAACCTTTCCAAATGTAGCCGATCGTGCCCGCGAAGGCGATCGGGAAGCCGAAGGCCGACGAGGTGCCGACGGCATTGTGCATCTTGACGTTGCACCAGGTCATGAAGGGGACCGAGATGAAGCCGCCGCCCGCGCCGACGAGGGCCGAGATCACGCCGATCACCGTGCCCGCGCCGAACATGCCGGCTGTGCCGGGCAGATGGCGCGAGGGCTTGGGCTGCGTGTTGATGAACATCTTGATTGCGGAGAAGTAGACGAAGCACGCGAAGAAGAGTGCGATCCAGAAGGTCGGCAGCGAACCGGAGATCTGCGGGCCGATGAGGCCGCCCACGAGAATGCCCGGTGCCATAGCCCAGACGACGTTCCAGAGCACGGCGCCGCGCTTGGCGTGGGCGCGCACCGACGAGAGCGAGGTGAAGAGGATCGTGCCCATGGAGGTCGCGATCGCGACATGAACGATGTGTTGATCCGGAATGCTCGCCATGGCAAGGAGCATTGTCAGGAAGGGGGTGAGCACCATGCCGCCGCCGATGCCGAGAAGTCCGGCGAGGAAACCCGTGCAGCAGCCGAGGCATGCGAGAGCAAGGATGATTTCAATGGGCATTTTCTTCTGGGGTGAAAGGGAAGTTGTGGGAGGGATTCAGGGGAAAAACGTTTCAGTCACCCTGGGCGACGAGGCGCTCGGTGATGAAGCGGAATTCAGATTGTGTCACCGGCGTGATCGAAAGGCGGTTGCCACGGCGAAGAATAATCATCTCGGCGAGCTCGGGGTGCGCGCGAAGATCGGAAATCGGTATGACGGGAATCTTGGCGAGCCCCTCGACGTCCACGGCAATCCAGCGGGGGTTCTCCGGCGTGCTCTTCGCGTCGAAGTAGTCGCTCCCGGGGTCGAACTGGCAGCGGTCGGGGTAGGGGCCGGAGGCGATGCGTGCGATTCCGGCGATGCCGGGGTTCGGGCAGCTCGAGTGGTAGAAGAGCACTGCGTCGCCCGGGCTCATCGCGTCACGCATGAAGTTGCGCGCCTGATAGTTCCTCACGCCGAACCAGGAGACGCGGCGGTCGGGAGCAGCGAGCGCATCGTCAATCGAACACTCGGAAGGCTCGGACTTCATGAGCCAGAAGGCGTGAGCGTTCTCGGTGAGCGAACGGAGTTCCTTGGCGGAGAGCATTTTGGGCGGCTGAAGAGAGGTGCAGATGCACAAAAGGGCAGCCTTTCAAAAAGGGCTGCCCTTCCGTGAGAAGTGTGTCAGACCTGCAGTGGGGCGGGGCTACGTATCCTGAACCGGGAGTTCAGGGCGGTCGGCTCCGGAGCGGAACGGGCTGGACACGGCGTGACCGGCACTCTATCGGCTCTCGAGTAGGCCAACCTATTGCACATAGCATTGGTTCTAGGTACCTTGGAGCCCTGATGCTTGCCACTGCAGGCTTGAGATCATTGTACCTGTTCGGCGACGGTTGTAAAGATCCCCGAATCCTCTCTGAGAGAGGGGAACCGGGGATCTTGAGGAAGCTCAGAAGAGCGACCCCATCTTTGCGTCGCGGTAAAGCGCCTCCTCGCAGAGCTTGCAGAGCGACCGGATCTCCTCGAGGATCTCCGCGTCCTCGGCGTCGCTCCTCGCGCGCTGCGGCTCCTGAGGCACGGCCTCGGGTTCCTCGGGGAGCGAAACGGCCGCCTGAGCCGCTGCCGCGGCAACGGCTGCCGCAGCCTTCTCCTCCTCGTGCGCGAGCTCGCGCTTCCTCGCGTCGTAGGCGAGCTCGAGGGCGGTGAGCACGGCGATCTGGTCGTTGGCGATGACGCGGCCGGCGGCGCGCACGGCCTGCATCTGCTCGTCCACGGTGCGGGCGCATTCCTCAAGGAGGTGCTCCTCGCCGCTCGAGACGGCGAGGCGGTAGCTGCGCTCAAAAATGGTGACGGTGACTTCGGACATGATGATCTCCCCCGGAGCGGTCAGCGACCGCTGCCGGTGTCGCCGAACTGCGTGAGCATGGCGTCAATCTTGCGCTTCATTTCCTGGATCTGCTCGCGCGAGCGGCGCAGTTCCCCTTCGCGGGCGGCGAGCTGGTTGGCGAGCTGGATGCGCGCGTCGCGCTCGCCCTGAAGACGGGTTGCAAGCTGCGTGATCAGAGCTCTGAGCCGTTCAAGTTCCTGCTTCATGACTGTCGGGATTCCAAATGGGTCAAAAGACTGCGCCGCACGTCTGAGTGTCTGGGGCAGGCGGGCGGCGTCGGAGCATCCGCCCGGAACGGGCGGGCGGAATCAATGGGGATGGGGCGGCGCTCAGGACCCGGAGGCGTCCTCGGCGTCAGCGTCCGCGGCGCCGGCGGGCTGCGCGGGCGGGATCGCGGTCTTGGGAGGACGCGGCTCGAACGTCTTGATCGTGCCGAGGATCAGCTGGTCGGCCTGCTGCTCGTCGGGCATCGGATCCGAGGTCCAGTGGTCGACACGGCGGTCGTCATTGAACCAGACCGTCAGGCGGCGGATCTGCTCCTCGCCGTCGCCGCGGCGCAGATAGTAGACATAGTCCCAGCGGCCTTCGTGGAACTGGTCCTGAATGAGGGGAACGCCGAGCAGGAACTGCACCTGCGCGTCCGTCATGCCCTTTTCAAGCTGAAGCGCCATCTCGCTCGTGACGAGGTTTCCCTGGGGGACATCGGCGCGATAGGGCTTGAGGAAGTAGGGAACCCAGCCGGTGGCCGAGTCCCAGGCGTTGGAGACCGTGGTGCACCCGCTCAAGCCGGCGACGCCGACGAGCGCCGCGCAAAGGGTAAGAAGATGTCGCTTGAACATAAACCGAACTAAAATAGGTGATTCAGGCGAAGAGGTCACGTCGACCTCCTCAGGCCTTATGATAAAGAAACCGCACGAACTCAGACAGGGTAAACAGCCGTGAAGGAAGCAACACCGAACCAGCAGTCAAACGACCTGAAGACCATGGGCCTCAAGGTGACGGTGCCCCGACTCAAGATTCTGGATTTGTTTCAGAAGCTTTCAGAGTCGCGGGAAGCGGGCAAGCGCCATCTTTCCGCCGAGGAAGTGTACAAGCTTCTTCTGAATGAAAACAGCGACATCGGCCTCGCGACCGTGTACCGCGTGCTCACGCAGTTTGAGAACGCGGGCATTCTCGTGCGCCATCACTTCGACGAGGGCCGCGCGACGTACGAGCTCCAGGAAGGCCGTCACCACGACCACATCGTCTGCGTGAGCTGCGGCAAGGTCGAGGAATTCGTCGATCCCGAGATCGAGAAGGCCCAGCGTCAGGTCGCCACGCGTCTCGGCTACGAAATGACCGATCACTCGCTCGTGCTCTACGGCATCTGCACGGAGTGCCGCGAGAAGAACCACAAGGGCGACGAGGTCGAGGAACTCTGATACTTGCCCGCCGTCAGGAGGTGAGCCT
>NZ_JAUNSF010000098.1 GCF_030539355.1 Sutterella sp.
CTCACCGGGCTTCTCACCGGACGTTTCATCGCAGAGGGGCTGCAGCCCGGCCGTCGGTGCCGGGCCCCGAGTCCGGTGTTCCCGGATCCAGGTTTCGGCCGCCTCGCTGAGAACGACCGGCACCGGGCACTCCCAGGCGCCCGTGTCGACGCCGTGGATGAGCATCGCGGGCGTTACCCCGAGAATCGCGGCGGCCGCGCGCGCCGCGTCCGGGCGGGGCAGGACCTTCCCGGCGGCCCAGCGCCGGACCGTGGCGCTATTCAGTCGGGCGAGATTTGCAAAGGTCTCGGGCGTGAGTCCGCGTTCCCGAAGAAGCGAGGAAAAGCGCCCGCCGAAGGCCTGCGGGCCGGGCTCCGGAGGGAGCCAGCGGGGGCCGCCCTCTGCGGAGCCACCCTCAAGCCACTCCGGATCGACGCCAAGCACCCGGGCGAGATCAGCCATCGCCTCAGGCGAGGGCAGGCTGCGGCCGGTGACCCAGCTCCAGAGCACGTCCCCGCTCACCCCGAGGAGAGGCGCGAGTTCGGCGACGCCGATCACACGGGCGCGCAGAAGGGCCTTCAGGCGCCCGCGGAAGGCCTCCCGCGGGGGAACGGGCGTCCGCGCGGCGGAGTCGGTCCCGGCCGCGCCCGTTGTTCTGTCGACCCCGGCGGGGAAGAGGAAATCGACGGTGGTGCCGAGCGCCGCGGCGACTTTCCCGGGCGAGCGCGGCAGTGCCCCTGCCGTGAACCAGAGGCTCACGGTGTCGAGGGTGCAGCCGCAGCGACGCCCGAGCTCCTGCATCGTGAGGCCGTGGTCGGCCATGAGCACCCGGAGCCGCCAGGTTGCGTGCCGCGCGAGGGGATTCCGGGGATCCTCGAGGTCGGCCGCCTTCCCCCAGAGAAGGACCGAGGGGCGGATCCTGAGCGCCCGGGCCATGGTCACGAGGCGGGCGGGCTGAGGGAGGCCCCGCTCGTTCAGGAACGCGGTGAGCGTGACGTACTTGAGCCCGAGGTGCCGCGCGAACGCCTCGCGCGTGAGACCGGAGTCCGCGAGGAAGCGCCTCATGCGAGCCGTGAATGCGCGGTGCACGGCTTCCCCCTGGGGGTCGGCGAGGAGCGCAGAGGGATCCGGGCCGGGGGCAGCGGCAGGTTCGGCGCCTGTGTCCGCGGCGGGGTGAGCGGGAGCCGCCCCCTCGGGCGTCACGGGGGGATTCCCGGGGATGGCGTCGACAGCTGACGAGGAGGACGAGGCCTCGGCCTCAGCCCCGGCCAGGAGCGGCCGGATTCGCTCCGCGAGGGTCTCGAGGGGCACGGCCGGCGGGGGAGCGGGTTCAGAGCCGCGCTCCCTGCCGGTGAAGAGAAATTCGGGAGAAGTCCGGAGCACCTCGGCGAGCCAGTCGACGTCCTCCGGCGCGTACCTGCCGCCGAAGAGGGCGGTCAGCGGCGCTTTGGAGCGGCCGCCCATCCCGGCGCACTCGCCCCGGGTGAGCCCGCGGTCGGCGAGGAGCACCGTGACGCGCCAGAGAAAGATGCGGGTGCGCGCGGGGAGCTCCGCGTGAAAGCCCTCGGGAGGAAGACGGCGCGCGGCTGCGGGACCGGTGAGTTCGCACGCGGGTCCGAGGCGGAGGAACGACGGCCGCACGCCGAACGCCTCGGCGAATGCCTTCACCTGCGCGGGGCGGGGGAAGCCGAGCCCGAGATGCCATTTCTGCCAGCTGCCCCGCGAGACCCGGAAGTGTGCGACGAATTTCGCGCCGGTCGTGAAGCCGGCCTTCTGCGAGAGGTCGGTGAAGCGCTTTGCGAACTCCGCGCGGGCCTCCGGGCCGTCGGGATCCCCGGGGATCATCGTGACCGGCTCGCCCGAGGGGAGCGGCGGGTGAACACCGGTGCGGATCCACCCGGGCGAGACCTCGAACGTCTTCGCGAGGAGCGCGAGGAGTTCCTCGCCGGCTGCGGAGCCGCTCTCGATCTCGCGGGCGACCTGCGTGACCGGGATGCCGTGGCGCTCGAAGAGGTCCCCGGGGGTGAGGCCGTGTTCGGAGAGGAGAATCCCGAGTCGTTCGGTGAGGCGGTCGTTCTGGCGGTCTGTGGCTGTCATGAGGCGTGTCGGGAGACGGTGCGGGGGCGGCGCCGGAGGAAATCCCGGACCGCAGCAGGAAATATTCTCACATCCGGGGGATCCCCGTCGTCTTCCGCATGTCTTCCGCAGGACGCCCCCAAGCAGGAAAGCGAGGAGACAATCTTCGGTCCCTGGGACGCCCGCGGCCGCCCGTGCCGCGGCTGACGCGGGACCGGGCGCATCACTCCCCGCGCGAATCATCCGGGTCACCTTCCTGACATGACACTTCGGGAAGAAGAAAATTTCCGCGCCGAAGCCGTTGAAAACCACCCGCCGGCGCCCGTAGACTCCTGCCGTTGGCACAATTCAACCGAATCTTTCACCCCAGGCTGAACTGGTATAACTCCTTTCGGGTCACATAAACGGCAGCATGCGTGCCCCGGGGGAGTCGGCGCTGCAACGGTTTGAGAACAATGCTCCTTTGGAGAGCAAGGCCCCTTCCTCCTCGCGCCTGTCGACATTACGACAATGTTGGATCCCCGTACGCAGGTGAACGGGCCGCAAGCTCGGTGGCCCGACCTTGAGCCACTGCCGTGACTCAAGCAAGGCTAAACCGTTCAGCATCCGCGTCCGGGGGGTTGGGGATAAGAGAGGCTCATGCACAAGTCACAAGCATCTCTTCGATTTGTTGTTGATTCTGTTCCTCAGGCAGTCTTGGCCTTCCGGGCCTTCGCCCGGCGCGGCTTTTTTGCCTTCTTCTCCTTGTTCACTGGGTTCTGTTCATACTTCTTGATGTGGTTCACGATTTCGGGGAGCGCGGTGACGCCTCGCTCGGCGCAGCGCTCAACGTACTCATTGATCGCCGCCCTGCACGCGTTTCTGACGCTCATCCTCTTCTTCCACTTCCTGCTGTGCAGTCGGCGAAGCATGTTCACCGCTCCAACCTGATCAGCATGAAACTTGGATCCGCAGTCGATGCATTTGAAATAATCTCCATTTCTGCTGTGTCTCGAAAACGCTAGGCACTTCGGGCACTGTTGCGACGAAAACGCGGCTGCGACGCGGGCGATCCGTATCCCATTGGTGGTGGCTTTGAACGTAAAACGCTCGTTGGTATAGCCGCGCCCCCACAGGGCCATCAGCCGCCTGACCCAGACCGGCCAGTTCTTGTTGATGGTGAACTGCCTGCCGAACTTCTCGAACACCCAGACATCAGCCGGATCATGCCTGACCATCTGATTGATGCTCGTGTTGACGAAAGTCTTCAGCGCTCCCTTGCATTTCCGTGTCAGCTTGTTCCATCCCTTGTCCCCCTTGTTGTTTTTCAATATTTTCCGCCGCTTCGCCTTGCTCCCGGTCTTCCTGTAGACAGCATCCACGCTCTGGCGGCCGGCCTGCTTCCTGCTCAGCCTCTCGGCGTTCCTTGAGATGTACTCACCGAAGCCGACGCCAAAGGACACGCCGTGGTCATTCATGGTCAGTTCCGTGACGCCCTGGTCGTACGCGCGGCAGTACACCTTGCCTTCTGCGGCCTTGGGCACGTTCCTGAGTTTCCTCACTCTGGCGAGCACCGTGAGATGGAAGAACAGCCCCTCATCGGTTCTCACCAGTCTGGCGTCACCGTGCTTGAGATGACCGTGCCCCTTGAGCGGCAGACAAGCGCGTTCGCCCTTATTCCGGGTGGTCAGCCAGACGAACTGCTCGCCGTCAATTTCCTCGGGCCTCCAACAGCTCTCGTCAAGGTCCTGCGAGCAGAATTTCCTGACAACCGGCAGCTGCCTGAACACCTGGTTGAAGACTTTGCGGATCCGGCGACAGATCGTCCTGCGCTTCTCGAACGGGATTTCCTTGAACTTCTTGATGTCAGGCACCTTGCCTTCAAGCACGTCGAAGAATTCCGTGCGGAGGTCGGCGAGCAAATGCCGGACATACTCCTGCTCTTTATCGGAGAGTCGGGCGAAGAACTTAGACTTCGCCATCTTCGCGAGGATCTGCGACTGTTTGCCGCACCAGAATCTGTTGACCAATTGGGCGGCTCCCTTCAGGGCCATCTGCCACGGATGTGTCTGAAGGCCGTAGGGGCTCTCGAAACCGGAATCATTGAGCAGCTTGCGAAGCTTCTGCCAGTTGTTCCCGATGCAGAACCGGCGGTATTTCTTCTGCTTGAGCATCTCGGCGAAGTCGCGCCGCTGCATGCAGGAGGCGTCAAGGCCGCCGTTGACCTCATTGAGATCCTCCTCGGACACGCGCGACGTGTCGATCTGACGGACGATCGTACGGTAGATCTCGATCCGCACCGTCTTCTGCCCACCTTTCTTCACAAACTTCTTCTTCTGCTTCTCAAGGCAGCGGGAGACAGTTTCCTCGGGTACCTCCTGAAGCGCCTCGGCAAGCGCACTGAGCCCGAGCACTTCTGCGGTCTTCGCGGGCTCTACGACGGTCGCCTGAAGGAGATTTACCTTCTTCTTCGCGGCGGACAGCTTCGTGCCATGGACCGTCCCGGAGGCCGCGGTGTCAGCGCGGTCGTTCTGCGGACGTTCGACGCAGAGACGGCCGGCATCGGTCGTGTCTTTCCCGGGGACGCGATTCGAAGTGGAAGTGAGCATTGCCGATCCTGAAGGTAAGAGGGTGAAGAAATTTCAAGGCAATCAACTGGCATTGACTGCGCATCTATAGATACATTCTAATTAAATCCAGTGACAATCATCATCACTGATCAGCCGTGCTCTTAAGTTAACTAATTGTCAGAGAAATGTCAAGAGTACTGTCATTTATAACGCCGTTATGAAGAGATTGGGAATCTTCAGGCGCGAAAAAGCCCGCCGGAGGCGGGCTTGTGAGGGGGCGAGGAGCGTCAGAGGCGCTGTCCGTTGAAGGCGCAGACTATCCGGCCATGGACGGAGACAGAGTTGAGCGCCTCCCTGATGACGACATCCTGTGGATACTTCGGGTTGTCGCAGTTGAAGATCAGGCGACCGTCAAGATCGGCATGCACGCGCCGGATGAAGCTGCGTCCGCGCGACACGATCATGTAGAGCCCGTCGTGCTTGAGTTCGGTCTGGCGGGTGTCAACGATGCAGAAACCGCCGCGCCGGAGCGTCGGATCCATGGTGTCGCTCAGAATGTTGACAATTTCGAACTGGTTCGGTCGGATCTCGCTCACGCCGGCTACGGTGCGGAGAAAATCCTCCGGAAACTCGCCGGAGCCGAGCACACCGACCTCTCCGGGCGGATCGGGCTCGTCTCCGCGGGTGTACCGCTCGGGGGCGGCGAGAATCACCCACCCGGGCCGGGACTCGATCGTCTGGCGCTTTACCTTCATTTCAGCCGCCGTCACAAACGGCTCGATGCCGACGAGCTGCTCGGGCGTCACGTCAAGATACGCGGCGAGGTCCATGAGGTACTTGCGTGAAGGCTTCCCGCGTCTGACCCACTGGGATATGGACTGGCGGCTGACGCCGAAGCGCTCGGCAATGTCCTGATGCTTGACGAATCGCGCATCGAAAATCTTCTGAAGCTGGCTGGTCATTTGGTACGTGAACCTGTGCTTGGGTTGCGTTCGGGCTGAAAGTTTATTGCATCAGCCGGGAAAGTACACTTTCACGCAACCTTTCTGTTAACGGCGTTGCTTGCAGTCAGCCGCTTGTTACGGTGGGATCTCCTGCCATACATGCGTGCAGCGAAGACCGTCATGAGCGTGGTGACGTCCCTGACAAGTTCCATTTCGAAGGAGATTTCGGGCGGCGCCTCAATGACCTTGAGTTCCGTCTTCATCCTTGAACAAAGGAATCGGATGAGTTCAACGCCGCAGCGCAGCAGCCTGTCTTCATGGAGCACGACAAGCGAACTGACACGGCCGCCAGGCAGTCGGCGCAGAAGTGCCTTTAGGCCTGGCTTTCGACAGTTGAGCCCCGAACCGATGTCCGAGAGCACCTCGTCGCAGCCGAGCGACTTCAGACGATCGATCTGGCGACCGAGATCGGATCGTTGATCATGGGAAGAGACGCGCGCGTAGCCAAGAACCTTTCGCTCTCCAGATGTGACAGCATCACTGTCGGCCGGGTGCTGGAAGCGTCTGTGTCCACCGAAAGTCCTGCCGGCGAGTTTTATGTATCCCCTCTCAACCCACCTGCGGATCGTGCTCGGAGAGACTCCGTAGTGTTTTGCAATCGTTGAGATGCTGCACAATGTCATGGCGGCCTCCTGTACTGAGGTCGGTGGTAGATATTCTAAGTTTTCCGCCTACTAGTTGAACCCGAAGCAGCTGCGGCAGGACCGAGGAGGAATTCCAATGGGCGCACGTCTCCCGATCACAGGTAAAAATCAGATCATCAGTCGCGAAGGCAGGTACTTCAGCGAGGATGAGATCGCCGAGCTGATCGAGCTCCGCTGGAAGGGCCTCAGCCCGCGGGAGGCCGCCCGGGAATTCGGCACGACTGAGCAATCTGTCGTCAGGCACTGGGAGCGCGTCACCGGGAAACGTCTCGGCGAGAAATACTCGGTGCTCACCGCGGATCAGACCTCGGAGCTCATCGTCCTCATCCGAAGCGGATACGCGCCCGAGAAGAGCGCGGAGATCCTCGGCATCACGATCACGCACCTCGGCGCCGCCCTTAAAAGCGACCCGGAGATCGCCGCGGCCGTCACCGAAGACGGCCTGCCGGCCTGGCGCGTCGCGCCGGCCTGGCGCGACCTGATGGACGCGGCCGTGCCCGTCTGGACCACCAAGCACTACCTGAGCGACAAGGAGATCAAAAGACTCGTCGCCATGCGCCGCGCAGGAAAGTCCCTGAAGGAGACCGCCTCGGCGCTCGGCGTGAGCGAGAGGACGGTCTCCCGCATCATGAGGAACGCCGCCCTGGAGACAGTCAGGCCGCGGACGATCCTCTCCGACGATCTGAGGAAACAGATTGTCGCCATGAGTGACGCGGGAAGCTGCCCGGAGGTGATCTCCCGCAGGCTCGGCGTTGCTGAACGGACGGTCCGACGCATCCTGAAGAAGGCGCTCAAGGCCGGTCCCGTCCCGGAGCCCGGCCTCCCGGACAGGGACGGGGCACCGCCCGCCGGACCGCTCGCCACCCCGCCCGCCGCACCGCCCGCCGCCGGATTCATTCGCCGGATCAGCGAATACATGACGTGGAGCGGTCTCGACGCCGAAACTCTTGGCACCCGCATCGGCGTCGCGGGCGACCGGCTCAGCGCCTGGCTCGCCGGCACGGCGTCGCCCAGCCGGGAAGAGGCCGCGAAACTCGAGATGTTCGTCAAGCGCAGCATCAGGTCGGGTCGCCCGTCCGTGCCCCGCTGCGGGACCGCCCCGGGCACGTTCGAGGAGCGCCTCAGGAAGCTGATGGTCCGCGACGGTCTCTCGGTGCCCGGGCTCGCCCGCAGGATCGGCGTGAGCGATGCGTGCGTCCGTAACTGGCTCAAGGCCAGGACCAGACCCAGCGGAAAGAGCCTCAGGCTCCTCGCCGAGGTCTTCAATGCAGCCGAAGACTGGCTCCTCTACGGCGACGACCTCAAGCGCCGCTTCCCGAGGCGCAATATCCCGTGGAAGCGCGACGTCTGACGTCTGCTTTCCGCCCCGGTGAAGAGGATCCGCCCTCCCAAGCCCGTCACGGAAGCGGACCGGAAGCCCGGGCACGGCTGCAGTCCCGTGCGCCCGTTCACATTGACTGCCCGCGACGAGTCCGGCCGAACCCGCCGGGCCTCCTCGGGACTCTTCAGAGGCCGTACGTTCTCAGAACCTTCCTCCGGTCATGACATGACACTCGCGGGGAGCGAAATTTCCGGGTCAAAGACGTTGAAAACCGCCCGGCGGCGCCCGTAGACTCCTGCCGCAGCAGCTGCAGCACGACCTTTGGGAATTCATATGGGCGCACCTCTCTCGATCGCAAGGAAAAATCAGATCCTCAGTCTCGGGCGCAAGGGCTTCAACGCCCGGGAGACCGCGAACATAGTCGGCGTTCACAGGAGCACCGTCCTCGAACACTGGAAGGCCGCGGGCCTCAAGGAACACGCCGGCAGGCACTTGAGCGAGGCTGAGATCGCCGAACTGATCGAGCTCCGCTGGAAGGGCGTGAGCCCGCTGGAGGCCGCCCGGGCATTCGGCGTGACTGAGCGATCCGTCGTCAGACACTGGGAGAGCGTCACCGGGAAGCGCCTCGGCGAGAACTACTCGGTCATCACCGCGGAGCAGACGGCGGACCTCATCAGCCTCATCCGCGGCGGAACCGCGCCGGAGACAAGCGCGGAGATCCTCGGCATCACGATCACGCACCTCGGCGCCGCCCTTAAAAGCGACCCGGAGCTCGCCGCGGCCGTCACCGCAGGCGCCCTGCCGGCCTGGCGCGATCTGATGGACGCGGCCGTGCCCGTCTGGACCTCCGGTCACTACCTGACCGACGCGGAGATCGAGAGGATCGTCGCCATGCGCCGCTCAGGGAAGTCCGTGACGGAGACCGCCTCGGCGGTCGGCGTGAGCCGCTGGACGGTCACCCGCGTCCTGAAGAAGGCCCCCCGGGAGACACCCGCGCCGCGGACAGTCCAAACATACGATCCGAGGACAAGGACCATCACCATCAGCGTCCCGGAACGCTCCGCCGAGGAGCTCCCGCGGGCGCCCGGCGTCACTGAACAAACGGAAAGGACGGAAAGGACGGACCGCCCTGTCCAAAAGGACACGATCACGGGCGGCCCCGTCCGGGAGCCCGGCCTCGCGGAAGGAGTCAGGGCATCGCCCGCCGCCCGATACATTCGCCTCTTGAAGCAGTACATGACTTTCACCGGTCTCGACGCCGGCACCATGGGCGGCCGCATCGGCGTCGAGGGCGAGCGGCTCGCCGCCTGGCTCGCCCGGACGGCGTCGCCGGACTCGGAGGAGGCCGAGAAGCTCGAGGCGTACGTGAGGCGCCACCTCAGTGTGGAGCCGGAGCCCTCGCGCTACGGCGACGCCCCCCGGGGAACGATCGGGGAGCGCCTCAGAAAGCTGATGGAGCGCCACGATCTCTCGGCGCCCGAACTCGCCCGCAGGATCGGCGTGATCGACAGGTCGGTGCGCAACTGGCTGAACGGCACGACGCCGCCCGCCGGAAAGAACCTCAAGCTCCTCGCCGAGGTCTTCAAGGTAAGCGAAGACTGGCTCCTCTACGGCGACGACCTGAAACGGCGCTTCCCGAGGCGCAATCTCCCGAGGAAGCGCGTCATCTGACGCAGGCGTCCCGCCGCCGGTGAAGAGGTTCCGGCCCCAGGGGCCGGTGCCGCCGGGCCGCCCGGATCTCACCGGGCCTCCTCGCCTTCTCACCTCATCAGGAGAGGTCGTACGTCTTCAGGACCTTCTTCCAGAGAAGCCTCATCAGGATGAGAGCCGGTCCCTTGGCGACGCCGTCGCCCTGCTCCCACTTCGCGACGGTGCTCTCGGAAACATCGAGCGCGGCCGCGAACTCCTTGCGCGAGACGTCGAGACGGTCCCTGAGCCTGACGACATCCTCCGCACTGAAGACCTTCGGCACGCCGTCGTCCTTCCCGGCCTTCGTGCCCTTCCCCGCGGGCTTCGGAGGCTCCACGGGCTCCTCCGGTTCGATTCCTCTCGCGGCGTCCATGCGGCGCGCCTCCTCGGTCATCACGTGGAAGACGTTTTCGCCCATGACGTCGAACCAGGCGAGCGCGACGCACATCGGCAGCGTCATCGACGAAGGATCCGCGATCCAGCGGTAGACGCTGCGGCGGGAGACGCCGATCAGCGACGCGAGATCGGCGAGCGTGACGCGGCGGTCCGCGGCGATGCGCCTCACGTCGAGCCCGTCAAATCTGCGCCAGGCGATCCGCCTGTGGCGAAGGGCCCTGAGGCCGCGGTCGAACGCGCGCGGGCTGTCGGGGGCGAATTCCTCGTTCTGCTGTTGTTTTGATTTCTTCTCCGGCATGTTTCTTTTTTTCCGGGTTGAGACAAGTGGTTGACCCAGGACGGTGCGGCTGAATGGGACCGCTACCGTCCGATCCTGTCCGATCAGACGCGGGAGCGGGGAAAGTGACCTGAGAGTCAGCGGCAGTCGAACCGTCCGATGACCCGGAGGCACCCTGAGAAACATCATGTCTCACCGGGAGCCCAGGCGGGCCGATGTCTGAATCATACACATTTCGTTTCCCCGAAGTGACACTTCGGCATCAGTCAGTTTCTGCCCCAGGAACCGGCGCGAGGCCCATGGCCGCGGAAGCCTTCGTTTTTTCTCAGCTAGGCCGTCCTGAGTCTCAGGACCGGTCGCTCGCCTTCCGCGCCTCGTGCGCACCGCGACAGGTCATCCTGCGCTCTCATCCTCACGTCAATGACCCGCCCCGTCACCGGGCGGATTCCGGCGGGGGCGCTCCGTCTCCCCGGGTTCACACACCTCGCCGCCCATGCGTCATCGATTGACTGTATTACGTCCGGTCCGTAAACTCCTCTCATTCTTCAACGAGTCACACGGATCAGGGAGGACCCGCCATGACCGAACCGCAGCACCGGAAAGAACTCACCGACGCCGAGGCCGTCGCGGCCGCGCTCGGTCTCACGGCATTCACTTATGCGGATCTAAGCCGCCGCCGCTACTGGCGCATCGCTTGCGGTACGAGAGGCCAGGACTGGCTCGACTGGGTGCGCCACGGCGTGGTGACGGTGGGCGGGGGAAGGCGCACGAGGAATCTCGGCGGCTGCACCTCCGCGGACGAGATCATGAAGCGGCTTGGGAAAAATGAGGCTGGCAGCGGACGAAGGCGCACGGCACTCTCGCTCTGGCGGTTCAGGACCGAAATGCGTCCCGGCGACGTGGTCTATGCCAGCAACGGCCGCGGCATCCACGGCCGCGGTGTCGTCACCTCCGGGTGTCTTTACTCGAGGAAAACCGGCATCGGCGAGGATCACTGGAATCTGCGCCGGGTGACCTGGACGCACTGGAGTCCGTTCACGGCATATGAATGGTCCGAGTGGAAACTCAGCGGCACGCTCGTCGATCACGCCGTCCGTCACTGCGACGAGGTGATGCGGCTCGAGCAGCACTACCTCGCCATGCCGCACGACCCGCCACCGGACGGCCGCCTCGAGCCGCTCCCGGCGCGCCTCTACTCCGCCCCGGGCCGCTGACCGCATCACTCATCGGGGAAACTCCGGGCACCTCCGGCAGTCACGAGGCACGCCGCGGCCTGCGCTTTTGTGAGAGCATCTCTCATTCACTCCGAAATTCATCAGACTTGAGCGGCAAGCTCCCCCGCCTCAGACCAACCC